>JAPPPZ010000141.1 GCA_028817275.1 Gammaproteobacteria bacterium
GCGCGCATCCCACAGCGCGCGCAATGGCACGGCGTGCATGCCGTCGCCGAAACTCAAGACGCGCGCGCCTCGGTATAACAGCGCGCCGCCGGCGAAATGCCGGCCGGCGGCCGCTTTGAGTTTGCGCAGACTGCGGAAGTCACGGTCGCCGACGGTGGCCGAGGCTTTGACCTCGACGCCGGCCAGGCGGAACGCATCGCGCTCAACGACGATGTCCACTTCCTTGCCGTCTTTTTCCCGGTAGTGAAAAAACCGGTGCGGCGACGGGTGCGCGCTGGCTTGGCGGCGGAGTTCCTGCAGGACGAAAGTTTCCAGCATGTGGCCGAACCGGGCGGCGTCGGATGCCAGCGCCGCGGGGCTCAGGTTCAGCAGCGCGCAGGCCACTCCGGTGTCGCCGAGGTGGAGTTTGGGCGTTTTTATCAGGCGTTTTTTGCGGTTGCTGTGCCACGCGGGGACTCTTTCCAGCAGGAACATTTTGGCGAGAAGGGCGAGGTAACTCTCGACCGTGTTGCGGCTGATTTGGAACGAGGACGACAGATTGTTCACGCTCAACAGTTGGGCGGTTTGCGCCGCGGCCAGGGTCAGCAGGCGGAGCAGGATTTCAGGCGCGCGGATGTTGGCGATGCCCGGCACATCATGCTGGACGAGGGTGTCGATGTAACTTTGATACCAGGCCCGTTGGCGCGCGCCGGCGCGCTGTAGCGCGGCCGGATAACCGCCCGCGGCCACGCGCTCCATGGTTTGTTGCGGCGTGATTTTTGGTCTGCGCATGCGGAATCTGGAGGAAAAAAGCGCGTCGAGGAATCCGGGCTTGGCGCGCGCCAGTTCGCACTGCGAAAACGGATGCAGTTCGATGATGTCCATGCGCCCGGCCAGGGAGTCGGTGATTGCGCGCACTTGCAGCACATTGACCGAGCCGGTCAGAATGAAGCGCCCGGGCGTGCGCTCGCGGTCCACCGACAATTTGACCGCGGAAAAAATGCCCGGCGCCTTCTGCGCCTCGTCCAGCACGACACGCGGCGGCAGGGCGTCGACAAAACCGCCGGGGTCGGCCTCCGCGGCGTTGCAGACGGCGCGGTCGTCAAAACTGATGTACTCGTATCCCGAGGCGAGGCCGACGGTTTGCGCGAGCGTGGTTTTGCCGCACTGGCGGGGGCCTTGAATCAACACGACCGGGGAATCGGCAAGGGATTCCCGCAATCGCGCTTCGGCATGACGCGGATAACTGGTGTCAGGCATGCGACTGATTGTAAACTCATGGCGCGACCAATTGTCAACTTACACCGCGTCCAATGTTCAGTTTTGTCGTGAAATTGGCGTTTTTTGTCGTTAAATCAAATATATAAGAGTTGCGACTGATTTTCAATTAACACCGCGTCTGATTGTCAGTTTGGGCCGCGGCCTGCGGCGAATTCCGGGTGTGCCGGCGGGCGGGGGCGCGCGGCGGCGGTTGACTTGCCGGCGGGGGAGGGGAAAGAATTTTGGAATGCGAATCTGGATGGTGGTGATGGCCCTGGCGCTGGGGCCAGCCGTGGGCAACGGTTTTGCGCGTTTTGGCTACGGCTTGATTCTGCCGGCGATGCAAAGCGACCTTGGCTGGAGTTACACGGCGGCCGGCTGGATTAACACGGCCAATGCCATCGGCTACCTGGCCGGGGCGCTGCTGGCGTTAGGTTGCAGCAACTACATTGGGCCGGCGCGGCTGTTCCAATACGGCATGGCGGTGACGGCGGCCGCGCTGGCGCTGTCCGGCTTCACCGATGATTTCGCCACGCTCATCGCGCTGCGCGTGCTGGCGGGGATTGGCGGGGCGCCGGTGTTTATCGCCGGCGGGGCGATGGCGGCGACTTTGTTCGCTTCCGATTCTTCCAAGAACGCGCTGGCGATTGCGTTGTATTTCGGCGGCGCCGGCGCCGGGCTGCTGCTCACCGCGCTGCTGCTGCCGCCGATGCTGGAAATCGGCGGCGCGGCATCGTGGCCGTACACTTGGCAGGCGTTGGGCGCGCTCAGTTTGGCTGCGCTGCTGCCCGCGTGGTGGGGCGCGCGGCAAATCAGCGAGGCTCCGAGTCCAAGCGGCGCGCTGGTGTTCCCGCCGTGGACGCGGCTGATGCCGTCCCTGGCCGGCTATTTTCTGTTCGCCGCCGGCTACATCGTTTACATGACTTTCGTGGTGGCGTGGATGCGGGTCAACGGCAGCGGCGCGGGCATGGTGGTCGCCACCTGGGGATTGCTCGGCCTGGCGGTGATGGTGTCGCCGTTTGTGTGGCGGCGCGTGCTGGCGGCGTACGCCAACGGCGTTCCCCTCGGCTTGGCATCCATGGCCACCGGCCTGGCGGTGGTTCTGCCTTTTGCGCTGGCCGGCTGGGGCGGGCTGCTGTTGTCGGCGGTGGTGTTCGGCTTGTCGTTTTTTATCGCGCCGACCGCGGTGACCTCGTTTTCTAAAAAGAACATGCCGCGCGCGCAGTGGAGCGCGGCGGTGGCGCTCTACACCACCGCTTTCGCCCTCGGCCAGACGCTGGGCCCCATCGGCGCGGGATGGATGGCCGATGCCAGCGGCAATTTGTCGGTCAGTTTGTGGGCCGGCGCGGCGGTGTTGTTGGCCGGCGGGGCGCTGGGATTCTTTCAGCGGTCGCTTTCACCGCCGGCCAGGGTGGATTAGGGCGAGCGCCACTCAGAAACGCCATTCGCCGTGCAACAA
>JAPPPZ010000129.1 GCA_028817275.1 Gammaproteobacteria bacterium
CCACCCTCACCCTCACCCTCGCCACCCTGTTCGCCGCCGGTGCGCAGGCGGCTGAGTTTAAGCCGGGGCTGATTTACGACCTCGGTGGGCGGTTTGACAAGTCTTTTAATGAGGCCGCGCTGAACGGCGCCCAGGATTTTGAAAAAGACCGCGGCGTCCGGTTTCGTGATTTTGAAATCACCAACGACTCGCAGCGCGAGCAGGCCATGCGCAATTTTGCGCGGCGCGGTTTTAATCCCATCGTCACCGTCGGGTTTTCCCAGGCCACCGCGCTGGAAAAAGTGGCCAAACAATTTCCCGGCACCTGGTTCGGCATTATCGACGGCGTGGTGGACCTGCCCAATGTGCAGTCGGTTTTGTTCCGCGAGGAGGAGGGCTCGTTTTTGGTCGGCATGCTGGCGGCCATGGCTTCGGAGAGCGGTACCGTCGGTTTCGTCGGCGGCATGGACATTCCCCTCATCCGCCGTTTCGCCTGCGGCTACAAGCAGGGCGTTTTGCATGTGGACCCCGGCGCCCGCGTTCTGGAAAACATGACCGGCACCACCGGCGCGGCGTGGAACGACCCGCTCAAGGGCGGCGAGTTGGCGCAGTCGCAGTTTGACCGCGGCGCCGATGTGGTGTTCCACGCCGCCGGCGCCACCGGCCTCGGCGTTCTGCAGTCGGCCAAAGACAACGGCAAACTGGGCATCGGCGTGGACTCCAACCAGAACCACCTGCACCCCGGCAGCGTGCTCACCTCCATGCTGAAAGGCGTGGACCGCGCGGTCTACCGCATGTATGAACAGGCGCAGGGCGGCGAGTGGGCCTCCGGTGTCACCGTTTTAGGCATCAAGGAAGGCGGCATTGACTGGGCGCTGGACGAACACAACCGCGCGCTCATCACCGCCGCCATGGAAAGCGCGGTGACCAGGGCGCGCACCGGCATCATCAACGGTGACATCGCCGTTCACGACTACATGAAAGAAAACACCTGTCCGTGGTGAACCGCCGGCGGCGCTGAGCGCGAGGGTGCCACCGTTGTCGACTCCGGCGTCACCGTCTTTGGCTGCGGAGTCACCGTTGCCGGCTGCGGAGTCAACGCCGCCGGCGGTGGAGTTTCGCGGCGTGTGCAAAACGTTCGGCGCGGTGCGCGCCAACGACGACATCTCGCTGGCGCTTGCGAAGGGAAAAATCCACGGCATCGTCGGCGAGAACGGCGCCGGCAAAACCACGCTGATGAACGTGCTTTACGGCTGCCAGCGCGCCGATGCCGGGGAGATTTACATCAACGGCGCCCGCCGCAGCCTCCGCAGCAGCGCCGCCGCCATCCGCGCCGGCATCGGCATGGTGCACCAGCACTTTATGCTGGTGGACAACTTCAGCGTGCTGGAGAACATCATGCTGGGCTGCGAGCGCGGCATGTTTCTCGGCGCAAACTCCCCCGGGCCGCGGCAAGCGCGCGCCGAGTTGCAGCGGCTGGCCGCGGAATACGCGCTGCACGCCGATCCCGATGCGCTCACCGGCGACCTGCCGGTGGGCGCGCAGCAGCGGGTGGAAATGCTGAAGACGCTGGTGCGCGGCGCCGAGATTTTAATTTTGGATGAACCCACCGGCGTGCTCACGCCGCAGGAGGCCGACGACCTGTTCCGCATCCTGCGCGTGATTCGCGGGCAGGGCAAAACGGTGGTGCTGATCACCCACAAGTTGCGCGAAATCATGGCGGTGTCGGACCGGGTGACGGTGATGCGCGACGGCCGGGTGGTGGCGGTGCGCGAAACCGAAGACACCAGCGCCGGCGAGCTCAGCGAGTTGATGGTGGGGCGCGCGGTGGTGATGGAATACTCGGCCGCGCCGCCGCGCGACTCCGGCGCCGCGCTGACGGTGAAAAATTTGCGCGTCCGCGACCGCCAGCGGGTGGTGCGCGTGCGCGATGTCAACCTGAGTTTGCGCAGCGGCGAAATTCTCGGCGTGGCCGGCGTGGCCGGCAACGGCCAGAGCGAGTTGCTGGAAGCGCTGGCCGGCATGTGCAAGGTGGACGGCGGTGAAATTATTTTTCACCGTGGCGGCGGTGAAGGTGATGGCGGCGGCCAGGGCGAAGCCGCCGCCGGTTCGTCACCGTCGCAACTGCGCGCCGCCGGCATCGCCCATGTTCCCGAAGACCGCCGCGCCACCGGCATGGTCGCGGTTGAAAACGCCAGCCATGCCGCCATCCTCGGCTACCACTGCGAGGCGCAGTACCGCCGCGGGCAAACCCCGCGCGGAATCTTTTTTGACTGGCCGTTCATCAGCGCGCAAACGCGGCGGCGCATGGACGAGTTTGACGTGCGCCCGCCGCTGCCGGAGATTCGCGCCGCGCAATTTTCCGGCGGCAACCAGCAGAAATTAATTCTTGCGCGCGAGATGGTGCGCGAGCCGCGCGTGCTTTTAATCGGCCAGCCGACGCGCGGCGTGGACATCGGCGCCATTGAATTCATTCACCGCAAAATTCTCGCCCTGCGCGACCAGGGCAGCGCGATCCT
Organism: Gammaproteobacteria bacterium; assembly: GCA_028817275.1. Taxonomy (GTDB): domain Bacteria; phylum Pseudomonadota; class Gammaproteobacteria; order Arenicellales; family Spongiicolonaceae; genus Spongiicolonus; species Spongiicolonus versatilis. Next base: position 2,499 of record JAPPPZ010000129.1, read on the forward strand.
GCTGGTGTCGGTGGAACTGGAGGAAATCCTCGCCCTCGCCGACCGCATCGCGGTGATGTTCAACGGCGCCGTGGTCGGCGAAACTCCGGCCGCCGCGGCCGATGAAAAACAACTGGGCCGATGGATGGCCGGGGTGCGCGATGAAAGTTGAGATGCCCGGCGCGCCGCAAAACATGCCATGGTGGATTGACCCGCTGCTGCTGACGGTGTGCAACCTGGCGCTGGCTTTCGCCTTCTCGGCGCTCCTGGTGTGGTTTATCGGCGAGAGTCCGCCGGCCATTGCCGCCGAATTATTGCGCGGCGCTTTCGGCAGCGCCGAGGCGGTGGGCTACACGTTGTTTTATGCAACCAATTTTATCTTCACCGGCCTCGCCGTCGCCGTGGCCTACCACTGCGGCCTGTTCAACATCGGCGGTGAGGGCCAGGCCTACATCGGCGGCCTCGGCCTCGGCCTGGCCGCGCTTTATTTGGATTTTCTGCCGTTCCCCCTGCTGCTCCTCGCCGCCATGCTGGCGGCGGCGCTGTTCGGCGCCGGCTGGAGTCTGGTGCCGGCGGTGCTGCAGGCCAGGCGCGGCAGCCACGTGGTGATTACCACCATCATGTTCAACTTCATCGCCGCCGCGCTGATGAATTACCTGCTGGTCAACGTGCTTATCAAGCCCGGCTCCATGTCGCCGGAGACGCGGGTGTTTGCCGACAGCACCCACCTGCCGATGGTGCATGACATGGCCGCCGCCGTGGGCCTCACCCTCAGCGCCTCGCCGCTCAATCTTTCATTTTTCATCGCGCTGCTGTGTTGTGTTGCAGTGTGGCTTTTTCTGTGGCACATGCCGTGGGGTTACGAGGTGCGCACCGTCGGCGGCAACCCGCGCGCCGCCGTTTACGCCGGCATTTCACCGTCGCGCTGCATCATTCTCGCCATGTGCCTGTCCGGCGGCCTGGCCGGCCTGCTGTCGCTCAACGAAATTCTCGGCAGCCAGCACCGTCTGCTGATTGAGTTCACCGCCGGCTACGGTTTTGTCGGCATTGCCGTCGCCCTCATGGGCCGCAGCCACCCGGCCGGCATCGTGCTCGCCGCCATCCTGTTCGGCGCGCTTTACCAGGGCGGCGCTGAACTGGCCTACACCTTTGAGCGCATCAGCAAGGACATCGTCATCGTCATTCAGGGCCTGGTGATTTTGTTCACCGGCGCGCTGGGCTTCATGCTGCGGCCGCCGCTGGGCGCGGCTTGTGCAAAAATTTTCAGCGGAGGCGGCCGTGCCGTCGCTTGAACTGCTGCTGTCGGTGCTGGACTCGTCGGTGCGGCTGGCGGCGCCGCTGGTTTTCGCCGCCCTGGCCGGCCTGTATTCCGAGCGCAGCGGCGTGGTGGACATCGGCCTGGAAGGCAAGATGTTAGCCGCCGCTTTCGCCGCCGCCGCCGCCGCCGCCGTCACCCAGAACGCCTGGCTCGGCTTGTGCGCCGGCGTCGCCGCATCGTGTACGCTGGCGCTGGTGCATGGCTTCGCCTGCATCACCCACAAGGGCGACCACATCGTTTCCGGCATGGCGGTGAACATTCTTGCCTTCGGCCTCACCGTCATTCTCGGCATCGCCTGGTTCGCCCAGGGCGGGCGGACGCCGTTCCTCGGCAGCGATGCACGGTTCGGCGCGCTGGTTTTTCCGGGCGCTGATGCGGTTGCGCCGCTGCCGCTGCTGGGGCCGGTGTACCGTGAGTTGCTGAGCGGCCACAACATTCTGGTCTACCTCGCTTTCGCCTGCGTCGCCGCCACCGCCTGGGCGCTGTACCGCACGCGCTTCGGTTTGCGCCTGCGCGCGGTGGGCGAAAGCCCGGCGGCGGTGGACACCGCCGGCATCTCGGTGGCGTTTTTGCGCTACCGCGCGGTGCTTATCTGCGGCGTCCTGTGCGGCTTTGCCGGCGCCTACCTGTCCACCGCCCAGGGGGCGGCGTTCATCAGCGGCATGACCGCCGGCAAAGGCTTCATTGCGCTGGCGGCGATGATTTTCGGCAAGTGGCGGCCGTGGCCGGTGCTGTCGGCGTGCCTGCTGTTCGGTTTTTTTGAGGCCGGCGCGGCGCACATCCAGGGCGTCTCGCTGCCGCTGGTGGGCGCGGTGCCGGTGCAGGCGGTGCAGGCGCTGCCGTATTTGTTTACAGTGGTGATACTGGCCGGTTTCTTCGGCGCCGCCGTGGCCCCGCGCGCGGCGGGGAAACCGTACACTCGAGGGGAGCATTGATGAACGATTCCACCCGGCAACTGTTCACCGCCGCCCGCGAGGCGCGCGCCAATGCCCATGCACCGTACTCCAACTTCCGCGTCGGCGCCGCGCTGGCCGCCGGCGGCAAAATCTACCGTGGCTGCAACGTGGAAAATGCCGCCTATCCTGAAGGCCTGTGCGCCGAGGCCGCCGCCGTCGCGGCCATGGTTGGTGATGGCGTGAAGCGCATTGACCAGGTGATGGTTGTGGCTGAAGGTGAAGCCTCTCCATGCGGCGGATGCCTGCAGAAGATTGCCGAGTTTGCCGCCGCCGACACGCCCCTCACCGTGGCCACCCCGGCGGGAAAATTTAACCAAGGCACCCTGCGCGATTACCTGCCGCGGCCTTTTGCATTGTGAAAACCGAAAAAGAGATCGCCGCCCTCACCCTGTCGCTGCTGGATTTAACCCGGCTCGGCGGCGATGACACCGACGGCGACATTCGTGAACTGTGCGCCGCCGCGCGCGACAGCAAAGTGGCCGCGGTTTGCGTGTGGCCGAAGTTTGCGCCGCTGTGCGCCGAGTTGCTGGCCGGCAGCGGCGTGCGGGTGGCGGCGGTGGCCAACTTTCCCGGCGGCGGGGGCGGGCGCGATGCGGTGCTGGAGGAAATTCGCGGGGTGCTGGGCGCCGTGGACGAAATTGATTTGGTTTTTCCATGGCGCGATTTTTTGCATGGCGGCGCCGCCGGCCGCGCGCGCGCGCAGTTGTTCACCCGCATCTGCAAACTGCTGTGCGGCGACAAAACGCTGAAGGTGATTATTGAAACCGGCGAGTTGGGCGGCACCGAGGCCATTCGCGCCGCCGCCACCGCCGCCATCACCGCCGGCGCCGACTTCATCAAAACCTCCAGCGGCAAAACCCCGGTCTCCGCCACTCCCGCCGCCGCCCACGACATTCTCGGCATCATTGCCGAGCACGGCGCCGCCACCGGCTTCAAGGCCGCCGGCGGCATCGCCACGGTGGCCGCCGCCGCCGAATACATCGCCATCGCCGACCACATCATGGGCGCCGGTTACCTGCGGCCGGCGCGCTTTCGCATCGGCGCAAGTTCACTGCTCGAAGACGTGCGCCGGGTGCTCGGCGCCGGCTGATGCTGGTTCAGGAGTTCATCCGCAAAAAGCGCGACGGCGGCGCGCTCAGCGAAAGCGAATTGCGCGGGTTCACCGCCGGCGTCACCGGTAACACCGTCAGCGATGCGCAGATCGCCGCTTTCGCCATGGCGGTTTTTTTGCGCGGCATGAACTTTGCCGAGACCGCCGCCCTCACCGCCGCCATGCGCGATTCCGGCACCGTGTTAACCTGGGACGGCGCCGTTGTTGACAAGCATTCCACCGGCGGCGTCGGCGACTGCGTCAGTTTGGCCCTGGCGCCCGTCGCCGCGGCATGCGGAGTCTCCGTTCCCATGGTCTCCGGCCGCGGCCTCGGCCACAGCGGCGGCACGTTGGACAAACTGGACAGCATTCCCGGCTACAACACCGCGCCGGACCAAAAAACTTTCCGCCGTGTGGTGGACGCGGCCGGCTGCGCCATCATCGGCCAGACCGCCGACCTGGCGCCGGCCGACAAGCGCATCTACGCGGTGCGCGACGTCACCGCCACCGTCGAGTCGGCGCCGCTGATCACCGCCTCCATTCTCAGCAAAAAACTGGCCGCCGGCGTTGGCGCGCTGGCCATGGACGTGAAATGCGGCAACGGCGCTTTCGCCGCCACCCCGGCCGCCGCCGATGAACTCGCCGCCAGCATCAACGGCGTCGCGCGCGAATTGCAACTGCCCGCCGCTACGCTGGTCACCGACATGAACCAGCCGCTGGCACCGGCCGCCGGCAACGCGCTGGAGGTGGCGTTCACCGTTCGCTTCCTGCGCGGCGAAGTGCATGCGCCGAGGTTTGCAACGGTGGTGGCGGCGCTGGCGGCGGAGATGCTGCTGCTGGCCGGGGCGGCGGCAACGGCGGAGGCGGCGGAGGCGGCGGTGGAGTCGGCGCTGGCCGGCGGCCGGGCGGCGGAGGTGTTCGGCGCGATGGTGCATGCGCTTGGCGGCGCCGCCGATTTCGTGGACAAGTTCACCGAACAACTGCCGGCGGCGGCGGTGGCGTTGCCGGTGTTTGCCGGTGCCGGGGGCGTGGTCGGCGGTGTCGATACCCGGGCCCTCGGCCTCGCCGTGGTCGGCCTTGGCGGCGGCCGGCGGCGCGCTGAGGACGGCATCGATTACAGTGTTGGCCTCAGCGGCATTGCCGGGGTGGGCGATGAAGTGGATGGTGAACGTCCCCTGGCCACCGTCCACGCCGCCGATTCCACCGCCGCCGACTCCGCCGCCGCTGCGGTGTGCGCCGCCTTCAGCATCACCGACGCCGCGCCGGATCCGGCGCCGGTAATTCTGCGGCGCTGCGACAATGCTATGATTTCCCCAAACCCTCACCGTCAAAAAACCGGAGGCAACCATGGACATTGAAGTGAAGCAAACCCTCAGCCACTACATCAACGGCAAACACGCCGCCGGCGGCGGCCAACGGTTCGGCGATGTGTACAACCCGGCCCTGGGCCGCGTCACCAAGCGCGTGCCGCTGGCCTCAAAGGAGGAGGTGCGCGCCGCCGTCACCGCCGCCGCCGAGGCTTTCCCCGGCTGGGCCGCCACGCCGGCCGGCAAGCGCGCGCAGGT
>JAPPPZ010000149.1 GCA_028817275.1 Gammaproteobacteria bacterium
GGGGTCGGGGGTGAGGGTTTGGGTGCCGTACAGCCATGAGCGGCCGGAGATGCGGCAGCGGATGGCGGTGCGGTTGGCGGTTTGGGTAGTGGCGGTGAAGGTGACGGTAAACTCGCCGCCGATGATGGAGCGGGAGCGCAGGGTGTCGCCGGGCTTGGCTTCGCCTCTGGCGTGCAGGGCGGCGAGGTTGGCGCTGCTGCCGGTGCCGCAGGGCGAGCGGTCCACGCGGCCGGGCCACATGGTGGTGCAGGTGCGGACGGCGCCGTCGGGGTCGCGGGCGCGGAACATTACGTAGGCGACGCCGGCAATCTCGGGAATTTGCGGATGGCGCGGGGTGATTTTTTTGTTCAGGATTTTTTTGATTTCCATGCCGGCCCCGGCCAGGGCGCGGGCGTTTTGTTTTTCTATTGTCAACCCGACCTGCGCCGCGTCCACCAGCGCGTAGAACACACCGCCGAAACACAAATCCGCTTTGATCTCCCCCCACTTCGGCGCCGCGATTTTCATGTCCAACTCCTCCACAAACGCCGGCGGCATGGCGATGCTGACGCGCTCGCATTTTCCGTTGCGGCATTCGGCCTCGGCGGTGACGATTCCGGCGGCGGTGTCCAGGGTGACGGTGGTTTGCGGCTCGCGCATGTTCACCATGCCGGTTTCCAGCAGCGCGGTGGTGACGCACATCGCGTTGGAGCCGGACATGGCATGCGCCTGGTCGGCCTGCAGCACGAGGAACGCGGCGTCCGCTTCCGGCCGCGACGGCGGCACCAGCAGGTTCACCGACCCGGCCGGCGCGCCGCGCGGTTCAAAAATTAAAAACCGGCGCAAACTGTCGTCCACATTATTGATGTGCGCCAGTTTCGCCGCCACACTGTCGCCCGGCAGCGCCGGCGCGCCGCCGGTCACCACGCGGCCCACCTCGCCCTCGCAGTGGACGCCGATGAGTTGCACGGTGCGGTTCACGGGTTTAAGTCCGCCAGTCGAGAATCGGCTGCATGGCTTTTTGGAACGCGGATTTTTCACCGTCATTCAGCGGCTGCAACGGGCCGCGGCAGTGGCCCACCGGGCAGCCGATTAACTCGCAGCCATATTTCACCTTCTGCACAAACTTGCCGCTTTCCAGACTGTTCAGCGCGCCGTAGAGCGCTGCCATTTTTTCGCGCGCGGCGGCGGCGCCCTGGGCGGTGAAGGTGTTGAACAGGTCCACGCAGGCCGCGGCCATGCAGTTGGCCGGGCCGCAAATCCAACTTTGCGCGCCCCACAGCAGAAAATCCAGCGCGATGTCATCGCTGCCGCTGCAAAGGTCGATGCGGCCGCGGTAGCGCCGGTAAATTTCCACCGCGCGCTGCAGCACGCCGCTGGAATCCTTAATCGCAATCACCCGCGGGTGGCCGGCGAGGGCGTCCAGCACTTCCCAGCCGATCTCCACGCCCGCTTTGAACGGGTAATTGTACAGCACCAGTTCCACCTCCACCGCGTCCAGCACCTGCTGAAAGTGCGCGGTGAGTTCGTCCGGCCCGGGCATGGCGTAGTAGGGCGGCGACAACAGTACCGCGCGGTAGCCGAGTTCACGCGCGCGCTCGGCGTGGGCAATCACGTCGCGGGTGGAACCGGCGTTGGCGCCGGCCACCAGAAGTTCACCGTCGTTTGCAAAGTCGGCGACAAACTCCAGCACCGCCGCGCGCTCGTCAAAGCTCAGCGCGGTGTACTCGCCGGTGGAGCCGCACGGCACCCAGCCGCTGACGCCGGCGGCGCGCAGGTGCGCCAGGAGTTTTTCGAACGATGCGAAATCTATGTTGCCGGCCTGGTCAAAAGGCGTGACCAGCGCGGGCAGGATGCCTTTAAGTTTCATCGGGTCCTCCGTTGGTGATGGTTTGCGGCGCAACCGCTACTTGCGCCGGAACGGCTGGGTGAGCAGTGATTTCAGTTTCAACTCTTCCGGCGAGGGGAATTCATTGAGGCCCAGTTTCATGGCCAGGTGGCCGTCGCCGGGCTGCGCGGTGTAGGTGCGGAACAGGCGGTCCCAGCACGACAAATTAAAACCGTAGTTGCTGTCGGTCTCGGCGCGCCGCACCGAGTGGTGCACCCGGTGCATGTCGGGGGTGACGATGATGCGGCGCAACAGGCGGTCGGCGGCCGGCGGCAGGTTGATGTTGGCGTGGTTGAACATGGACGTGGCGTTGAGCACGATCTCAAACAGCAGCACCGCCTCCGGCGGCGCGCCGGTGACCAAAATCACGGCGAGTTTAACCGCCATGGAGAACAGAATCTCCAGCGGGTGGAAGCGCACCCCGGAACTGACATCCAGTTCCAAGTCGGTGTGGTGCATGCGGTGAATGCGCCACAGCAGCGGCGACTTGTGCAGCAGCACGTGCTGGGCGTAGATCACCAGATCCAGCAGCGCCACGCTGAGTCCGGCCGCCAGCCACAGCGGTACGTCAACCGCGTTGAGCAGCCCCCAGCCGTTGTTCTGCACCCACAGCGCAAAGGCCGCCGCCCCGGCCGGCAGCACCAGAAACAGCAGCGCGGTGTCCAGCGCGGCGATGCTGAAGTTGGCCGGCCAGCGGCGCGCGCGCGGAATGCCGCGCCGCCGGCGCGGCGCCAGCGTTTCCCACAGCGCCATCACCGCCAGCACGCCGAGGAACAGCGCCAGCCGCAGCGCGGCCTCCGAACTCAGGCCGAACATGGCAGCGCAAACAGCGCGCCGAGGCGCGGCAGCGAATCGCGGATGCCGGCCAGGCGCAGGCAGTGCCAGGCCATGGCGTGGTTGCTGGTGGTCACCGGTTTGGCGGCCGCTTGCTCCAGTTGCGGGACGGCGGCGGCGCCGCGCAGGTTGGTGCACGAAACAAAAACCGCGTCCACCCCGGGCGCGCGCGCCATGGCGGCGGCGGCGCGGCGGATGTCGGCCGGGCGGATGCGCGCGGCGTTGCGGTCGTCCTCTTCGTGAAATGACTCCAGCATGGCGACGGTGAAACCGCGCCCGGCAAAGTGGCGGGCGAGCGCGTCGTTAATGTCGGCGCGGTAGGGGGTGAGCACGCCGATGCGCTTTGCGCCGAGTGTACGTAGTGCAGCGGCGGCGGCGCCGAGGGGCGTGGTGCATTGCGCGGCCGGGCGTACTTTTCTGATTTGCGCAAACACCGCCTCTTCGCCCATCACCAGACTCGCCGAGGTGCAGCCGTAGGCCACCACGTCCAAATCCACGCCGGGCAAAATCAAGTCCACCGCATCTTTGATGCGCGCCTCCATGGCTTTTAAGTTGGCCGGCGTCACCCGGTTGGCGGCGGCGATGCGGCTGTGGAAGACGCCGACGCCGGGCAGGCCGAGCAGCATGCGAAACTCATGCTCCAGCGTCTGGTCGGTGGCCAGCGACACCACGCCGATGGCGGCGCGCGATGCAATGCCGGCGTCCAGCCGGTGGGGAACGGCGGCCGCGCCGCTTTTGTTATTTTTGCCCACGCGGTTATCATACCAGCGGAATCATGGGCGAAAATCTGTTTGACCTCAGCGGCAAAACCGCGCTGGTGACCGGCGCCTCCGACGGCATCGGCGCGCACTTTGCACGTTTGCTGGCGAAGAATGGCGCCCGCGTGGCGCTGACTGCAAGGCGCGTGGAGCGGCTGCGCACAATTGCCGGTGACATCAACCGTGCAGGCGGTGAGGCCGTGGCGGCGGCGATGGACGTGTGCGATGCGGCGAGTGTGGAAGATGCCGTCGCCGGTGTGTGGGCGGATTTCGGCAGGGTGGACGTGCTGGTCAACAACGCCGGAATCGCGGCCGGGGGCATGGCGGTGGACGTGGCCGAGGCGGAATGGGATGCGGTGGTGGACACCAACCTGAAGGGCGCGTTTTTAGTGGCGCAGAACGTCGCGCGGCGGCTGGCGGCGGCCGGGGGCGGCGGCAGTTTCGTGAACATCACCTCCATTCTCGGCGAGCGCGCGGCCGGCAACGTGGCCGCCTACGCCGCATCCAAGGCCGCGCTGGCGCACCTGACGCGGGTGCTGGCGCTGGAATGGGCGCGGCACGGCATTCGCGTGAACGCCATCGCGCCGGGCTACATCGGCACCGCCATGAACCGGAAATTTTTCGCCACCGAGGCCGGCCGCAACACCATAAAAAAAATCCCGCAGCGCCGCATCGGCGAGCCGCGGGATTTGGATGGCACGCTGCTGCTGCTGGCCTCGGATGCGTCCTCCTACATGACCGGCAGCACGATTGTGGTGGACGGCGGGCACTTGCAGTCGCCGCTGTAAACCGCCGGCGCCGCCCTCACCCTCACAGCACGGTCAAGTCGCCGATGCGCGACTGCATCTCAGCGCGCTCGGCGTCGCCCAAAGGAATCATGCCGCGGTCGGCCAGGTAGCCGTCTTCGCCGGCGGCGCGCTCGCCCAGGAACTCGCCGATGAACTCGGCCATGCCGGGGATGACGCCGATGTGGTCTTTTTTGACATACACGAACAGCGCGCGCGACACCGGGTAGGAGCCGTCGGCGATGCTGTCAAACTGCGGCGCGACTCCGTCCACCGCGATGCCCTTGATGACATCGCGGTTCTGGTCGAGAAAACTGAAGCCGAAGATGCCGAGAGCGCGCGGATTGGCGGCGAGTTTTTGCACGATTAAATTATCGTTCTCGCCGGCGTCCACATATGCGCCGTCCTCGCGCATGGTGTGGCAGATGGTTTTATAGCGTGCCTTGTCGCTTTTCTTCAGCGCCTTAATTTGCGGGAACCACTGGCAGCCGCCTTCCATGGCCAGTTCCACGAAAGCGTCGCGGGTGCCGGAAGTCGGCGGCGGGCCCAGCACTTCAATGGGCGTGTCCGGCAGGCCGGCGCGCACATCGTTCCACGTGCGGTTGGGGCTGGCGGTGATTTCGCCGCCGGCCGGCACCTCTTTGGCCAGCGCCATGAACACATCGCGCAGGCTGAGCTTAAAATCCGGCGCGCCGGCGCCGTTGGCGATGACGATGCCGTCGTAGCCAACCTTGATTTCGATCACCGCCACGCCGTTGGCGCCGCATCTTTCCACCTCGGATTTTTTGATGCGCCGCGAGGCGTTGCTCATGTCCGGGTGCCGCGGCCCGACGCCGGCGCAGAACAGTTTCAGCCCGCCGCCGGAGCCGGTGGACTCGATCTTCGGCGTCTTGAATCCGCTGTCGCGGCCGAAACGTTCGGCGACCACGGTGGCAAAGGGATACACCGTGGACGAGCCGACGATGCTGATGTAGTCGCGGCCGGCCGCGCCGGCCTGCATCGGGCACAGGACCAGGGCCGCGCCGAGCACCGCGGGCAGGGTTTCTCTGGTTAGGGTTTTCACAGGTTTTTCCTCCAGGGAATTGTGGTTAAGGTTTGGATTTTTTCAGGTGTTCGGAACGGTGCCGGCGGTGAGGGTGAGGGCGGCGGCGGGGCGGGTGGAATCTTGCGGCGGCGGCAGGTATATTGGGGCGCAAAACCGCATGGCAGGCGAATTGTAATGGCGCACATTCAAATTACAAGCCACATCTCATCCAAGTTTAACGAGGAGTTGCAGGACATCCACAGTCACGCCCTGGAAATGGGGCGGCTGGTGGAGCAGCAACTGGAGGCCGCGCTCAACGCCATCGCCGGTGACGACGGCGGCATGGCGCGCGGCGTCATCGACCGTGACCGGCGGGTGAACGAAATGGAACTCGCCATCGACGAGGACTGCATCCGCATCATCGCCCAGCGCCAGCCGGCGGCCGGCGACCTGCGCTTCATCATCGCCGTCATGCGCATGATCATCGACCTTGAGCGCATGGGCGACGAGGCGCGGCGCATCGCGTACATGGCCGCCCACCTGGCCAAGCGCGCCGGCACCAACGTGCAGTACCGGGAGTTGCGCCACCTCGGCGCCCATGTCCGCGCCATGCTGCGCAATTCCCTGCAGGCTTTCACCGACGGCGACGTGGACCTGGCGGTCGGCGTTCTGCACGAGGACAAAAAAGTCGACCGCGAGTACGAAAGCATCCTGCGCGAAACCATCACCTTCATGATGGAAGACCCCCGCGCCATCCCCCGCGCCCTGGACATCATCAACTCGGCCCGCTCCCTGGAGCGCATCGGCGACCGCGCCTGCAACATCGCCGAGTATGCGATCTACTACGTCAAAGGCGAGGACATCCGCCACTCCTCGCCGGATGAATTGAAGGAACTGTAGACTCGCGCCTGCAACCACGGTTTTCGCCCCCGGCTTAAGGCCGGGAATATTCCGGACTTCCGTTTTCTGAGATCAATCCATGTCCCGCGTCCGCCTCGTCAAGGTATGCAAAAAATTCGGCGCCGAGTCGGCGCCGGTGGTCGACAATCTGTCGGTGGACATGGCGGAGAACGAGTTTTTGGTTTTGCTGGGGCCCTCGGGCTGCGGCAAATCCACCACCATGCGCATGATTGCCGGGCTGGAGACGGTCTCAAGCGGCGAGATTCGCATCAACGGCCATGTCGTCAACGACCTGGAACCCAAAGACCGCGATGTGGCGATGGTGTTTCAGGATTACGCGCTTTATCCGCACATGAATGTGGCGCGCAACATGTCCTTTTCACTGCGTTTGGCGCGCCTGCCCGCGGATGAAATTAAGCGGCGGGTGGCGGCGGCGGCGAAAATGCTGGACATCGAAAAATTGCTGAACCGCAAGCCGGCGCAGTTGTCCGGCGGGCAAAGACAGCGGGTCGCCATCGGACGCGCGATTGTGCGCGACGCGGGCGTGTTTTTGTTCGATGAGCCGCTGTCCAACCTGGATGCCCGGCTGCGCGGACAAATGCGCGACGAGTTGGCGCTGATGCGCCGCGAGTTGAAAAAGAGCGTGGTGTATGTGACCCACGACCAAATCGAGGCGATGACTTTGGGCGACCGCATCGTGGTGATGTCGGAGGGCCGCGTGCAACAAGTGGGAACGCCGGAGGAACTGTACAAACGCCCCAAAAATCAATTCGTGGCCGGATTTATCGGCACGCCGCCGATGAATTTCCTGCCGGGGGAACTGCGCGAGACGGAGCGAAAGTTGGCGGTGGAGGGCGATGGATTTTGTTTTGCCCTACCCGGCCGGATGCGCGGCGGGTTAAACGGGCAGAAGCGGCGCGAGGTGGTTGTGGGTGTCCGCCCGGCCGCCTTTGTGCCGGCGGCGGAGGGCGCGCGCGCCGACGCGGGCGGGCGACTGACGCTGCCGGTGCTGGTGTCTGAATATATCGGCGCATCGTCCATTGTGATTTCGCGCTGCGGCGGGCGGCGCATGGTGCTGGAAATTCGCTCGGACAACGCGGTCCCCGCCGGGGAAGAGATGGAATTTTTTGTCTCAGCCGAATCGGTGCATTTGTTCGCCCCCGAGGACGGGCAGGCGATTTAGTCCAACTTTAATCGCTGGCAAACATCCGCAGGTTGCGCGTTTTTGACAATGCGGAATTTGCGATATAGTGCCGGCTTCTTTTAACCGTTCCATCGGAGGAATAAACCAATGATTCATGAAAAAATCGCCGCTGGCGCGGTGCTTGCCGCTCTGGCGCTGTTGCCGTCAGCCGCGGCGGCCAATCCGTATCAAGCCTATTCCGGCACGACGTTAGTGGTGAGTTTTCCGAACCACCCGCACTACGATGCCGTGGACCGGGTGCTGCCGGAATTCACGCGCGAGACCGGCATCAAGGTGGAAGTCGACAAGCTTCAATACACCAAGATGCGCGACAAGCAATTGCTGGAGATGGCAAAGCCGCGCGGTGATTACGACCTGGTCGCATATGTCGTGTTCTCCAAGACCGACTTCGTTGCCAAAGACCTCATCGAGCCGCTGGCGCCGTATTTCCTGAATCCGGCCCTGGCCGACCCGGACTACGACCCGGGTGACCTCATCGATGTTTATGTCGAAAACGCCGGCCTGGTCGGCGGGAAGAAAGGCTATTTGCCGGGGCCCACCGCGGGACTCTACGGTGTGCCGTTTGGCGCGGAGACTTCGGTGCTGGCTTACCGCCGCGATATTTTCGAAAAGCACAATCTGCAAGTGCCGACAACCTACGACGCGTTGCTGGATGTCGCCTGCAGAATTCCAGAACTGGAACCGGGCATGGGCGGGCTGGCCAGCCGCAGCCAAAGCGGACACCAAATCATCCATGCATGGCTGCTGCACCTGGCGCCGTTGGGCGGGCGGATTTTCGATGACCACTGGAATCCGATTTTCAACCAGGCGCCCGGCGTCCAGGCGGCGGAAACGCTGAAGCAAATTTTGGCGTGCGGCCCCAAAGGCGGCGCCGGCCAGGGTTTCGGCGGAATGAAAGAATTGTTCCTGCAAGGCAAAACGGCGATGTTCCTGGACAGCACCGTGGTCTCCGGCGAAGTGGACGACCCGAACAAATCCCGAATCGTCGGCAAGGTTGGGTGGGCGCTGCATCCCACCGGCATCCGCCGCGGTTCGCAAACCGGCGGTTTCGGCATCGCCATTCCGCGCAACTCGCAAAACAAGGAGGCCGCGTTTCTCCTGATGCAGTGGCTGACCAGCAAAGCGGTCGACAAAAAAATCGCGCTGGCCGGGGGCAGCCCCAACCGCAAATCCACCTTTGCGGACCCGGCCATGCAGCGGCAATTTCCGCACTTCGCGGTCTTCGGCGAGGCGCTGAAATACGCCGATGCCGACTGGCGTCCCCTGCTGCCGGTGTGGGTGGGCGAGTTGAAGGGAATGATTGGCCCCAGACTGTCCGAATCCATCGTCGGCGATGCCCCCATCCAGGCGACTTTGGACGAACTGGCGAGGCGCACACGCCAGGTGATGGAGCGCGAGGGCTTCTACACCTACCAGTAGTTTTCGGCCGGGGACAAAGAACATGCGGGCGGGTTATGCGACGCGCCTGAGCCGCATCGCGCCATATGTTTTTATGGCGCCTGCGGTGCTGATTATGGCCGGCGCGTTGCTGTGGCCGCTGGCGCATTCGGTGTGGCTGAGTTTCCATGAATGGAAACTCGGCACACCGCAGGATGCGGCGGTATTCACCGGCCTGGAAAACTACCGCATTTTGCTGGGCGACCCGGATACGCTCACCTCGTTGCGCGTCACCTTGGTGTTCGCGTTTACGGTGGTGACGCTGGAGGTGGCGTTGGGAGTCGGCCTGGCGATTTTGCTGGAGCGGCCGATTCGCGGGATGAACGCGCTGCGCAGCATTTTTATCATGCCCATGATGATTGCCCCCATCGTGGTGGGGTTGTTGTGGCGTTATATGTACAACGAGCAGTTCGGTCCGCTGGCGCAACTCTTGCTCCTGTTCGGCGTGGAGGAGAGTCCGCCGTGGCTGTCCTCGCCGGATTGGGCGCTGGCCTCGGTCATCATCGCCGATGTATGGCAGTGGACTCCGTTCATCTTTATTTTGGCGCTGGCCGCTTTGCAGAGCGTGCCGACTTCCGTGGTGGAAGCGGCGCGCATGGACGGCGCGCAGGCGCGGCAAACCGTTTTCTATGTCAAACTGCCGTTGATTCTTCCGGTGGTGATTGTCGCCGCGCTGCTGCGGCTCATCGATGCGTTTAAGGTGCTCGAAGTTATCTTTATCATGACCGAAGGCGGGCCGGGCCTCAGCACCGAAATTCTGTCCATGCGAATCTACAAAACCGCGTTTGAATTCCAGCAACTGGGGCGCGCCTCCGCGCTTTCCAATCTGCTCTTGCTGTTGGTGGCCGCAATCAGCGTGGGCCTGGTGCTGTTTAACAAACTGCGGGAGCGCGCCAATGAAAGCGGGTGAACATCGCGCCGCCGGGTCCGTCTATTACGTGTTTTTGGCGGGGATGGCGTTGCTGTGCCTGGCGCCGGTGGTGCTGATGGTGGTCACCTCGCTGAAGGTGCGCACGCAGATTTTCAGCGACACACTGACCTTCTTTTTCATTCCCACCGTCTCGCACTATGCGGAGGCGTTTGGGGATGCCGCTCTGACCCGCACCTTGGGCAACTCCATGGCGGTGGCGCTTTTCGCCACCGCATTGACCATGGCCGCCGGTTGCATGGCGGCATATGCGCTGGCGCGCTTTTCGTTCTTCGGGCGCGGCGTGGTGTCGGGCGCCACTTTGCTCATGCGCATGGTTCCCCCGGCGGTTTTGGTGGCGCCAATTTTCATGCTGTGGACATACCAGTTCGGCATCTCCGACACCTTGTCGGGGTTGGTGCTGGCTTACACCGCGCTCAACCTGCCTTTTGTGATTTGGATACTGCAGAGTTTCTTCGCCCAAACGCCGCCGCAACTGGAAGAAGCGGCGCGGCTGGACGGCGCAAACCCGTTCCAAACTTTCTTCTTCGTCATCCTGCCGATTGTCGCGCCGGGCATGGCGGCGGCCGCCATTTTCGCGTTTCGCATCGCATGGAACGAGTTCATTTTGGCGCTGGTCCTCACCAACCGTTTTACGCGCACGATACCGGTGGAAATCTCGCTGTCCATCTCCGAGCACAACATTGCGTGGGGGAAGGTGATGGCGGTAGGGACGTTGATTGCCATCCCGCCGCTTATCTTCACCTTCATCGCCTCACGTCACATCGTCAAGGGCCTCACCGCCGGGGCGGTGAAAGGATGAGTCGGCCGGTTGTCGCTGTTCTTTCATGCACCGCTTTGCTGTTGTTTTCGGTTCGCGCGGCCGCTGTCGCCGGCTGCCCGCCCGGATGGTCGAAAACCCGGCCGCCGGCATCGCAACTGCTCATCTGCTGGCAAACGGACGGTAGCGTTTTGCGAGTCGAGATGGCCCACCCCGGGCGCGTTTGGCTGGCGTTGGGATTCGGCGAGGGCATGGCCGGTGCCGATGCAATCGTCGGCCGGCCGGAAACCGGTGAAGTGTTGGATGTGTCCATCGCCGGCATCAGCGCCGACTCCATCGCCCCCGATTTGCGGCAGGATGTGTCCGAGGCGTCGATTGCTTTTGACGGCGCGCGCACCGCGCTGCGATTTGCCCGCGCCCTGGATACGGGCGATGCGGAAGACTTTGCGATTGCGCCGGGCGATAAGTCCCCGGTGATTTGGGCGGTGGGAGACGCGCCGGGGTTTTCGGGCCACTTTGCGCGCGGCGTATTGCGGCTGGACTGGAAAGGCGGCGCGCGTTTTGCATGGAATGCGAAAATTGTTTTTCACGTTTCCCTGATGCTGCTTGCCTGGGGCCTGTTGGTGCCGCTCGGCATCGTTATTGCGCGCTATTATAAAGTGCTTCCCGGACAGGATTTTCCGCGTGAATTGGACAACCAATTCTGGTGGAACTGGCACCGCATCCTGCAGTACGGCGGAATGTTAACGGCCACCGTCGCGCTGATTCCGGTGCTGCGCGCGCATCGGGATGGAATCACCGACTGGCATGCAGCGGCCGGGCTGGCGGCGCTTGGGCTGGGCTGGCTGCAAGCGCTGAGCGGCGTTCTGCGCGGCTCCAAAGGCGGCCCGGTGGATGACGACGGCCGCCCCAATCCGCTTGAGAAAATCCGCGGCGACCACTACGATATGACGCTTCGCCGCCGCATATTTGAACCTGTTCACAAAGCGGGCGGATATTTGGCGGCGCTGGCCGGTTGCGCCGCCATCGCCCTCGGCCTGTTGGCGGTGGGCGCGCCCTGGATTGCATGGCTCGTTTTCGCATGCTGGCTTTGCGCATTGGCCGGATGGTTTGCCTGGTTGCAAAAAAGCGGACGGTGGGCGGACACCTACATCGCAATTTGGGGACCGGATAAACGGCATCCCGGCAACCGCGCGCGATAGCAGCCGGCCATGCAGTCCGGGCAGTCGGAGAATCCCTGACATGAAAATCCAATGCGTTGTTGAAATTCAGAACATCGTCGGCGAGAGCCCGATGTGGTCGGTCGCTGAGCAGTGTCTCTGGTGGGTGGATGTGCGCGGAAAATCCCTGCACCGTTTGCGCACCGACGGCAGCCGGGACGACTGGCAGATGCCGGATTTCATCAGTTGTCTGGCGTTGTGCCGCTCCGGGCGGCTCATTGTCTCGCAAGGCAACGCGATGGCTTTCTTCAACCCCGAAGACGGCGCGCTCACGGAATTCGCGCGCCCCGAACCCGACCGTCCCGCCAACCGTTTCAACGACGGTAAATGCGACCGGTTGGGCCGGTTCTGGGTTGGCACTATGGTGAACAACTTTGGCACCGACGGCCGCGACATCCCCATCGACCGCCCGGACGGCGCGTTTTACCGGCTGGACTCGGATTTGAAAATGACCCGCGTGGTGGACGGGATGTGGATTCCCAACACGGTCGCGTGGAGCCCCGATGACCGCGTGTTCCACCTCGGCGACAGCGGCACCAACGAAATCCACGCATATGATTTTGACTTGCACGGCGGCGGCATCTCCAACGCCCGCCTGTTCGCCAAAAACGCGGACCCCGGGCATCTGGACGGCTCCGCAATGGATGCCGAAGGATTCTTGTGGAACACGCACTGGGGCGCCGGCAAAATTGTCCGCTACAACCCGCAGGGAGGCATTGACCGGGAAATTTCCTTCCCTGTTCCCGCGCCGTCCAGTTGCATCTTCGGCGGCCCCGGTCTGGACTGTTTGTATGTGACCACCGCGCGCGACACGCTGAGCGCGGAACAACTGGCGGACTTTCCCTTGTCCGGGAGCGTGTTTGCTTTCAAGCCCGGCGTGCGGGGGCTGCCGGAGCCGGTTTTTGCCGACTGAAGTGACTGTGCGGCAGGGGAACCGGCGAGGGTGACGGTTTGCGCCCCCGCCGTTTGCCCTACAATACCCCGCCATGCCGCCCGCACCCGACGACAGCCGCTGGCATTTCTGGATTGACCGCGGCGGAACCTTCACCGATGTGGTGGCGCGCGCGCCGGGCGGGGCGGTGCGTGCGCGCAAGTTGCTGTCGGAAAACCCGGCGCAATACGACGACGCCGCGGTGCACGGCATCCGCGAATTTCTCGGCGTGGCGGCGGGCGAAGAATTGCCGGCCGGGCGCATCGCGGTGGTCAAGATGGGCACCACCGTGGCCACCAACGCGCTGCTGGAGCGGCGCGGCGAGCCCACCGTGCTGCTCATCACGCGCGGTTTTGGCGATGCGCTTCGCATCGGCACGCAGGCGCGGCCGCGGCTGTTTGACTTGAACATCCGCCTGCCGCAACCGCTGTACCACACGGTGATTGAGGTGGACGAGCGGCTGGCCGCCGATGGCGCGGTGGTGACGGCGCTGGACGAGGAGAAAATCCGGGAACAATTGCGCCGCGCCCATGCCGACGGTTTGCGCGCCTGCGCCATCGTTTTCATGCACGGCTACCGCCACCCGCGCCACGAAAAAACCGCCGCGCAACTTGCACACGAGGCCGGCTTCACCCAGATCTCGGTTTCCCACCGCGTCAGTCCCCTGATGAAATTAATCGGCCGCGGCGACACCACCGTGGTGGACGCCTACCTGTCGCCGGTGCTGCGCCGCTATGTGGCGCGGGTGGCGGCGCAGTTGCGGGGCGCGCGGCTGATGTTCATGCAGTCCAACGGCGGCCTCACCGACGCCAAATTATTCCACGGCAAGGACAGCATTCTGTCGGGCCCGGCCGGCGGCATTGTCGGCGCGGTGGAAACCGGCAACAAAGCCGGCTGCAACAAAATCATCACCTTTGACATGGGCGGCACCTCCACCGATGTGGCGCACTACGCCGGCCGCTATGAGCGCGCCTTTGACACCGAGGTCGCCGGCGTCCGCATGCGCACGCCGATGATGCGCATTCACACGGTGGCGGCCGGCGGCGGCTCGGTGGTGTTTTACGACGGCGGGCGGTTGCGCGTCGGGCCGCGCTCGGCCGGCGCGCGCCCCGGCCCGGCCTGCTACCGCAACGGCGGGCCGCTGACCGTCACCGACTGCAATTTAATGCTGGGGCGGCTGTCGGCACGCCACTTCCCGGCGATTTTCGGCGCGCGCGGCGACCAGCCGCTGGATGAAAATTTGGTGCGCGAAAAATTCGGCGCATTGGCCGAACAAATTAACGCAGACGGCGGCGGCAAAAAAACCGCCGAGGAAATCGCCGCCGGCTTTTTGCGCATCGCCGTGGACAACATGGCCAACGCCATCAAAAAAATTTCGGTGCAGCGCGGTTATGACGTGACCGAATACACGCTGTGCTGCTTCGGCGGCGCCGGCGGCCAGCACGCCTGCCTGGTGGCCGACGCGCTGGGCATGGAGCGCGTTTTGATTCACCGCCACGCCGGCGTCCTGTCGGCGTACGGCATGGGCCTCGCCGACATTCGCGCGCTGCGCGAGAAGTCGGTGGAGGCGGACTTGGGCGACGCCGCCCTTACCGCCCTGGAGGCCGGGTTCAGCGCCCTTGAGGCGGAAGTGCGCGCCGAGATCGACGCCCAGGGCGTCGCCGGCCCGGCGCTGCACCGCCGCCTGCACCTGCGCTATGACGGCACCGATGTGGCGTTGGCGGTGGACCATGCCGATGCCGCAACCGCGCGCCGGGATTTTGAGGAGCGCCACCGGGAATGCTATGGCTTCACCATGGAACGCCGCGCCGTGGTGGTGGAAGCCATCGCCGTGGAGGGAATCGGCCGCGCCGATGCCGCGGCTGATGGTTTGGAGTGTGAAAATGACGGTGGCGAGTGCGGAAATGGTGGTTTGGACTCCGGAAATGACGGTTTGGAGTCTGAAAATGACGGTGTCACCCGCATGTACCACGCCGGCGCATGGGGGGATGCCGTGGTGCTGCGGCGGGCGGAACTGGCGCGCGGCCGGGTGGTGCAGGGGGCGGCGATGATTGTGGAGGACAACGCCACCACCATCGTGGATCCCGGCTGGGAGGCGGCGGAGACGGACGGCCAACTGCTGCTGCGGCGGACCGAGGCGCGCGCCCGGCCGGGGACGGCGGAGGCGGCGGCGGCGGATCCGGTGATGCTGGAAGTGTTCAACAACCTGTTCATGTCGGTGGCCGAGCAGATGGGCGCGGCGCTGGCCAACACCGCCTACTCGGTGAACATTAAAGAGCGGCTGGATTTTTCATGCGCGGTGTTTGACGCCGATGGCAGCCTGGTCGCCAACGCCCCGCACATGCCGGTGCACCTCGGCTCCATGAGCGAGTCCATCCGCAGCATCATCGCCGAGCGGCGCGGCACCATGCGGCGCGGCGACGTGTTCATGCAGAACAACCCCTACAACGGCGGCACCCACCTGCCCGACATCACCGTGGTCACGCCGGTTTTTGTGGACGGCGACGAGCCGCTGTTCTACGCCGCCAGCCGCGGCCACCACGCCGATGTGGGCGGCACCACCCCGGGCTCCATGCCGCCGGACAGCCGCTCCATTGAAGACGAGGGCGCGCTGGTTGAAAACCACATGTTAGTGGACGGCGGCCACTTTCGTGAGGCGGAAACCGTCACCGTGCTGCGCGCAACCCGCCACCCGCCGCGCAATGTGCGCCAGAACCTCGCCGACCTCAAAGCGCAAATCGCCGCCAACGAAAAAGGCGCCCGCGAGTTGCTGGCCATGAGCGGGCATTTCGGCGCCCCAACGGTGCTGGCCTACATGCGCCACGTGCGCGACAACGCCGAGCGCGCGGTGCGGCGGGTGATCGGCGGCCTCAGCGACGGCGCCTTCACCCGCGGCCTTGACAACGGCGCGCACATCAGCGTCACCCTCGCCATTGACAAAAAAGCCGCCGCCGCCACGGTGGACTTCAGCGGCACATCGGAGCAACTGGCCGACAACTTCAACGCCCCGGCCGCCGTCACCCGTGCCGCGGTACTGTACGTGTTCCGTACGCTGGTGGCCGATGACATTCCGCTGAACGACGGCTGCCTGGCGCCGCTCAACATCATCATCCCGGCCGGCTGCATGCTGAACCCGGCCCACCCGGCGGCGGTGGTGGCGGGCAATGTGGAGACCTCACAGGCCGTCACCGACGCCCTCTACGGCGCCCTCGGCATCATGGGCGCGGCGCAGGGCACCATGAACAACTTCACCTTCGGCGACGACCGCCGCCAGTATTACGAAACCATCTGCGGCGGCGGCGGCGCCGGTGACGGTTTTGACGGCGCCAGCGCGGTGCACACCCACATGACCAACTCGCGCCTCACCGACCCCGAGGTGCTGGAGTGGCGCTTCCCGGTGCGCCTGCGCAACTTCGCCATCCGCAAAAACAGCGGCGGCAACGGCCGCTGGCGGGGCGGTGACGGCGTGCTGCGCGAGGTGGAATTTTTAAGCCGCATGACCGCCGCCATTCTCTCCAACCGCCGCAAAACCGCGCCTTACGGCATGGCCGGCGGCGGCGACGGCAAGCCCGGCCGCAACCAAATCCGCCGCGCCGGCGGCAAAATCAAAAACCTGCCCGCCACCGCGCGGGTGACCATGCACCCGGGCGACGTGTTCCGCATCAAAACCCCGGGCGGCGGCGGCTTCGGCGGCGCCTGAGAAAGCGGCGGCGTTCAGCCGGCCTCCAACTCCCGCATCTCCCGCTCCATCCACGCCCGCACCTCTTCCGACAGCGCGCGCGGTTTGCGGCCGGTGGTTTTGATGCGCGGGCCGATGTGGACGGTGATGGTGCCGGGGGTTTTGGTAAAACTGCGGCGCGGCCAGAAACGGCCGGCGTTGTGGGCGATGGGAATGATGTCGGCGCCGCTCCTGGCGGCCAGCCAGGCGCCGCCGGGGTTGTGCTTGCCGCTGCGGCCGGGCGGCATGCGGGTGCCTTCCGGGAACACCACCACGTGCAGGCCGCTGTGCAGCCGCGCCGCGCCCTGCTCCAATAATTGCGCCAGCGCGCCGGCCGCACGGGCGCGGTTAATCGCCACCGGCCGCGCCGCCGCCAGGCCCCAGCCGAAGAACGGAATGAACAGCAACTCGCGCTTCAGCACCCAGGTGTGCGGCGGCAGAAAATCCTGAAACACGATGGTCTCCCACGCCGACTGGTGCTTGGCCATCAGCACCGCCGGCGGGCCGGCCAAGTTGTGCAAACCGCGCACCCGGTAGCGCAGGCCGCAGCACAGGCGCAGCCACCAGGCGACGAACTTCGCCCAGCACGAGATGACCCGGTAGGCGGCCGGCGGCGGCAGCAGGCGCGCCAGCAAACTCACCGGGCACCAGACCACCGCGCCCACCGCCTGCCCGGCGGTGAACAGCAGCGCACGCACAATGGCCATGGCCTACCCGGTACCGCCGAGCAGATGGTCGGTAAAGGCGGCCAAATCCGCATGCGCCGGAACCGCGCCCAGGGTTTTATCGGCTTTGATGTCGGAAACGGCGGCGTTGCCGCTCAGCGCCAAAACCGGCGATGCGCCGGCGGCGGCGGCGGCTTGCAAATCGCGCAGCGAGTCGCCCACCGCCGGCACCCCGGCCAAACTGGTCTGCAGGCGCGCCGCCAGTTCGTGGAACATGCCGGGGCGCGGCTTGCGGCAAGCGCAGCCGTGGCCGGGAGGGTGCGGGCAGAACAGCACCGCCTCAATGTCGCCGCCCTTGCGCCGCGCCAAATGGTGCATGCGCAGGTGGATTTTGTTGAGCGCGTCCACGGTTAGCAGGCCGCGGCCCACCGCGGACTGGTTGGTGAGCACGGCGATTTTGTAGTCGTGGCGGCACAGGCGGGCGATGGCTTCCAGACTGCCGGGCAGCGGCTGCCAGTCCTCGGGCGCGCATATGTGGCCGCGCTCACGGTTAATCACGCCGTCGCGGTCCAGAATAATTAACTTCGCCACGCCCTCACCTTCACCTTCACCCTCACTGTCAACCGGCGGCGAGGCGCGAGATGTCGGCGACGCCGTTGCACAGCGCGCGCACTTCCGCCAGCAGCGCGAGGCGGTTTTTGCGCAGCGCGGCATCGTCGGCCATCACCATCACCCGGTCAAAAAACGCATCCACCGGCGCCTGCAACTCGGCGGCGCGGGCCAGGGCCTCGGCATAGCGCGCGGCGGTGAAATCTTTTTTGGCCGCTTTGCTTATTTTGCCGAGCGCGGCAAAAAGATTTTTCTCGGCGTCTTCGCGCAGGAGTTTTTTGTCCACGGCGCCGGCGGTTTTAATTTTTGCCTGCTGCAGAATGTTGGCGATGCGTTTGTTGGCGGCGGCGAGGTTTTGCGCTGCCGGCAGTTTGCGAAACCGCGCAACCGCTTCCAGGCGGCGGTAAAAGTCCAGCGGGTTTTGCGCCGCCACCGCGCGCACGGCGAGAAACTCGGCGGCGGCAAAACCGCGCGCGGTGCTGTAAGCGCGCAACCGCTCCAGAATAAAATCCAGCACCTGCCGCGCGGTTTTTTTTGCGGCGGTTTTATTGTGCTGGGCGGCGGCGCGCTCGAGCCATGGCAGCAGGTCAAGGTCGCGCCCGTTTTCAATCAGAATGCGCAGCACGCCGAGGGCGGCGCGGCGCAATGCGTACGGGTCCTTGTCACCGCTGGGCGCATCGCCGGCGAAAAAAATTCCGCCCAGTGTGTCCAACCGGTCGGCCACCGCCAGCGTTTCCCCGGCCGCCGATTGCGGCAAATCATCACCGGCAAAACGCGGCAGGTAGTGCTCGGCGACGGCCTCGGCCACCGCCTGCGGCTCACCGTCGGCCAGCGCATAACGCCGCCCCATGACGCCCTGCAGCGACGGGAACTCGCCCACCATGGCGGTGACCAGGTCGGCCTTGGCCAATGCGGCGGCGCGCGCCACGGTCTTTTTGTCGGCGCCAAAAGCCGGCGCCAGGGCGCGGGCCAGGCCGGCCACGCGCTTGCTTTTGTCGGCGATGGTGCCGAGTTTCTGGTGGAACACAATGCCGGACAATTGCGCCGCGCGGTCGGCGAGTTTGGTTTTACGGTCGCTGTCCCAGAAAAAACGCGCATCCGCCAGCCGCGCGCGCAACACGCGCTCGTTGCCGCGCCGCACGTTTTCCAGGCCGGCCGGAGCGGTGCTTTCAATGTT
This sequence comes from Gammaproteobacteria bacterium, assembly GCA_028817275.1. GTDB lineage: Bacteria > Pseudomonadota > Gammaproteobacteria > Arenicellales > Spongiicolonaceae > Spongiicolonus > Spongiicolonus versatilis. The sequence goes on from JAPPPZ010000149.1 coordinate 18,818, forward strand.
GCTCACCAGCACAAAACGCGGCAGTAATTTTCCACCGCTGTCGCGCAGCGGAAAATATTTCTGGTGGTCGCGCATGGAGCACACCAGCGCCTCCTCCGGCACCGACATAAATTCGGCGTCAATGGCGCCGGCCACCGCCTGCGGCCACTCCACCAGGCCGGTGACTTCATCCAGCAAATCCTCGTCCAGTTGCGCGGCGGCGTTTTCTTTTTTTGCAATCGCCTTCACCTGTTCGGCGATGCGCTTTTTGCGCGCGGCAAAATCGGCGATGACTTTGCCTTGCGTGAGCAAAACTTCGGCGTAGTCATCGGCGTGTTTAACAGTGATGGCGCGGTTGGCGTGGACGCGGTGGCCGCGGGTTGTGCCGCCGCTTTGCACCGAAAGAATCCGCGCCGGGATAACCGCCGCGCCGTGCAGCAGCACCACCCAGTGCACCGGGCGCACGAACTCGGTCTCACCCCCGCCCCAGCGCATGCGCTTCGGCACCGGCAGCGCGCGCAACGCCTTGGCGATGCATTGCGGCACTAACACGGCGAGGTCCTCGCCGGGCCGGGTGGCGCGGTGCACCAGCCGCGCGGCCTCACCCTCGCCAACGGCGGCCAGTGCGTCCACCGCAACGCCGCAGGAGCGCGCAAAGCCGGCGGCGGCGGCGGTGGGTTTGCCGTCTTTGTCAAAAGCCGCGCTCAGCAACGGTCCGCGCCGCTCGGTGGCGCGGGATTCCTGCCGCGCCCTCACCCCCGGCACCAGCGCGGCAAGCCGGCGCGGCGCGGCGAACCATTGCGGCGCGGCGGCCTCATCAGCCAGCAGGCGCGCCTCGCGCAAACAATCGCGCAGGCCCGCAGCCAAATCGCGGCCCAACTGCGGCAGCGCGCGCGGCGGCAATTCCTCGGTGCCGAGTTCCAGCAGCAGACTGGGGTGGCCGCCGCCCGTCATGCGCAGCCGAAACCGGGAAACCCGGCGCGCTCACGGGAGCGGTGGTAGCACTCGGCGGCGGCGCGGGCCAGGGCGCGCACACGGCCGATGTATCTGGCGCGCTCGGTGACGCCGATGGCGCGGCGCGCGTCCAGCAGGTTGAAAGTGTGCGAGGCCTTGAGCACCGTTTCATATGCCGGCAGCGCCAGGCCGGCCTCGGTGAGGGCCGCGCACTGTTGTTCCAGATGCGCGAAGTCGGCGAATAATTTTTTGACATCAGCCAGTTCAAAGTTGTAGCGCGACATCTCCACCTCGTTCTGGCGGAACAGTTGGCCGTAGGTGCAGCGCGCCGACCAGCGCAAATCAAAAACACTGTCCACGCCCTGCAGCACCATGGCGATGCGCTCCAGGCCGTAGGTGATCTCGCCGGACACCGGCCTGCAGTCCATGCCGCCGGCCTGCTGGAAGTAGGTGAACTGGCTGACCTCCATGCCGTTCAGCCACACCTCCCAGCCCAGCCCCCAGGCGCCGAGGGTGGGCGATTCCCAGTCGTCCTCCACAAACCTGACATCGTCGCGGGCAAAGTCCACGCCGAGGGCGGCCAGGGAGCCGAGGTATAAATCCTGAAAATCGTCCGGCGACGGTTTAATTAAAACCTGAAACTGAAAATAACGCTGCAACCGGTTGGGGTTTTCGCCGTAGCGCCCGTCCGCCGGCCGCCGCGACGCCTGCACATATGCGGCGCGCAGCGGTTCCGGGCCGATGGCGGCCAGAAAAGTCGCCGCATGAAAAGTGCCGGCGCCCACCTCCATGTCGTACGGCTGCAGCACCAGGCAGCCATGGCCGGCCCAGTAGCGCTCCAGTTGGAAGATGAGATCCTGGAAATTCATTTCGGTGTGCCTGCGCCGGCGGCATTATAGCGCGGCGCGGCGGGCTGAGGTCGGGAGCGCGCAAAC
>JAPPPZ010000057.1 GCA_028817275.1 Gammaproteobacteria bacterium
CTCGGCCGCAGTTTCATCTTCCCGCCGGAGGTCATCAACGACATCCACATCAAGGCCGAACTCGGCCGTTACCGCATGCGCGGGTTTTCGCTGTTCAAGAAAATCCCCAGTTGGGACGACCTCACCTTTCTGCCCGGCACCCTCACCCGCTTTGTCATTGAGGGCTACCGCGAAAAGTGCGAGACCAAAACCATCCTCGGCCCGCGCGCCAAGCGGCCGCTGGAACTGGACATTCCGGTCTATGTCACCGGCATGAGTTTCGGCGCGCTCAGTTACGAGGCCAAAACCGCCCTCGCCCGCGGCGCCACCATGGCCGGCACCGCCACCTGCTCCGGCGAGGGCGGCATGATTCCCGACGAGCGCCGCTACTCCACCAAGTGGTTTTACCAGTGCATCCAGTCGCGCTACGGTTTCAACCCCCACCACCTGCGCCTCGCCGACGCCTGCGAGTTTTTCATCGGCCAGGGCTGCAAGGTCGGCCTCGGCGGCCACCTTATGGGCCAGAAAGTCACCGACCAGGTGGCCGAGATGCGCTCGCTGCCGGCCGGCATTGACCAGCGTTCACCGGCGCGCCACCCGGACTGGCTGGGCCCCGACGACCTGGCGCTGAAGATTCAGGAAATCCGCGAGGCCACCAACTGGGAAATCCCGGTCCAACTTAAACTCGGCGCGGCGCGCGTCTATGACGACGTGCGCATGGCCGCCAAGACCGACCCCGACGTCATTTACATGGACGGCATGGAAGGCGGCACCGGCGCCGGCCCGCACCTGGCCACCGAGGACACCGGCGTCCCCGGCATTGCCGCCATCCGCCAGGCGCGCAAGGCGCTGGACGATGTGGGCAAGAGCGGCGAGATTTCCCTGGTCTACGCCGGCGGCATCCGCAACGGTGTGGACATCGCCAAGGCCCTCGCCCTCGGCGCTGATGCCGTGGCCATCGGCCACTCGGTGCTCATCGCCCTCAACTGCAACAAGGACATCGCCGAAGCTGACTACCCCAAAGAGGTGGGCGTGGAGGCCGGCTACTGTTACCACTGCCACACCGGCAGATGCCCGGTGGGCGTCACCACCCAGGATCCGGAGTTGCGCAAGCGCCTGGACCCGGACGCCGCCGCCGAGCGGGTGTATAACTTTTTGCACTGCCTGACCATTGAATGCCAGATGATGGCGCGCGCCTGCGGCAAAACCGACGTGCATTCGCTGGAACCGGAGGACCTCGCCGCCCTCACCATGGAAGCCTCGGCGCTGGCCATGGTGCCCCTGGCCGGCTCGCAGCACACCGTCGGCCGGCCCGACATGAGCCGCTACTGAGCACCATCGCCCGCAAAGACCACGAGCCGGAAGTTTCCCCCGCGCTCAATTACGTGTTCTAATACCCGGTCATGTCCGACAAGCCCAAAACCCCCGCCACTCGCGAACAGGAAATCGGCCAGCACATCGGCTACCGCTACGATGTGAACCTGCTGCCGGACTACGCGCGGCTGACGCCGTTTTTGAAAAAATACATGGAGGTGATGGGCTGGCAGGACCTGAATTGGCTGGAGGATGTGCACCTCGGCTACGAGGACGGCCGCCCGGCGGTTTTTGACCGCAACATCAACGGCTGGGTGACGGTGCCGGCCGGCATTAAACTGCCCGGCAACCAGCAGGACCGCGACATGCTGGCGCGCGAATTGCTGGTAAAGTTCCAGATGTCCCCCAGGCATCCGCTGGTGGACTTGAAAAAAGCCTACGCAAAATTCTGACCATGGCCGCCGCAAACCTCAGTGCCGTCGCCCGGCAGAAAAAAATCAAATATTTTCTGGTGAGTTTCGTCGACCTGTTCGGCGTGCTGCGGGCCAAACTGGTGCCGGCCGCGGCCATCGGCGCGATGCAAAAAGAAGGCGCCGGTTTCGCCGGCTTTGCGGTGTGGCTGGACATGACGCCGGCCGACCCGGACATGTTCGCCATTCCCGACCCCGGCAGTTTAATTCAACTGCCGTGGCGGCCGGAGGTCGGCTGGCTGGCCGCCGATTTGTGGATGCGCGGCGCGCCGGTGGAGGACTCGCCGCGGCCGGCGTTGAAGCGGCAAATCAAGGCGGCGGCGGCGCGCAAAGTGCGCATGAAAAGCGGCGTGGAGTGCGAGTATTTTCTCCTCAACAGCGATGGCAGCGCGGTGTCCGATGCGCGCGACGTGCAGGAAAAACCGTGCTACGACCAGTCCGCGCTGATGCGCCGTTATGATGTGATTGCCGAAATTTGCGATGCCATGGCCGGCCTCGGCTGGGCGCCCTACCAGAACGACCACGAGGACGCCAACGGCCAGTTTGAAATGAACTGGGGCTACGCCGACTGCCTGGTGACCGCCGACCGCCATGTGTTTTTCAAATTCATGGTGAAGTCCATCGCCGAGAAGCACGGCCTGCGCGCGACTTTCATGCCCAAGCCTTTTGCGCATCTCACCGGCAACGGCTGCCACGCCCATGTTTCGCTGTGGGACGCCGCCGGCCGCAAAAATCTTTTTCTCTCCAAACGCGATGCCATGGGCCTGTCGCAAACTGCCTACCATTTTCTCGGCGGCATCATCCACAACGCCGATGCGCTGTGCTCCATCTTCAACCCCACGGTGAACAGTTACAAGCGCATCAACGCCCCGCGCACCGTTTCCGGCGCCACCTGGTCGCCCAACGCGGTCAGTTATTCCGGCAACAACCGCACCCACATGGTGCGCATTCCCGACGCCGGCCGCTTTGAGTTGCGCCTGATGGACGGCGCCGCCAACCCCTACCTGCTGCAGGCCGGCGTCCTCGCCGCCGGCCTGGACGGCCTCGCCCGCAAGCGCGACCCAGGCAAGCGCCTGGACATCAACATGTACACCGAAGGCCACTTGGCCCGCGATGCAAAAAAACTCCCCCTGAACCTGCTCGACGCCATCCGTCTCACCGGTAAAAGCAAAATCCTGCGCGGCGCCTTCGGCGACAAACTCATCGACAGTTATTGTGCGCTTAAGCAGAAAGAATGGAACAGTTACGCCGCCGCCCTCACCGATTGGGAGCGCGAGCGGACGCTGGACTGCTGAAACCGCCCTGCCCCACCCCGCCGCCCGCTTTCTTAAACCGCTATACTCCCCGCCGGGCAATGACGCGGGAGGATGCGATGCAGCCGCTGCTCCGGGTGGAAAACCTCGGCATCAGTTTTAACATTCACCACACCGACCTGGCGGTGGTGCGGGGGGTGTCGTTTGACATCCGGCCGGGGGCGACGGTCGCGCTGGTGGGCGAGTCGGGGTCGGGGAAGTCGGTGACGGCGCAAGCGGTGATGGGAATTCTGCCGGACATCGCGCGCATCATCGGCGGGCGGATTCTGCTGGCCGGCGGCGAGGGTGAGGGCGGGGGTGAGGATGGCGGCGCCACCGACATCGCCGCCTTGCCGCCGGGCGGGAAGGAAATGCGGCGGATTCGCGGCGGGCGCATTTCCATGATTTTTCAGGAGCCCATGGTGTCGCTGTCGCCGCTGCACACGGTGGGCGACCAGGTAAGCGAGGCGCTTTTTCTGCACCGCCAGGTGGAGCGCGCCGAGGGCATGCGGCTGACCGCCGAAATGCTGGCCATGGTGGGCTTCCCCGACCCGCAGCGCGCGCTGAAAACCTACCCGTTTGAGTTGTCCGGCGGGCTGCGCCAGCGGGCGATGATTGCCATGGCGCTGGTGTGCCGGCCGGCGCTGCTGATTGCGGACGAGCCGACCACCGCTTTGGATGTGACAATTCAAGCGCAAATTCTCAAACTTATCAAGGATTTGCAGGAACAACTTCACATGGCGGTTTTGATTATCACCCACGACCTGGGCGTGGTGGCCAACATTGCCGAGGAGGTGGTGGTGATGTACCAGGGCGAGGTGATGGAGAGCGGCGAGATTGGCGCCATTTTCAACCGCCCGCAGCACCCCTATCTGCGCGCGCTGCTGCGGGCGGTGCCGCACTTTGAGATGAAGCCCGGCGAGCGGCTGACGCCCATCCGCGAGGTAAAGCACCAACTCGGCGCCCTGCTCTCGGGGCGCGAACCGTGGCCCCGGACCGGCGACAGCGCGCAGCCGAATTCCGAGCCGCATTTAATTGTCCGCAATTTGGGCCGGGCGTTCACTATCCGCAAAGGCGGCTTCGGCAAAAACGCGGCGGCACGGGTGGTGCGGGCGGTGGAGGATGTGAGTTTCACCGTCATGCAGGGCGAGTCCTTCGGCCTGGTGGGCGAGAGCGGCTGCGGCAAGACCACCCTCAGCAAACTGCTGATGCGCGCCCTCCTCCCCGACCGCGGCGAGGTGGTTTACAACGACCGCGGCACAATGCGCAACGTACACCAACTGGACGGCGCCGGCTTGCTGCAACTGCGGCAGAAAATGCAGTTTGTGTTTCAGGATCCGTTCAGTTCGCTGAATCCGCGTATGACGGTTTTGGACATTATCCGCGAGCCGCTGGTCATTCACCGGCGCGGCGACGGCGCGCAGCAGGTGGCGCTGGTGAAGGAATTAATGAAAATGGTGGGGCTGGATCCGCGTTTTTTGAATCGGTACCCGCACAGTTTTTCCGGCGGCCAGCGGCAGCGCATCGGCATCGCCCGCGCCCTCGCCCTGCGGCCGGATTTTCTCATTTGCGACGAGCCGGTGTCGGCGCTGGATGTTTCCATACAGGCGCAAATTTTGAACCTGCTCAAGGACTTGCAACAAGAACTTGGACTGACTTATCTGTTTATCTCGCACAATTTGGCGGTGGTGAACTACATCGCCGGGCGCATCGCCGTGATGTGCGGCGGGCGGCTGGTGGAGGTCGCCGAGCGCACCGCCCTGTTCCGCGACCCGCGCCACCCCTACACCCGCGCCCTGCTGAGCGCGGTGCCGTTTGCCGATCTGGAGCGGCCGCTGGATTTTGCGGCAATCGCCGGCGGCCAGGCGTCGACACCGGCGGACTGGCCGGCGCCGTTTACGGTGGATGCCGATTCTGCGACCGCGCTGGTGGACGTGGGCGGCGGACATTGGGTGCGCATGGCCGCGGAATGCCCGGTGGCGGAGGCGGCGTGATGGTCCGGAGTCTGAAAATGGTGACTCTGACGGCCGGGATGCTGCTGGCGGGGGCCGGAACGGTGGCGGCATTGGAGCAATCGCCGCTGCTGGACGGCCGGGCGTTGCCGCCGCTGGTCATGCGCCTGCCATCGCCGCCGGCGGTGGCGGAGGCCGAGCCGGGCGAGTACGGCGGCGAGTTGCGGCTGCTGATGGGCAAGTCCAAGGACATCCGCATGATGATGGTCTACGGCTACGCGCGGCTGGTGGCCTACACGCCGCAATTGCAACTGGCGGCGGACATTGTCGAGAGTTTTCGCGTGGAAAATGAGCGCGTCTTCACCTTCCACCTGCGCCGCAACCACCGCTGGTCGGACGGCCATCCGTTCACCGCCGAAGCTTTTCGCTACTACTGGGAGGATGTGGCCAACAATGCGGATTTGTCGCCGTTCGGCCCGCCGCGCGAGTTGCTGGTAAACGGGCGGCCGCCCCGGGTGGAATTTCCCGATGATTTCACCGTGGTTTACCGTTTTGCCGCGCCCAATCCCGCTTTTTTGCCGGCTTTGGCCGGGCCGCGGCCGCTTTTTATCTACAAACCGGGGCATTACCTGCGGCAGTTTCACGCCGATTACGCCGAGGGTGAGGCTTTGCAAAAAATGATCAAGGAAGCCGGCGCGCGCAACTGGCAGGGGCTTCACCACCGCCGCGACCGCCCGTACCGCTTCAGCAACCCGGATTTGCCGACCTTGCAGCCGTGGCGCAACACCACGCCGCCGCCGTCGGAGCGTTTTGTGTTTGAGCGCAATCCGTTTTACCACCGGGTGGACCGCGGCGGGCGGCAACTGCCCTACATCGACCGCGTGGTGATTAACATCGCCAGCAACCGCCTCATTCCGGCCAAAACCGGCGCCGGCGAGTCGGACCTGCAGGCGCGCTACCTGAGCCTCAGCAACTACACCGCCCTGCGCGAGAGCGAGGAGCGCAACAACTACGGCGTCCGCCTGTGGCGCAACATCCTCGGCGCCCAGGTGGCGCTGTTCCCCAATTTGAACAGCAGTGACCCGGTGTGGCGCGAACTGGTGCGCGACCGCCGCTTCCGCCGCGCGCTGTCGCTGGCGGTGAACCGCTACGAGATTAACAAGGTGGTGTATTTCGGCATGGTCATTGAAGGCAACAACACGCTGCTGCCGCTGAGCCCGCTGCACCGCGACCATTACCAGCGCAACTGGGCCGGCTTTGACCTTGAGCGCGCCAACCGCCTGCTGGACGAAATGGGCCTCAGCCGGCGCGACGAGCGCGGCGTCCGCCTGCGGCCGGACGGCAAGCCGCTGGAAATCGTGCTGCAAACGGCCGGCGAGAGCACCGAGGAAACCGACGTGCTGGAACTGGTGCACGACAGTTGGCTGCGCGCCGGGGTGAAACTGTACACCCGGCCGTCCACGCGGGAGGTGTTCCGCAACCGGGTTTTCTCCGGCCAGGCCATGATGTCGGTGTGGAGCGGCGTGTCCAACGGCATCGCCACCGCCGGGATGAGCCCGGCCGAGTTCGCCCCCACCAGCCAGCAGCAACTGCAGTGGCCGAAATGGGGCGAGTTCTACGAAACCGCCGGCCAGCGCGGCCAGCCGCCGGAACTGGAGCCGGCACGGCGGCTGGCGCACCTCAACCAGCGCTGGCGCGACACCACGGACCGCGGCGAGCGGCGGAAAATCTGGGAGGAGATGCTGGACATTCACAGCAGCGAAATCTTCACCATCGGCATCGTGTGCGGCGTGCCGCAGCCGGTGGTGGTGAGCAACCGGCTGCGCAATGTGCCGCAGGACGGGGTGTACGCGTGGTCGCCGACGTCCTACTTCGGCGTCTACCGGCCGGACACGTTCTGGCTCAGCGGGCCGCGCTGATGCTCGCCTACATCCTGCGCCGCATCGCCTACATGGTGCCCACGCTGCTGGTCATCAGTTTCATCGTGTTCGTCATCATCCAACTGCCGCCGGGTGATTATCTGGAGAGTCACATCGCCGAACTGCAAAGCCAGGGCGAGACTGTGGACGAAGGCAAGATCGCTTTCCTGCGCAAGCAGTACGGTTTGGACAAGCCGTTCTACCTGCAATACCTGCACTGGGTGTGGGGAATGCTGCACGGCGACTTCGGCTACTCGTTTGAGCACGGCCTGCCGGTGAGCGAGGTGGTGGGTGACCGCATGGCGCTGACCGTGCTCATTGCCTTCGCCACCACGCTGTTCACCTGGCTGCTGGCCTTTCCCATCGGCGTCTACTCGGCGACGCACCAGTACAGTTGGGGCGACTACGGCCTCAGCCTGCTCGGCTTCATCGGCCTGGCGACGCCGAATTTTCTGCTGGCGCTGGTGATGCTGCACCTGGCCAACGTGTATTTCGGCACCTCCATCGGCGGACTGATGGATCCGCAGTACATCAACGCCGAGTGGAGCGTGGACAAACTGCTGTCGGTGCTGGAGCACCTGTGGATACCGGTGGTGATTATCGGCACCGCCGGCACCGCCGGCATGATTCGGCGTTTGCGCGCCAATCTGCTGGATGAATTGCAGAAGCAGTACGTGGTGACGGCGCGCGCCAAGGGCCTGGCCGAGCGCAAGGTGGTGCGCAAATACCCGCTGCGCATGGCGCTTAACTTTTTCATCGCCGACATCGGCAGCCTGCTGCCGACGTTAATTTCCGGCGCCGAGATCACCGCCGTGGTGCTGTCGCTGCCGACCACCGGGCCGTTGCTGCTGGAGTCGCTGCAGAGTCAGGACATGTTTTTGGCCGGCTCGTTTCTGATGTTCCTGGCCGCCCTCACCGTGGCCGGCGTGCTGGTGTCGGATCTGCTGCTGGCGGTGCTGGATCCGCGCATCCGTCTGCAGGGAGGGACCGGCAAATGAACAGCGCCGCGGCTCATTTCGTCTCCAAAAAACCGTTCCAGCCGCAGGCCATAGAAGAACTGTCGCCGGAACAGGAGCGTTACCACCTCGCCTCGCAGTGGCGGCTGATGTGGTGGAAACTGAAGCGCCACCGGCTGGCCATGGTGTCGGGCGTGGTGCTGCTGCTGATGTACGGCTCCATCGCCGTCACCGAGGTGCTGGCGCCCTACAACCTGCACACCCGCAACACCGACTACATCTACGCGCCGCCGCAAAGTCTGCACCTGTTTCACGAGGGGCGGTTTGTGGGGCCGTTTGTGTACGGTTTTGACTACCACCTTGACCTGCGCCGCCTGCGCCATGTGTATACGCCGGACACCGGCGATGTGCAGCGCCTGCGGTTTTTCTGCCGCAGCGACCCGTACCATTTCTGGGGTCTGTTTGAGTCGCGGGTGCACCTGTTTTGCGCGGCGCGCGGCGGCACCGTGTTTCTGCTCGGCACCGACCGCCTCGGGCGCGATGTCCTGTCGCGCATTCTCTACGGCGCGCGCATCTCGCTGACCATTGGCCTGGTGGGCATCAGCGTCAGTTTAATTCTCGGCGTGATTATCGGCGGCATCGCCGGCTACTACGGCGGCGTGGTGGACCACCTGGTGCAGCGCGCCATTGAAATCATCCGCTCGTTCCCCGAGTTGCCGCTGTGGATGGCGCTGTCGGCGGTGCTGCCGGTGAACTGGAGCCCGCTGCTGATTTTCTTCGGTATCACCGTCATCCTCGCGCTGCTGGACTGGACCGGCCTGGCGCGCTCGGTGCGCTCCAAACTCCTCGCCCTGCGCGAGGAGGACTACTGCGCCGCCGCCCAACTAATGGGCGCCCGCCCCCGGCGCATCATCGGCCGCCACCTGCTGCCCGGCTTCCTGAGCCACATCATCGCCAGCGCCTCCCTCTCCATCCCCGGCATGATCCTGGGCGAAACCGCCCTCAGCTTCCTCGGCCTCGGCCTGCGCCCGCCCATCACCAGTTGGGGCGTCCTCCTCAACGAAGCGCAGGAAATTGAGGTGGTCAAACTCTACCCATGGCTGATGCTGCCGGTGGTGCCGGTAATTCTCATCATCCTTGCCTTCAACTTCTTCGGCGACGGGCTGCGGGATGCGGCGGATCCGTATAAGCAGTGAACTTCAGAAATCCTGCGAATCAAGGCATATGCGCCCGATGTCGGAGGATTTAATGCGGAACTTGGTGCCGTGGTTGCGCAAGCCGCCGAGTTTCCCGGTGCTGCGGTAGTCAAAATCTATGCAGATCAAGCCATCGACAATATTCTGAATGAAACTGCTGACGGCGATATTTTTATACAGCCGCGCCTCCAGATAACGAACACGCCGCACCGGAATTTTCTGCGTTTTGCCGCGAACCAATATAAGGCGCCGCAACTTGGACGTCGCTGCGTTGATTAACTCATCCTGCCTCCACTTGATAAGCGGAACGGCGCGGCCGTTGCCGTCCCGGTAATCCTTGTTATACACGGCCAAATGTTTTACACCGTTGTTTTCTTCGCCGACATAAAAACCAAGGCTGCTCTTGTCGCCGGCAAGTGTGTGGCGAAAGCCCGGGAGTTTCTCTTTACCCGAAGGCCAGCCCCACTTTCTGAGTATTGTCCGGTACCCTTCGCCCGCGCCTTTGGGGTCGTTGTGAAACAAAGTAATAAGCGTTCCGGACGAACCGTGAAACTTTAATTCCCACGCGCCCGCATCAGGCGTGTCGGCGCCGCTGACTTCCAGCCCCATCAGATGCTCAAGATAATTTCCGGGCGCGCCGGTGCCCGTGAACTTATCCGGAATATCCAGCCAGCCCCGGCCGAGAACGCTTCGCATGCGCTCAAAGACTTCCTTATCTCTTAATGGCGGCGGATTCATGAAACAACGATTTTTTTGAATCCCGAATACGTTTCCGCGCAGCCGCGCAGTACTCCCGGGAAACATCCATCCCTATCCACTCTCTTCCGCAGGACTCAGCGGCAATGGCGGTGGTGCCGCTGCCCAGGAACGGGTCGAGAACCACGCCGCCCGGGGTGGCGGACACACAGCGGCGGGCCAACTCCACCGGGAAAGGGGCCGGATGGCGGTTGCCGCGCTCCTGCGGAATGGTCCACACATCGCCCTGGGCGTTGGCCCTGGGCGCCAGGCGAAAATCTTTGCCGGCAATCATGTAAATGACTTCGTAGGTCGGAAGAAAATATCCGGGGTTGAAATTAATGCCGCCTTTCCGCTTCCAGATAATAATCTGGCGCACCGGGAAACCGCTGACAATTTCCGTGCGGTCCTGCAACAGGCCGTTTTGCACCCGCCACTTGTGGTTGTAGAAAATCACGCCGTCCCTGCGCAAAACCCTCACCATTGCCGACAAGCATTCCCTCTGCCACGCGACATAGTCGACATAGGGCATGTCATCGCCGTGCTTCTCGTAGCCTTTTTGCAGCGCGGCATTGGGCCATTTTCCGCCGCGCCCGCATTTGAGGCCGTTGCCGGTGCTGTTGCGAATGTTGTAAGGCGGGCTGGTGACGACCACGCCGACCGAATTGGCCGGCATTTTTTTCATCAGGCGGATGCAGTCACCGTGGTGGACTTTGCCAAGCCAGGGGGACAGATTTTCACCGCCGTCACCGACTCTGCCGGTCATGCGGCGGCGGTTGGACGAAACGAGGCGGACTTGCTTCCCGCTGGCTTTAATTCCGGCAACCATCACCGCAAAAATACACCAGAATCCGCGACCGGCACAACAGCATTAGTGCGGAAACGGCCACAGCCGCAATTTCTCCTTCGCTATCTGCCACAGGCGCGCGAGGCCGTGGGGTTCCACGATGAGGAAGAAAATAATCAGCGCGCCGAACACCATGAATTCTATGTGGCTGACCAGGGTGCTGGAGATTTGCAGGTTGAACAGGGCCGGGGCGTTGTTGAGGAACACCGGCAGCAGGGTGATGAAAGCGGCGCCGAGGAAGGAGCCGAGGATGCTGCCGAGGCCGCCGATGATAATCATGAACAGGATGGCGAAGGAGCGGTTGATGTCAAAGGCGGTGGGCTCCACGATGTTGATGTAGCAGAACGACCACAGGGCGCCGGCGACGCCGCAGTAGAAGGAACTGATGGCGAAAGCGGTGAGTTTGGTTTTGAGCGGGCGGATGCCGATGATCTCGGCGGCGATGTCCATGTCGCGGATGGCCATCCACTCGCGCCCTATTCTGCCGCGCACCAGGTTTTTGGCCAGCAGCGCAAGGATGGCGGTGAGGGCCAGCACCAGATAGTAGCGCGCTTCCACCGACGCGCTGGCGCCGGTCACCGGCACGCCGAACATCTCGCGCGGCGGCGCGGTGGGCACGCCGGAGATGCTGTAGTTCACAAACCACGGCACCTTGGTGAACAGCCACAGCAGAAAAAATTGCGCGGCCAACGTGGTCACCGCGAGGTAGAAACCTTTGATGCGCAAACTGGGGATGCCGAACACGATGCCCACCGCGGCCGCCGACAGCCCGGACAGCGCGAACACCACCACCATGTTCAACTCCGGAAATGCGGTGGTGAACTTGTAGGCCATGTAGGCGCCGCAGGCCATGAAACCGCCGGCGCCGAGGGACAACTGGCCGGCGTAGCCGGTGAGCAGGTTCAGGCCGATGGCGGCGATGGACAGAATCAGCACCGGCAGGAAGATGGTGCTGAGCCAGTATTCGCTGGCCACCAGCGGCACCCCGCATGCCATCACTGCCGCCGCCAGCACAAACCAGCGGTCCAGCGCGATGGGAAACAGCGCTTGGTCTTCAGCGTAGGTGGATTTGAAATCGCCGGCTTCGCGGTAGAACATGGTCAAACCCGCTCAATGATTCGTTCGCCGAACAGGCCTTGCGGCCGGAACAGCAGGAACACCAGCGCGAGGATGTAGGCGAACCATTCTTCAATGGCGCCGCCCAGCGCCTGGCCCCAGAAAACCTCGGCCACTTTCTCGCCGACGCCGACAATGAGCCCGCCGACGATGGCGCCGGGGATGGAGGTGAAGCCGCCGAGGATCAGCACCGGCAGCGCCTTCAGCGCAATCACCGACAAACTGAACTGCACGCCGAGTTTCTGCCCCCACATGATGCCGGCCACCAGCGCCACCGCGCCGGCCACCGCCCACACGATGAACCAAATCTGCTGCAGCGGAATGCCGATGGACAGCGCCGCCTGGTGGTCGTCGGCAACCGCGCGCAGCGCGCGGCCGACGCGCGTGTAATGAAAAAAGAAAGCGAGCACCGCGACCATGATGCTGGCCGCGGCCGCGGCCACCAGGTCGTTCTGCTGAATTAAAATCTCGCCGACAAACAGCGCGCCGTCGGGCAGGCCGATGTCCAACTCATGCACATCGCCGCCCCACAGCAACTCGCCGAAGCCCTCGAGAAAAAACGCGATGCCGATGGTGGACATGAACAGGATGATGTGCTCCTGGTTGACCAGCGGCCGCAGCACCACGCGCTCCACCACAAAAGCCAAAGCCACCATGATTGCCAGGGTGAGGGGAAACGCAATCCACAGCGCCGCGCCCATTTCCAGAAAGCCGACAAAGCACAGCGCGGCGAACAGCACCATGGTGCCCTGCGCAAAATTGAACACGCCGGAAGCCTTGAAAATCAACACAAAGCCGAGCGCCACCAGCGAATACATCACCCCGGCCATCAGCCCGCCGATCACCACTTCAAGAAAGAACAGCGGCGCTTCAATAATGCCGCCCACCGGCGCGGCGAAGAAGGTGTGAAAAAACTCACCCACGCGCCACCCCCAGGTATGCATCCACCACCGCCTGGTCGCCGCGCACCTCGGCCGGCGTTCCGTCGGCCAGTTTTTTGCCGTGGTCGAGCACCACCACGCGGTCGGAAATATCCATCACCACCCCCATGTCATGCTCAATCAGCGCGATAGTTGTGCCGAACTGTTCGTTCACATCCAGAATAAACCGGCACATGTCCTCCTTCTCCTCCAGATTCATGCCGGCCATGGGCTCGTCCAGCAGCAGCAGGTCCGGCTCGGCGGCCAGCGCGCGGCCGAGTTCCACGCGCTTTTGCAAACCGTAGGGCAGCCGCCCCACCGGTACCCGGCGGATTGCCTGAATCTCGAGAAAATCAATGATGCCCTCCACAAAGGCGCGGTTTTCCATTTCCTCGCGCCGCGCCGGGCCGATGTGCAGCGCCTGCCACAAAAAGCCGCGCTTCATTTTGTGCACGCGCCCGGTCATGATGTTGTCCAGCGCCGACATGCCGCGAAACAGCGCGATGTTCTGAAACGTCCGCGCAATGCCGGCGGCGGCCGCGGCGTGCGGTTTCATTTGCGCGCGGCGGCGGTTTTTGTAGGTGATGCTGCCTTTTTGCGGATGGTAGAAACCGTTAATCACATTCAGCATGGAACTTTTGCCGGCACCGTTGGGCCCGATAATGGCGCGCACCTCGCCGCGCATGACGTCAAAACTCACCTCCTCCAGCGCGCGCACGCCGCCGAAAGCAAGGGAAATATTTTCCACCTTCAGCAGCGCCTCGTTTTTTTCGCCCACCATCACGCCGCCTCCGCCAGCGGCTGCGGCGCGCACGGCTCGGCGTCCATGATTTGCAAATCGCCGCTGACCGCGCCGACGCGGCCGTCCTCAAACGTCACCGCCACTTCCACAAAGCAATGCGACTCGCCGCCGTAAAGCGCATCCACCAGCACCGCGTATTTTTCCACAATGTGGCGGCGCCGCACTTTGCGCGTACGGGTGAGTTCACCGTCGTCAGCGTCCAACTCCTTGTGCAGCACGACGAAGCGGCGGATTTGCGAATTGCACAACTGTTTGTCGGCGGCCAGGCCGCGGTTCACCGTTTGCACACTGTCCGCAATCATCGCATACACTTCCGGCCGCGCCGCCAGTTCCTGGTAACTGGCGTAGGGAATGTTGTTGCGCTCGGCCCAGTTGCCCACCGCCTCCAGGTCAATGTTCACCAGCGCCGCGCAAAAATCCCGCCGGTCGCCAAACACCACCGCCTCTTTAATGTGCGGGAAGAATTTTAATTTATTTTCAATGAACTTCGGCGCAAACAACGTGCCGTCGTTAAGTTTGCCCACATCAGCGGCGCGGTCCACAATGTGCAGATGCCCGCGCTCATCCAGAAAGCCGGCGTCACCGGTGCGCACCCAGCCGTCCTCGGTTCTGGTTTTTGCCGTGGCCTCGGGGTTTTTGTAGTAGGACTGAAACACGCCGGGGCTGCGGTAAAGCACCTCGCCGTTGTCGCCGAAGCGCAACTCCACCTGCGGCGACGGCTTGCCCACGCTGTCCGGGTAAACCTCGCCGTCGGGCTGCGCGGTGACAAAAACCGCGCCCTCGGTCTGGCCGTATAACTGCTTGATGTTCATCCCCAGGGAACGGTAAAAATCAAAAATCTCCGGCCCGATGGCTTCACCGGCGGTGTACGCCAGCCGCACCCGGCCGAAACCCATGGCGTCTTTCAGCGGCTCATACACCAGCCAGCGCCCCAGCGCATACAAAAACCGCTGCCCGGCCGCCACCGGTTTGCGGTTGAGAATATCGGCGCCGACGCGCCGCGCAACGCCGAGAAAAAAACCAAACATTTTTTTCTTCACCGCGCCGGCGTCCTCCATCCGGATCATCACCGTCGTCAGCAGACTTTCAAAAATTCTCGGCGGCGCGAAAAAGTACGTGGGCCCGATTTCGCGCATGTCATGCATCACCGTGGCCGCGCTTTCCGGGCAACTCACGCAAAAGCCGGCGCAGTACGCCTGGCCATATGAAAAAATGTGGTCGCCCACCCAGGCCATGGGCAGGTAGGCCAGCACCTCCTCGCGCTCGCTCAGGCGGTCAAACTTCACCAGGTTCCGGCAGGTCACCAGCACGTTCTCATGGCTCAGCACCACGCCCTTGGGCTCGCCGGTGGTGCCGGAAGTGTATAACAGCACCGCCGCATCGCCGCCGCAACCCTGCGCGATTTCGCGCTCCACAAAATCCGGCTGCGCCCGCGCATGGGCCCGCCCGGCGTCCAGCAGCGATTCGTAACTCTGCAAAATTTCATCGTCGTAGTGGCGCATCCCGCGGCCGTCGGAGTACACAATTTTTTTAACCTCGGGGCAGCGCTCGCGCGCCTCCAGAATTTTGTCCACCTGCTCCTGGTCCTCCGCCACCACCAGCCGCGCGCCGGAATGGTCGAGCACAAACTGCGTCTCCGCCGCCACCGCATCCTGGTACAGCGGCACCGGCACCGCGCCCAGGCATTGCGCCGCGCACAGCGACAAATACAACTCCGGCCGGTTGTCGCCGATCACCGCCACCCGCTCGCCGCGCCGCACCCCGGCCGCCGCAAAACCGCATGCCAGTTCATGAATCTCGCGCCGCGCATCAGCCCAGGTGAGAGTGCGCCAGATGCCGAACTCCTTCTCGCGCAACGCCGGCCGCCCGCCGCCATGCCGCGCCCGTTCCTCCAGCAGTTTCGGAAAAGTATCAGCCGCCATGGCCACAGTATAACCCGCCGCCCCATGGCATTGCCGCCGCCACTTTGGACGGTGCCGTCACCAGTTTGGACGGTGATGTCACCATTTCCGGAACTGCAATTACCAGTTTCTGGACCGGCGCCATCATTTTCACCACTGCAACCATCACCTCCGCCGCTCGCACCACCGGAATCAGAACACCGTTCACCGCTTCCTGCACTGCACTCAGCGCGGTGGCAGGTGCCGCAGCGGGTTCACCGGTTTCCCCTCGCGGCGGATCTCAAAGTGCAGGGTTTCGGTGAACTTTCCCTCGCCGCCGACTTCGCCGATGGTTTCGCCGCGGCCGACTTGCCCGCCCTCGGCGACGCGGATGCTGCGGTTGTGGGCATATGCGCTGAGGTAGGCGGCGTCGTGTTTGATGATGATTAGGTTGCCGTAGCCGCGCAGGCCGTTGCCGGCATAGACCACGGTGCCGGCGGCGGCGGCCACCACCGGGGCGCCACGGCGGGCGCGGATGTCGATGCCTTTGTTGCCGCGCGCGATGGAAAAAGTTTCGGCCACCTCGCCGCGCACCGGCCATACCCAGGTTCTTTTTGCGCCGCCGCCGGCCGGCGTTGGCGAAGGCGACGGTGAGGGCGAAGGTGACGGTTGCGCCGCGCGCGGCTTGCGTGCTTCTTGCGCCTCGCCCGGCGGCGGCCGCAGGCTGATTTTCTGCCCGGCGACAATGCGCTCCGGCGACGGCAGATTGTTCCAGCGCGCCAGGTCGCGGTAGTCCACGCCGTTGGCCCAGGCGATGCTGTACAGCGTGTCGCCGGGCAGCACGGTGTGGACACTGCGGCCGGGCAGCAAGGCGTCGGAATAATCCGCCACCGGCGCCGGCGCCTGCGTTGTGCAGCCGGCCAGCAACGCGGTGAGAAAAAACAAAATGCGCGGGTTCATGCCGTCCACCATAAAAATAACGCCAGCAGCGCCACCACTGTCCAGCCGATTTTTTCAATGTGTTTTTCCACCATTGCGGCCAAACCCTCGCCGCCCCACACGACCAGCGCGCTCACCAGGTAAAAGCGCGCGCCGCGGCCGGCTAAGGAGGCGGCGATGAACAGCGGCAGCGACAGCGACAGGAAGCCGGAGGTGAGGGTGAACAATTTATACGGCACCGGTGTGAAGCCGGCGACCAGGACGATGAGCACGCCGTATTCGCCGAACCATTCCTGGGTGCGTGCAAACACCTCGCCGGCGCCGTAGAATTTCACCAGCGGCGCGCCCAGTTCAAAGAAAAAGAATTTGCCGATGAAGTAACCGGCGACGCCGCCGGCCACCGACGACAACGTGGTGACCAAAGCCAGCCGCCACGCCCGGCTGCGCCGCAGCAGCACCATGGGCGCGAGCATCAAATCCGGCGGCAGGGGAAAGAAAGACGACTCGGCAAAACTCAGCGCCGCCAGATAGCCCTCGGCGTGGCGGTGGCGGGAGGCGCGCGCCATCCAGCGGTACAAGCCGGCAAAAATTCCGCGCCGCCCCATCAGTCGACTCCTTTGCGCAGCGGCACGAAAGTGACGCCCTCGTGCCATTCTTTGCTGATGCGGCTGCCGGCCCGGGTATGCACACACAGACGCTGGCCGCCGTCCGGCCCCACCGGCAGCACCAGGCGGCCGCCGTCGGCCAGTTGGGCGGTGAGGCCCGGCGGCACCGCCGGCGGCGCGGCGGTGACCAGAATGCCGTCATATGGGGCGTGCGCCGGCCAGCCGTCATAACCGTCACGGTTGGCAAACTGCACATTGCGCAGGCGCAACTCGGCCAGCCGCTCCTGCGCCGGCCGCAGCAGCGCGCCGATGCGCTCCACGCTGAACACCTTGTCGCAGCAGTGGGCGAGGATGGCGGTCTGGTAGCCGGAGCCGGTGCCCACCTCAAGCACCCGGCCGAGGCGGCGCCGGCCGTCCAGCAGCAGTTGGGTCATCAGCGCGACCACGTACGGCTGCGAGATGGTCTGGTGGTGGCCGGTGGGCAGCGCGGTGTCCTCGTAGGCGCGCGAGGCCAGCGCTTCGTCAACGAACAAGTGGCGCGGCACCTCGGCCATCACCGCCAGCACTGTCTCATCGTCCGCGCCCTTGCCGCGCAGGCGGGCGATCAGCCGCTCACGGGTGCGGCGCGAGGTCATGCCGATGCCGTCCATGCGCCGGCGGCGCTGGGTTGCGGAGTCCACAGTCGACTTCACCGCCGCCGCCGGCTACAGGGTGAACCTGCGCATCCAGTCGCGCAACTCGGGCAGCAGACTGTGGCGGGTGAGGTCCACCGACAGCGGCGTGACCGAAGTGTAACCGTTGTTGACGGCGTAGAAGTCGGTGCCTTCGCTGGCGTCCTGCACATCGCCGGCCGGGCCGACCCAGAAAATCTCGCGGCCGTTGGGGTCGGTGGCGCGCACCGCCGGCGCCGCCGGGTGGCGGTAGCCGAGGCGCGTCACCATGCAGCCGCGCAGCGCGCCCTGGGGGCGGTCGGGGATGTTGATGTTAAGGATGAGGTCGGGCGGCGGCGGCGTATGGCGGATGGCCTCCACCAGCCGCACCACCAGTTCGGCGGCCGGCTTGAAGTCCACCGCTTCGTAATTGCACAGCGACACGGCGAGGGCCGAGTAGCCGAGGAAGCGCCCTTCCATGGCCGCGGCCACGGTGCCGGAATACAGGACATCATCGCCGAGGTTGGCGCCGTGGTTGATGCCGGCAATCACCATGTCGGGCTTCTCGTCCATGAACCCGGTGAGGGCGAGATGCACGCAGTCGGTGGGCGTGCCGTCCACATAAAAAAAGCCGTTGCGCGCGCGGTGCACCCGCAACGGCCGGCGCAGGGTGAGGGAACTGCTGGCGCCGCTGCAGTCGCGGTCCGGCGCCACTACCGTCACCCGCGCATGGGGGCGCAACGTTTCCCACAAGCACTCCAGGCCCGGGGAGAGGTAGCCGTCGTCGTTGCTGAGCAGGATGTGCATTGGTCGCCTGCGGAAAATGGTGCCCGGGGCCGGATTTGAACCGGCACGGGATTACTCCCGAGGGATTTTAAGTCCCTTGCGTCTACCGTTCCGCCACCCGGGCCGGTGTGGAGGCTGAGGTCGGAATTGAACCGGCGTAAACGGCTTTGCAGGCCGCCGCATAACCACTCTGCCACTCAGCCCCGGTGCGCCCGTATAAAAATCTGGAGCGGGAAACGAGGTTCGAACTCGCGACCTCAACCTTGGCAAGGTTGCGCTCTACCAGCTGAGCTATTCCCGCGTGGGGGGGATTGTAGGGGGTGGGGGGCGGGGTTGTCAAATGGCAAAAATTCAGGGCAGGCATGGGATTGCGGGCTGCTTATAAACCGGGGTAGAATGAAAGGCAAGCATGAAAACAGGCACTGCGTGGAATCTCCAATGAACGATATCAGTGACGGCCATCAGCCTGAAATCGGCGCAGCCATGAAAGGCTGGAATTGTTCGCCCGCGGCGAAAAATATCGAATTCAGCGACCCTGCTTTTGCCACTAACAAAACCCAGCCTGTTCACCGCTGGGTCCCTTGGGTCGCCGGGTTTTCGCGGGATTTCGTCCGTAGTGCGCTAAATCGCCACCTTCATAAACCGGGCGTGGTTCTCGATCCTTTCGCCGGCGTGGGTACTACGTTGATTGAGGCCAATCTTGCCGGCCATGAGACAGTTGGTTTCGAAATTAATCCCTACGCCGCTTTTGCATGCCGGGCAAAACTCAATGCGCGTGGAATTGCCCCGGATTGCCTTGGAAAGGCGGCAGAAGACTTTCTGGAATTTCACAATGCCGCCATAGAGAGCAAGCGGCGGCCTGATACGCAAGCGCCGGAAGGATTTCATACTCGCGGCGTTTTCTACAGCCCAAAGGTCTTGCACAAGGTTTTGCTGGCGCACGATTTCATCGCGGGTATAACCGACCCGGTGGTTGCCGACATGTTCCGCCTTGCCTTTGCTTCCACAATGGTGACCTATTCAAATTATTCATACGAGCCCAGCCTCGGGCGCAAGGCCGCTGCGGGCAGACCTGACGTCGTTGATTTTCCAGTCGCTGTGGAAATTGCGGGAAAACTCCGCGAAATGGAGGAAGACATTCGGCTTTTGCAATGCCACCTCAGCGGAAAATCTCCCAAAGCGGCTGTTTTTAACAAGTCATTTTTCGACTCTCATAATCTTTTGAGTGCCGGCTCGGTGAATCTTCTCATCACCTCACCGCCGTACCTGAACAACTACCATTACAATCGAAACACCCGTCCACATCTCTTTTGGCTCGGCTTCATGCATTCGCCCAAGGACCTGAAGCCTTTGGAAGAACAGAATTTCGGAAAGTTCTGGCAGACTGTGAGAGAGGACGAACACATCGGCCTTGACTTTCCCATCAAGGATTCAGAAATTTCCCAGTGCCTGAAAACATTAAGGGGAAAAAATTCGGGACGTGGAATATACGGCGGTAATGGCTGGGCCAATTATGCGGCGTCATATTTCAACGACTGCTACCGATTCTCGAAAGCCGCGAAATTCGCCCTTCGCAGGCGGGGAACCGCGCTGGTTGTGATTGGCAACAGCATTCTGCAAGGCGTGATGATTCCCACGGATTGCTTTCTCGCAAAAATTGCCGAATTTGCCGGCTTGGAAGTTGTGGACATTCACATTCCCCGAGCCACCCGCGTGGGAAACAGCATCATTCAGTCAAAAGTGCGTGTGGCCAAAGCCGGGAAAGGCCAGCAACTCTATGAGGCCGTCGTCGAGTTGCGAAAGCGCTGACGAATTTTGGCAAGGACATCACTGCGCTGCAGTGGTGTACCCGTCAAACGGTCCGCCCATGGCCGCCCGGGATGCAGAACATCCCACTCCGAACGGGCCTGGTTATGCCGGCCGCTCCCGGGGTCGTGGTTGCCAAACCCGTCAACCGTGGTGTTCCACAACGGGTCAAATTTCCGAATCATCTGAGACTCGACCGAAGAAATGAGGTCGGTTTCCATTCCCCCCAGAATTACAAACCGACACCTGAAGTCATCAACGACAAGCCCCGCCCCATGAGCAATACTGCGCCCATGCTCCCGTAACCGGGAGCACAAAGGCTGCTCGTTGTCACTTGTCTGAACCCTCCCCGTTCGCCAGCCCCGGGGAACCGCCTTGCCGACGTAAATCGGGTCCAGGCATTGTTCTCGGTTGGCAACGCCGAAGTGTTGGTAATATTTGCTATCTCCAAGGCAATAGATTGCATAAACCCCAGCCCCCGGAAAATTAACCGGGGGAGGCAAAGAATGCACCGGGGTCTTGCCGAAAAATTTAACCACCTGGTCCACAATGCTCTGGTAGCCCGGCGAGTTAAAAGTATGGAGTTGTAAATTAACGCTGGTCGGAACCACGAGAACCTCTTCTTCGGGCGTGTTGGGGCTGCATCATACCACTCTCACCCCCGACCAAACCCCGCCCATGCCGCCCGCAGGTACATCACCATGGACCAAAGCGTCAGCCCCGCCGCCAGCACCAGCAGCACCTCGCCCAGGCGCAGCATGGAAACGTCCACCACCGACTCGCGGTAGAGCATCATCGCTATCGCAACAAACTGCCCGGCGGTTTTGATTTTGCCCACCATGGACACCGACACCCGCGCGCGGTTGCCGAGTTCGGCCATCCATTCGCGCAGCGCCGACACCACCAATTCGCGGCCGATGATGACGGCAACCACCAGGGCGAAGACGGTTTGGCTCAGCACCTGCCGCATCACCGCCTCGTCCGACACCAGCAGCACCAGCGCGGTGACTACAATGAGTTTGTCCGCTACCGGGTCGAGGAACGCGCCGAACTTTGAGTCCTGTTTCAGGCGCCTTGCCAGGTAGCCGTCCAGCCAGTCGCTCAGGCCGGCGGCCAGGAACACCGCCGTCACCGCCGTGTTGCTCCACGCAAAAGGCAGCAGATACAGCGCCACCAGCACCGGGATCAGCAGGATGCGAAAAAAAGTTAAAGCGTTGGGAATATTCAGCATCGGTTGTTATGCGTGCAGGTTTTCATGCACTTTTTGCGCCAGCGCGCGGCTGATGCCGGGGGCGCGGGCGATCTCCTCGGCGGCGGCCTGGCGCAACTCGCGCAAACCGCCGAAGTGCATCAGCAACGCCTGCCGCCGTTTCTCGCCGATGCCGGGAATGTCCTCCAAAGTGGAGCGCAAAGTGTTGCGCGAGCGCCGCCGCCGGTGCGCCGTAATGGCAAAACGATGCGCCTCGTCGCGCACCGCCTGCAGCAGGTGCAGCGCCGGCGAGTGCGCATCGAGTATAACGGCGGCGCGGCGGCCGGACAAGAACAACCGCTCGCGCCCGGCCTTGCGCGCCCGGCCCTTGGCGATGCCGACGACGGGCAGCGCACCGAGTTGAAATTCCTCCATCACTTTTTGCGCCGCGCGCAACTGCCCCTTGCCGCCGTCAATTAACAGCAGGTCGGGCAGCGCGCCGCCCTCCTCCAGCACACGGCGGTAGCGGCGGCGCAACGCCTGTTCCAGCGCGGCGTAGTCGTCGCCGGCGGGCGCGCCGGCGATGGTGAAACTGCGGTAGTCGGATTTGCGCGGCGCGCCGTCTTCAAAGGCGACGCAGGAGGCGATGGTGGCGCCGCCGCCGGTGTGGCTGACGTCAAAACATTCCATGCGCTTCGGCGGGCCGCCGAGTTGCAAAGCGGCGGCCAGTGCGCGCACGCGCCGCATCGCCTCTGAGCGGCCGTGGAAGTGACTCGCCAGATGCTGTCCGGCGTTCAACTCGGCCATGGACAGCCATGCGGCGCGGCGCCCGCCGCTGCGCGGGCGGCAGCGGATGGTGACTTTGCGCCCGGCCTGGCGGCTGAGTTCGGCCTGCAGCACGTCGCGCCCGGCAAATGACGGGCGGACGATGATTTCCGCCGGCACTGTTTTGCCGAGATAGGCCTGCGCCAGCACCGTCTCGTGCATTTTTTCCGGCGCAGCATTCAGCCGCTCGCTGAACAACAGCGACTTGCCGCCCACATTGCGCCCGCCGCGGATCAGAAGAAAATGCGCGCACACTTTGCCGCGCTTTGCCGCCAGCGCAAGAACATCAGCGTCACCGCCGGCGGTTTCCATGAACTGGCTCTGCTGCATGCGCTTCAGCATCGCCATGCGGTCACGGCAGCGCGCCGCGTTTTCGTAATCCATGCGCGCCGCCGCCTGTTCCATCTGCCGGCCGAGGTGCCCGGTCAGCGACTGGTTTTTGCCCTCCAGAAACAGCACCGCCTGGCGGACATCCTCGGCATAATCTTCGGCGCTGATGTAGCCAACGCATGGCGCGCTGCAACGTTTAATCTGGTACTGCAAACAGGGCCGCTTGCGGTTGCGAAAATAAGAATCCTCGCACTGCCGCACCGGAAAAATTTTTTTCAGCAGCGCCAGCGCCTCGCGCGCCGAGCCGATGCCCGGCCAGGGGCCGAAAAAACGCCCGGCCGGCTTGCGCTCGCCGCGGTGAAAACCGAGGCGCGGAAACTTGTGGGTGTCGTCAAGGTGAATGTAAGGGTAACTTTTGTCGTCGCGCAGCAGCACGTTGTAGCGCGGCTTTTCGCTTTTGATTAAATTATTTTCCAGCAGCAGCGCGTCGCGCTCGGTGTGGGTGATGGTGACTTGCAGGTCGGCCACCTTGCCCAGCAGCAGTTGGGTTTTCGCGCTTTTTGCGCTGCCGCTGAAATAACTCGCCACCCGCTTGCGCAAGTCGCGCGCCTTGCCCACATACAGCAGCGCGCCGCCGGCGTCCCTCATCTGGTAGACGCCCGGCGCATGGGGCAGCGCGCGCGCCGCCGCGCGGCCGTCAAAAGTTTTTTTGCAGTTGGTCACCTTCGCCTTCACCGGGCGCAAACCGCGCGGCGGCTGCCGCGCTCAGCTTGCCAGCCCGGCATTTTACCCTTATACTTCACGGTTATGAAAATCTCCGCATCCGAAGTCCGCCTCGGCAATTTAATTGAACACCAGTCCAAACTCTGGCGCGTGTTGAAAAAGTCCCATGTCAAACCCGGCAAGGGCGGCGCCTTTGTGCAACTGGAGATGAAGGAAATCTCGGCCGGCACCAAGTTGAACGAGCGTTTTCGCTCCGAAGACAAACTGGAAAAAGCCCATGTCACGCCGCGCCGCATGCAATACCTCTACGCCGACGGCGACAGCCATGTTTTCATGGACAGCGAGTCCTACGAACAGATCAGCATCGCCGCCGATGACCTCGCCGGCCTCAGCGGCTACCTGCTGCCCAACACCGACGTGCAGGTGAACTTCCACAACGACCTGCTCATCGGCGTGGAGTTGCCGCCGCTGGTGACGCTGAAGGTGACCGAAACCGAAGGCGCCATCAAAGGCCAGACCGCCACCGGCGGCGGCAAGCCGGCCATCACCGAAACCGGCCTGCGCATCACCGTTCCCACATTCATTGAAGCGGGCGAGTCGGTGAGGGTCAACACCGAAACCGGCGAATACGCCGAGCGCGCTTAACCGTCACTCCAGCGGCGGTGACGGCCGCGCCGCCGCCGCGTCTTTCATTTCAGCCTCAGCCTTAACCGCCACCACCCGCCGCGCCGCCGTTACGTGCAGCCGCTCCACCATGCGGCCATCCACGGCAATCACATCGCACCCCGCCGCCCGCGATTCCCAGGCTGCAACCACCGTTTCCGCCGCCGCAACCTCCGCTTCGGTGGGCCGGAAAACGCGGTTCGCAACTTCCACCTGCGACGGATGCACCAGCGTCTTGCCGTCAAAGCCGAGGCTGCGGCCCTGCTCGCACATGCGCGCGAGACCGGCGGCATCATTCAAGTCGGTGTGAACACCGTCCAGCACCCCCAGCCCGCGGGCGCGCGCCGCCGCCACGCACTGCGACAGCGCCGCCAGCAATCCGAGCCGCGCCGGCGTCGGCGGCACCGCCATGTCCACCGCCAAATCCTCTGTGCCCACCACCAAACATGACGCGCGCCCGGCGGCGGCGGTGATTTCCGCCAGCGCCATCAGCGCCGCCGCACTCTCAACCATCACCCACAGCGCCGGCGCCTCCGCCTGCGCAGTCGACTCCACCGCCTGCACAGTTGCCGCCACCGCCGCCGCCGAGTGCACCTTCGGCAGCAGCAGCGCGTGCACCGGCAGCGCCGCCGCCGCTTGCACATCCGCGCTCCACTCCGCGCTGTCCACCGCGTTCACCCGCACCGCCAACTCGCGCCCGGCATAGCCCCCGGCGCGCACCGCCTCGCACACCTGCCGCCGCGCCGCCGCCTTCACCGCCGGCGCCGCCGAGTCTTCCAAATCAAAGATCAGAACATCGGCGTCCACCGTCCGCGCCCTGGCCAGCGCGCGCCGGTTCGCCCCCGGCACAAACAACGCCGAGCGCCGCAACAGTGGCGACTCAGGCCGCACGGCGTGCCTCCACCAATGCCATGGCACGGCGCGCCTTGCGCACCGTTTCCATGCCGCCCTCACCCGCACCGCCGAGAGCGCGCCGCCACTGGGCCGCGCCCGGGCGGCCGTGAAACAGCGCGGCCAGGTGGCGCGTGAACTGTCTGAGGCGCGCGCCCTCGCGCAACTTTTTTTCCATGTACGGCGCATAGCAATCCAGCAGCGTGTCAACATCGGTGATGGCGGGCGGCTCGCCGAAAATTTCTTTTTGCAATTGCCCAAGCCACAGCGGCCGGCGGCAGGCCTCGCGGCCGATCATGACGCCGTCCACCTGGCCGAGATGGCGCGCGGCGCCGGCGCTGTCCACGATGCCGCCGTTGATGATGATTTGCAGGCGCGGGAAGTCGCATTTCAGTTGGTAGACGCGCGCGTATTCCAGCGGCGGCACGTTGCGGTTGGCGCGCGGGCTTAAACCGCCCAGCACCGCCTTGCGCGCATGCACGATGAAGCAGCGGCAGCCGGCGGCGGCAACCTGCGCGACAAACTCATCCAGGTGGCGGCGCGCGCCCTCACCCTCGCCGCCTTCGCCGCCGATGCCGGTGCGAATTTTAACCGTCACCGGCAAGCCACCGGCCGCCATTGCCGCAACGCAGTCGGCGACGCGCGCCGGCTCCGCCATCAGGCAGGCGCCGAAACCGCCGCTGCGCACGCGCGCGCTGGGGCAGCCGAGGTTTAAATTAATTTCATCGTAGTTCCACTCCAGCGCCAGCAGCGCGCAACGCCGCAACTCCTCCGGGTCGCTGCCGCCGACCTGCAGGGCAAGGGGTTTTTCGGCCGGGTCAAAACCCAGCATGCGCCCACGGTCGCCGTGCAGCATCGCGCCGGCCGGCACCATTTCGGTATATAACAGCGCGCGGCCGGTGATGAAGCGCAGCAGCCGGCGAAAGTGGCGGTCGGTGCGCTCCATCATGGGCGCCACGCACAGGCGCCGTTCCACCGGCGGCGGATTTTGCCCGGGCGCGGGAGCGCGGCGTTTTCTGGTAAAATCAGCGCCCTTGCCATCCCGCGCCGTGGCGCGGCGCGGTAAATTTTGCACCGTGCGCGCCGTGCGCACTGCACAAACAACGCGGCCATCGCGGCCGGTAAAATTTTTTCTCATCTGTTCCTCTGAACCCGATGCATGCGGAGAGTGCCGCGTTGAAAAGCAAACTGCAAACCCGCGTTGAGCGGATTATCCAAAGCGGCGCCGCCGCGCTGCTCCGGGACTTAAGGCGCGGCATTGAAAAAGAGTGCCTGCGCATCACCGCAAACGGCACGTTGTCCCGCCGGCGCCACTTCGCCGCCCTCGGTTCGGCGCTGACCCATCCGCACATCACCACTGATTATTCCGAGGCGCTGCTGGAATTTATCACACCGCCGCTGGCCGGCGCCGGGGACGCACTGCGTTTTCTCGAGCAGATTCATGTTTTTGTCTACCGCAACATCGGCGGGGAAAAGTTGTGGGCCAACAGCATGCCGTGCCTGATGAAGGACAGCCCGATTCCGCTCGCCGAGTACGGCGTGTCCAATGTGGCGAAAATGAAGCACGTTTACCGGCGCGGACTGTCACGCCGCTACGGCGGATTAATGCAGACCATTGCCGGCGTTCATTACAACTTCTCCCTGCCGGCGGAATTCTGGAGCGCTTGTCCGCTGCGGGTTGACCCGCAAACGGCGGATGCAGCGTCGGTGAATTATTTTGCCGCGGTGCGCAATGTGCACCGTTACTGCTGGCTTGCGCTGTACTTGTGCGGCGCGTCGCCGGCGCTGTGCGAATGTTTTGCCGCCGGGCGCAGGCATGGTTTGCAGCATCTGGACGACTCCACCATTTACGCCCCGCACGCGACTTGTTTGCGCATGAGCGGGCTGGGTTACCAGAACGACGCCCAATCGGCGATTGCCGTGGACTACAACAATTTGCAAAGTTACACCGACTCCTTAGTGGCGGCGACGCAGACGCCTTGGCCGACATATGAATCCATCGGCGTCAAGGCCAACGGCGACTACCTGCAACTGAATGCAAACCTGCTGCAGATTGAAAACGAATACTACTCGGTCATCCGCCCCAAACAAAACGCCCGCTCCGGCGAGAAACCGAGCAGCGCGCTGAAAAAACGCGGCGTCGCCTATCTGGAAGCGCGTTTTATCGACCTCAACCCGTACGCGCCGGCCGGCATTGCCCTTGCCGAGGCCCGGTGGCTGGAAATTTTTCTGCTGTTCTGCATGCTGCAGCAAAGCCCGGACATGGGCGCCGGCGAGCGCAAACAAACCACCGAAAACACCACCCGCGTCGTCCACCGGGGGCGCTGCCCGAGCCTCACCCTGAGCCGCAACGCAAAAGAGGTTTTGTTCCGGACCTGGGCCGGCGAGTTGCTCGCGCAAATGCAGCCGGTGGCCGAATTACTGGACAGCGCGCAAGGCGGTGATGGTTACAGCGCGGCCCTGAAAATCCAGCAGGAGCGCGTGCGCCATCCCGAACTCACCCTGTCGGCGCAAATGCTGGATGACATGCAGCGCAACAAAGAATCTTTTTTCGCCTTCACCATGCGCAAAACCGAAGAGCATGAAAATTTTTTCCGCGCGGCGGCGATGGAGCGCGCTTGCGAGGAAAAATTCCGCAAACTCGCCGGCCAATCCCGCCGCCGGCAGCGCGAGATGGAAAAATCCGACTCGGTGGACTTTGACCATTACCTTAAAACCTATTTCGCCGCAGAGAACCCGTCATGAGCACCGCCGCCCGCACCGCCGCCGGTCTGTTTTTGTTGCTGGCCGTCAGCGGCTGCTCCGCCCCGCCGCAAAACGGCGCGCAGCAATTCATGGTCGCCGCCGCCAATCCCCTGGCGGCGCAGGCCGGGGTCGACATTCTGCATAGCGGCGGAACGGCGGCGGACGCGGCGGTGGCGGTGCAACTGGTGCTGAACCTGGTGGAGCCGCAATCATCCGGCATTGGCGGCGGCGCCTTTGCGTTGTACTGGGAGCGCGCTTCGGCTTTGGTGCAAAGTTATGACGGGCGCGAAACTGCGCCGGCGGCGGCGACTGAAAATTATTTTCTCGATGCGGCCGGCAAACCGCTGCCATGGCGGCAGGCGGTGCCGGGCGGGCTGTCGGTGGGGGTGCCGGGAACTTTGCAACTGCTGGAGACGCTGCACCGTGAACACGGCGTTCTGCCGTGGCGCGGTTTGTTTGCGCCGGCTTTGCGCATTGCGAGAGACGGTTTTCATGTCTCGCCGCGCCTGGCGCAATCCATTGCCGGCGCCGCCGACAATCTTGCGCTCTTTGCGCGCACCCGCGAATTTTTTCTCGACGCTGACGGCGCGCCGCTGGCGGCCGGGCATCTGCTGAGGAATCCGCGCTTTGCCGACACTTTAGAAAAAATCGCCGCCGGCGGCAGCGCCGCGTTTTACCACGGCGCCACCGCCCGCAACATCGTGAACACCGTGAACAACGCGCCGCTGAACCCCGGCATGATGCGCGCCGCCGACCTCGCGCAATACCGTGTGCGCAAACGGCCGGCGGTGTGCTTTCCCTACCGCGCGCACAAAATCTGCAGCATGGGCCCGCCCAGTTCCGGCGCCCTCACCGTCGGGCAAATCCTCGGCATGCTCAGCCACTTTAACCTCGGCCGCAAACCCACGGCGCGCGCCGTGCATCTGTTCGCCGAGGCGGCCAGACTGGCCTACGCCGACCGCGCCTTGTACATGGCTGACAGCGATTTCGTCGACTTGCCGGGCGGCTTGCTGGACCCGGCGTATCTTGAACAGCGCGCGCGTTTAATCCATCCGCAACGGGCGATGGAAAAAGCGCCGGCCGGCCGGCCGCCGCGGCTGCCGGCGGCACACTACGGAAAACACCGCGGCGTGGAACTGCCCGGCACCAGCCACTTCAGCATCGTGGACGCGCGCGGCAACGTACTGTCCATGACCACCACCATTGAAAGCGGCTTCGGCAGCCACCTGATGGTGGACGGGTTTTTGCTGAACAACGAGTTGACCGATTTTTCCTTCGTGCCGCGCAACGCCGGCCGCCCGGTGGCCAACCGGGTGGAGGGCGGCAAGCGCCCGCGCAGTTCCATGTCGCCGGCCATCGTGTTTAACGCCGCCGGCGAGCCGTTCATCGTTCTCGGCTCCATGGGCGGCAGCCATATCATCAACCACGTGGCAAAAACTTTAATCGCCATGCTGGACTGGAATATGAATCCGCAGGACGCCGTCGACCTCGGCCATTTTGTCAACACCGGCGGCGCGATTAAACTCGAGGCCGGCACCGCTATCGTGAATTTCGCCCCGGCCCTGCAGCGCGCCGGGCATGAAATTGAAATCCGCGAGTTGCGCAGCGGCCTGCACGTGATTAAAAAAGTCCACGGCAAACTCACCGGCGGCGCCGACCGGCGGCTGGAAGGCGTTGCGCTGGGAGGGTGAGGGTGAAAGTGCCGGCGGTGGCGGAGAGGGTGGGATTCGAACCCACGTGGGACTTGCGCCCCCATCAGATTTCGAGTCTGCGCCGTTATGACCGCTTCGGTACCTCTCCGCCGATGATTGTAGCAGACCCCGGCGCGCGCCGCCGCAAAGCAAACCATGGCCAGGCAAAACCCGCTCTTTGACTCGAGACAGGCGCCGCTGCCGTACTTGTCCATGGTGCGCAGCCACTACATCGGCGCCGCATTTTGCCTGGTGTCGGCGCTCAGCGGCGCATGGGTGGTGGCGTTTTATTTGTGGACCGGGCAGACCCGGCAGTCGCTGGACGACATCCGCAAGAGCGGCGTGCTTGAGGCGGTGGCGGTGGAGATGCCGGCGCGGCTTGAGCGGCGCGACAGTGAATGGCGCGGCATTGAGCACGAAATTGCATCGCGCTTCGCCGCCTCCCTCGGCCTGCGGCTGGCGGTGCGCACCGTCGCCGGGCCGGGCAAAGTGCTGGACGCGCTGCGCAACAACGAAGCCCACCTGGCATTGAACGGCGCCAGCCTGAAGCGCGCCGCCTCCCTCGGCCTGCCGGTCAGCCGCACCACCCGCCGGGTGCGCCTGCAAGTCGCCTACCAGCGCGAGCGGCTGCGGCCGCGCGCTGTGCAGCACCTGCGCGGGCGCCCGCTTAGCGTCGTCGCCGGCGGCGCAGAAGTGGAGTACCTGCGCGGCCTGCGCGATGAGTATCCGTGGCTGCAGTGGACCGAAACCGGCCTCACCCATGAGCAACTACTGCGCGAGGTGCACGACGGCGCCACCGCCCTGGCCGTGGCCGGTGACGATGTGATTGCGGTGAACCGCCTGCACTACCCCAAAGTCCAGGTCGCCTTCACCCTCAGCGACCTCGGCGAGCGGCCGGCGCTCGGCTTTGCACTCGCCCGCCGCAGCGACCCGCAACTGGTGCGGCTGCTGGACCGTTTTATCGGCCGCCTCAGAAGCAGCGGCGAGATGGGCCGCATCGCTGATGTCTACCTGGGCCCGGCCGAAACTGTGGATGTATACGACACGCAAACTTTTCACAACCGCGTCGCCGCGGTGCTGCCCTACTACCGCAACTGGTTTTTGCAATTCGCGCAACTGAATGGTTTGGACTGGCGGCTGCTGGCCTCGGTGTCCTATCAGGAATCCCACTGGGACCCCGATGCAAAATCACGCACCGGTGTGCGCGGCATCATGCAAATCACCGAGAACACGGCAAAGTCCTACGGCCTGCCCATACAAAACCTGCACGACCCGGCGCCGTCCATCCGTGTCGGCGCAAAATTTCTCGCCGATTTAATCGCCCGCCAGCCGGCCGATGTGCAGCCGCCCGACCGTTTGTGGTTCGCCCTCGCCTCCTACAACATCGGCTTCGGCCATGTGATGGACGCCCGGCAACTGGCGCGCGACGACGGCGCCGACCCGTCGCGATGGAGCGACCTGCGCCGCTACCTGCCGCTGAAGCAGCAGCGCAAGTGGTACAAAAAAACCCCGCGCGGCTACGCCCGCGGCCGCGAGGCCGTCACCTTCGTCAACCGGGTGCGGAAGTATTATGAGATTCTGAGTTTTCTCGAGGGCGGCTGAGGGCGGCTCGGAAAGCGGCGGTGAGGGTGATGGCGGCGGAGGTGGAAAACTGTCGCCGATGGGGCCGACGGCGATGAGAGTTATTTTACTTCTTCGTCGTTGCCCTCACACTCTACACAATGCTGAGTTTGCGATGGCGATGTTACCCTCACACTCTACACAATGCTGAGAACGTGACGGCGAGGCGACCCTCACACTCTACACAATGCTGAGTGGTGGTGATGATGATTTTCCCTCACACTCTACACAATGCTGAGTTCGAACTTCAGCCAGGAGCCCTCACACTCTACACAATGCTGAGCCGGCCGCGCTGCCCATCCCCTCACACTCTACACAATGCTGAGTGCGGGGCGCCGGCCGGTCCCTCACACTCTACACAATGCTGAGTTGCGGCAGTTGCATCCGCCCTCACACTCTACACAATGCTGAGTGGTGAAGAGCAGTTCACCCTCACACTCTACACAATGCTGAGCCGGTGAGCGGCGCGTGCCCCTCACACTCTACACAATGCTGAGCGATAATATGTTAATCTGGTGAAAAGTCAACCTATTTCCGCGAAACAAAACCGGTATATTGCTATGAAAATCGATGAATTAAGCCACCCCGATTCGGTTTGGACATATAAAAGTTCCGCGCGCGCGGGGAAGGTTTCGGTGTGGTTGCCTTACCTGCAAGAGATTAAGAAAGAGAAGGCAAAAAACACCTATCTGGCGGTGTACCGCGGCGGCATGCTGTCCCTTAATCTGGCGAAGATAGATTGTGTGATGATTTACGGCGCCGTCGGCAGTTTGCCGGTCGATTTCTTGGACGCGCTCGGCCAGCACCGCATACCGCTGATAATCCACCGTCGCAATTTGTCGAACCCATACTGTTTTTTGCCCGCCCGCCGGGCCGACGAGAAAGACATGCTGACCCGCCAAGTGCTGTGCCGCGAGAATCAAATCAGAAGGGTGTATATCGCGCGCACGCTTATCAGGGAGCGCGTCAAATCGTTCGCACACATCATGCCGCCGCAAATCGCCATGCTGTCGGCGCTCAAACGCGCGCGCAGTATTGCCGAGGCGCGCAACATCGAGGCCCAATGCTCGCGGCGTTACTGGACGCGTTACTACGCCGAGTGCGGCGTTGAAGGCGTCAGTCGCCGCGACAAAAAACACCCGATTAACCAAGCCCTGAACGCGTGCTCAGTGTTTCTGTCCGGGGTGATTTTGCGCTGGTTGCTGTTGCACCGCCTTGCGCCCACGCACGGTTTTTTGCATGAGCCGTCCGGCTATCCGGCGCTGGTGTATGACCTGATGGAACCCGCGCGGTATTGGCTGGAACGAGCCACGCTGCAGGCGGTTCGGGAGGCCGATGACGAGGAAAAATACACCGGTTATGCGCTGCAGACCCTGAAAGACCTGATGGACGATGTGATATACATCCCCGCCACCCGCCAGCATGTGCGCCGCAAAAGCATGGCACACGGGATGGTTCTGGCGTTGCGCGCCTACCTCGCCGGCGATATGCGCCGCTTGGTCCTGCCGGTGGAAGGGGAAAAGGCGGCGGGGCGGCCGCTGAAAGTTTCCTACCGCCTGCCCGGCGGCGTGCCGCAGGCGTAAAAAAACCGCCCCGCAAGCGGGGCGGCCATTGTGTAGCAAGGGAAAACCCCAGGGATTGGACCGGGTCCGTCGCGGTTTTCCAGTGTGAAGCCCGACTATAGCATAAAA
The DNA here is from genome assembly GCA_028817275.1 of Gammaproteobacteria bacterium. Lineage (GTDB taxonomy): Bacteria > Pseudomonadota > Gammaproteobacteria > Arenicellales > Spongiicolonaceae > Spongiicolonus > Spongiicolonus versatilis. The sequence continues at coordinate 32,533 of JAPPPZ010000057.1, forward strand.
CCTGGCCGTCAAGCATCCTTGTCGGCTATTTTTTCGCGCCACCATTTCCGGCCGATATTGACGGCGGCGTTAACATCCGCATGCATGAAAACCAGCCCGTTGCGGCGGAACATTTGCCGCCCCTTCATTTCTTCATCGGTCAGTTTGCCCAACCTTTCTTGAACATCGACGAAAGGCGACAAGTAGGACGACTGGGTCGTGTCTTTGCTGCGCATGGACGGCGGTCGATGGCGCAGTTCGTTTTTTACATGCTTTTTCAATTCATCGTAACCGCCAAAACGGAAATTCTTTTTCACCTTTCCGAGAGACGGCAGGGGGTTGTCGGAGTCGCGCCGGGCTTCTTTGCCGCCATAGATATAAATGCGCGGCGCGCCGGCATCCGCACCCAGCACTAACATGCCGTTGCCGTCCGAGACGAGCGGAATATCGATTCCGCTCTCTTTCAACCTGTCGATGATTTGCAGCGGGTTTTCGCCGCACTCCGAACAGGTTTGCGAGGTGCCGGCCGGAGGGACATCCGCGCCGGGATACAAATCAAGCGGCTTTCCGTCCGCTTTCCTCCACAGCGGATGCTCCCACTCCGGCGCTCTGCCCGCAAGCCAATGCTGGGCGCGCTTGGTTTTGTGCGCATCCACCGCGCTGAATGTATACAGGCGCAAAATCGAGCCGTATATCGTTTTCAGCATTCTGCCGCCGCTCTCAAAGCCGCTGACGGATGACTCGAAAACCGGAAAGGCCTTGTGTTTTTCCATAAGCGCGTCTATCACGCCGGCCAATTCGCCGACTGCCGCTTCCCGCATGTGCTGCAACGACAAGTTGCTGTTGCTCTGAAATCGTTGCGCCGGTTGTTTTTTGCGGCGGTAATGCTCCACCCGATAAATCAGATGCCGCAACGCCGGCACGGCCACATGGCCGCTTTCATCAGGGTCAATCTTGTCTTTTGTTTTGGCGTTGGGCGCAGTGAAAACGGCCCAGCCAATGCCGCGCTCACCCAGGTCGATGGCAATGAATTTGTTCCAGGGAAAATTGTCCGAGCGGCCGCCGCTGTAATTGACATTGAAAACGACCGCCGCTTGCAGGCGCGTTTTCATATACTCGGCGCGCATTACGCCATTGTCAAAAGTTTGCGCGTATTCTTCTTCGGCGACCAGCGAGGTATCGCCGAAGGTTACTTTTTGTTGACCATCGTCCAGAAGCGCTTTGTCCAGCCAGCCTTTATAGCGCGAAGGGCCGGCCAGCCGGATATAGGATTTCGGGTCGCGGTCGCCGCGCCTGTTTTTCAGGATGATTTTGCCGCTTTTGATTTCCAGCAAACCGTCCAGCGACTGACCATCCTTAACAAAAGGTTTATGTTTCTCCTCCGCTGCCGGCTTGAGCATCGCGTAGTTTCTGTCCGACTTGTAATGCCAGTCATGCGGGATTTCGCGCAAGCAAGCGCGCAGCATGCTTTCTCCCTCGGCGGTTGTTCTGTTCTTTTCCAGCAACTTCACGGCATCGGCCAAGCGCCCGGCGGCGATGCCCTTGTTCGTGTCGCCATCGACAAACAAAGTTTTGTCTTCGTCTTGCAAATGATGCCAACCTTTGGCCAGCGCGCTGCTGCCGCAGGCGATGGTGTCCGGCAGCCGCCAAACCTTGCCCGCTTTGGGCAGCCAGTAAAGGGCTTTGTCATCGATATGTTGCAGGCGTATCTTGGCGGTGATTTTCTCTCGCGACAATTTCGCGCACAAGCCGCTGATTTCGCTCCCGTAGCCGTTGAAAATTCGCGCCACCACGCCGGGTTGGATTTCGTCGTTTTCAAGCGCCAAACGCACACTGACCGGCAGCGAAATCTCGCTGTTTTGCGCCCCCTCGACCAGGGCGGAAGGCACTTTATCCGACAACCCGCTTACGCGCAGACCGAACACGCACTGTTCCAGCAATGCCGCATCGCGGGCGATTTTTGCGCCATCGACATCCAACTCTTCCACCCATTGGCAGAATCGGCGGACAAATTTTTCCGTTTCCACGCGCATCTGTTTCCCGGCGAAACGACACCCCAACAGCAAAGCGTCATGGCGATACTCGGAAAACGGACTCTTATACAGACGGCCCTTGTTCTCGGCAAAAAAGCCCGCGGATTCTTTCGGATTGGCAAAAACCCCGGAATCGTTAAACAGGGTCATGCCGCCATTGCGAATTTCCTCAGCGCCGCATTTGCGCACCGCATCAGCGATGCGCTGCAATATGCGGCGGCATGCCAATTCGGAAAAGTCGATGTGTTTTTTGGCGTCCCGCACACGCTTTCCGGCGCGTTGCCGCTCGGTTTTTTCATGCCCGGCAACAATGTCGACGGCGGCTTGCGCCGCGATTTTTTCCCAGTGCGCGGCCCGCTGCCGGCGAAGCAGTTGCAATCGCTCGCTGTCCTCCCGCAACACTTGTTCAATGTCGGCCGCCGAATACACCGGCGCGCCGCGGTAATGATTCAATTTACGCCGCAGAAACTTGGTCGCATCCTCCGCACCCTCTTCGGTTTCTTTGGTTTTTGGGAAGAAGTATCCCGGCAAATACTTCTTGGCGATAGCGTGGTCGCCTTTCTTGCCATTCGTCATTTTGCGGATAATTTCCGCCAGTTGAAGAAACAGCCCGCGGCACTCCTCAAAAGAGTCGCTGAAAGCCTCCACCTTTTCCACATGCGCCTTGCCCGCGACATGCTTCCCCTTCCCCATCAGCGCGTCCAACGCTTCTTGCGCTTGCGCTTTTTTGCGGGTCATGTTTTCCAGAACCCGTTTCAACTCGCTGAAGCCACCGGGGAAATTCTGGGCGAACTCTTCCTCTATGTCGGCGCACCGGTTCTCCCGTTTCAGTTGCGTAAGGCTGCTTTCAATGTCATCGGGTTGCCCCCCGATTTCATTCAAACTGAGTTTTAATTCGTTCAACCGCTGCCAGTAGTTGGAGATGAAACTGGCGATGCTGCCGCCAAACAACGAGCGAAAGCCGTCATAGCCGGTTTGAGGATCTTCCAACAAAGCGCAAGCGGCGCGCCGTATTTCATCCAGCGCCCGCTTCGGGCAATCGCCGAGGAGAAAGCCACGAACGTCTGGTGCCGGCCGAGAGAACAGCTGTATTCCCCCTTTTCCTTTTGGGTTAAGCAGCCACGCGAGGGCGTTGTAGTTTTGCGTGTCGGAGAGCAAGATTTCCTTGATGGTGGCCTCCTTCTCAGGCCTGCTTTCCGCCCGCGCCATGAACGCGGCGAGCGACACCATCTGATGCATGGCGTATTCGAGGTCGTCTTCAGCGGCGTATTTTGCGCGGCCGAGAAACGCCTGCGTTGCGCCATCCCACAAAATGCGAAACGCATACTCCCCTTCTTCCGGCAACGCGAAAGAAAAGCCCGCGTCTTTGCCCGCTTCAACCACGGCGTTCCACCGGTCTTTCTCTTTGCTCTTTGCCCAAAGTTGGCCGTCCGTTATGCGCCGGCTCAAAGCATCGATGAATTCGGAGAGCGGGCGGTCCGCATCATCGTCTTTCGATTCGGGGATGTTCAGAGCGGCCATGATGCGATGCCGAACGCCATCATAATTTTTCTTGTTGCCGCGGAAATCTTTCCCCAACTCTTCCAGCAGGCCCGTACCGGCGGAACCTTCCAGTCCAAACGCTTCGCGGAACTGTTCATTAATTGCGCTATCGCGTCGCGCGTCTTTGTTGATATGCGCCCTCGCGCTTGATTCGTTGGTAAAGAGTCGAAACCCCGCCAGATGCACCGCCGCAAAAAAGTGAAACAGGGAATGTTTTTTGATGGATGCCAGCCGTCGGTACTGAACGCGCAGAGCGTCGCGCGCCGCTTCATCGGGCGCCGCGGCGGCAAGCGGAAACTTGAAAGTGAAAGTGTGGCCGCCCTTGCCGCTGGATACCGTGGCGCCCAGCCGGCGGCGAAAATTTTTCGCGCGCTCACCGCTGAGCCAGTGTTTTGGGTGCCTTTTGGATTTGTCCGAATTTTTCATGTGGCGCATTTTACATCATGATCGATTGCCTGACATCGCACCTCGCCGCGCGAGAATTGAAACCAGCGCGACGCTGGCTGGGGTCGCGCCCCTCACGGGGCGCGTGGATTGCCGCACAAGCGGCCGGTCGCACCAAACCCAAGCACCGGCCCATTTTTAACCGCCATGCCGCGAGATGGAAGTTTAGCATATGCACCGCCGGTTCGGGCGAGTTGGTGCAAATGGGTCACATGAGCGTGTCATTCCCCGCCACGGTGAAGGGTTTCGCCACCGTGTGCCCGGCCACCGGCCACCTGGTCGCCCACGCATACAAAAGCGCCACCAGCCGCAACGCCGCCCGCTTTCTTATCCACAGGTGAACACTGTGCCATTCGCCGTCACCGCCATCCAAAGGACGACGGTAGCGAGTTCCGCGCCGCTTTCGAAACCGCTTGCCAACAACGCAACATTGCGCTGTCCGTGCTACCGCCGAAAAGCCCCAAATACAAAGCCCATGTGGAACGCGCACACCGCACATAAGCGCGAGGAGTTCTACGGCTAATATCGGCATGAACTGACCTTGCAAGCCGTCAACCATGCGCTGGACGACTACCAACAACACACCGCCCACAGGGCGCAAACGCCAAAACTTCCGCACACCATGGCGTCCTATCAACATCTTAAAGAGACCGCTTGAATTGTCTTACATGTATTGAACCCGTACACACCCTTGAAATCCTCCGCCCGGCGTTTTACACTCGGCGCATCCATTCACAACACAGCGAGGAACTTCCGATGTGGAAAAAACCTGAAAATTCCGAGGTTGCGGCGGCGGAGAAGGACGCGCCGGGCGGCAAGGTGTCCACTTTTCCCGGCGCGGCGGCGCGGCCGGCAAGCGGCGGGGCCGCCATCGGGCCCACCATCAACATCAAGGGCGACATCAACGGCAGCGAGCAACTGGTCATTCACGGCAAGGTGGAGGGTTCCATCTCCATCAAGGACAACGACGTGATTATCGGCCCCAAAGGGCGCGCCAACACCAAGGTCTTCGCCCGCACCATCCGCATTGAAGGCGACGCCCAGGGCGAGTTCAAGGCCTCGGAACTGGTGACCCTGAAAAACACCTCGCGCGTTTACGGCTCCATTGTCACGCCGCGCATCGTCATTGAGGACGGCTGCAAATTCAAGGGCTCCATTGACACCGACGGTGAGGGCCGCGGCGCCGTCAAACCCGAGGACAAGATTCCGCCACGCCGCGACGAGGCCCGGAATCCCTGAGCGCCGGGCAGCAAGCGAGCCTCCGTAAATGTCGCTGCAGCAGGCCCAACAGCGCTTGCGGAAGGGAACCGGCGCCTCCTCCGGGGTGATGGACTCGCCGGGGCTGGGGGCGATGTACGACCTGCTGGCGGCGCGCGAGGATAAACTGCTGGTCCTGAACGCCGGGCCGGTGTGGCAGTCGCTGGCGGACTATCTGTTTCAGTTTAACTGCCGCATTTATGTGCTTGACTGCTTTGAAGAATTGCTCGGCGCACCAAAGCCGCCCGAAGGCGAGGAGCCGGACGAGGACGAGGAGCAAACCGAGCCGCCGCTGCCGCCGGCGCTGGTGGAGTTGACGCAGAAGCACAAGTTTGACCTGGTCCTGCTGTGGGATTTTCTTAATTTTCTCGACCATCGGCGCATCATTCGCGCCATTGACCAGGTCAGCAAGGGCTGCAAGGAGGACAGCCTGCTGTATTTCTACACCACCCTGCGCGGCGAGATGCCGGCGGCGCCGTCGCGCATGGAGTTCATGCAGAATGAGCAGTTGGAATACATCCCGCTCACCGACGAGGCGCTGGTGTCGCCGGACTACGGCACGCAGCAATTGTTGGATATGATGCCGGGATTTTCCATCAAGAAACTGTCCATGATTGGCAACGGCCGGCTGCAGGAAAATTTGTTCAAATTTGAGCAATACCGGAAACCGCCGGATGCCAATGTTCTGCGCTGAGGGTGAGGCCGGGATATAAAAAACGCGCCGTTTTTGCGGCGCGTTTTTGGCTTCGGGTTGGCGCGGTGTTTTCAGGTTCCGTAGGCCGGCGCAAACGGCAGGCGGCGGCGTCTTGCCGGCAGCAACCCGCCCCGCCGGCGCACCGGCCGCACGGTCGGCGCGGCTTCGGTGAAAGTTGCGGTGGCGGCGGCATGGCCGCCCTGCTCCGCCAGCCAGCGGTAGCACGGCAAGCCGGCGTTGAACGGCGTCAGCGCGCCGCCCTCGGCAATCCATTCCGGATGCCGGTAAAGGACTTCGTCGGTCAAAGGGACAAAAACCCGCTTGCTGTTCATTATCGCACCGCCATTTGTGGTTACTCGTGCGCCCATTACAGCCCCGCCGGGTGGCAACTTGCGGCTTAACATGTGGCAAAGCAGTGGCATTTGCCCCGAATTCTCCAGCCGGGCGGCGAATCGTGTTATGTAGACAAGGAATTCCGCCCACCGGCGGCTGTGCCAAAAAAACAACACTTGCAAAAAAGCCATGAGCCGCACCATCGCCATCATTGAGGACGACGCCGACCAGCGCGAAAACTACGCCGATGCGCTGTCATCACAGGGCTACGACATCTGCACTTTCGCCAACCGCAAAGACGCCCTCGCCCACTTCCGCCGGCAACTGCCCGACCTGGCCATTCTGGACATCATGCTGGAAGACGAGATGGACGGCGGTTTTGACCTGTGCCGCGAATTGCGCTCCATGAGTCCGGGCCTGCCGATTATTTTTCTCACCGCGCGCGACAGTGATGTAGACCGCGTTTCCGGCCTGCGGCTGGACGCCTGGGACTACCTGACCAAGCCGGTCAGCCTGCCGTTTCTCACCGTGCGCATTAACTCGCTGTTTCGCATCGCCGAGGGCATCCAGTCGCGCAGCGAGGACGAGAGCGCCCTCACCCTCGGCAAGTTGCGCATGGACCCCGGCAGTATGGCGGCGTCGTGGGACGGCGCCGCGCTCAACTTCACCCTCACCGAGTTCTGGCTGGTGGAGTCGCTGGCGCGCAAGCCGGGCATGGTCAAGACCTACGACAGCCTGATGCAGGTGACGCGCCAGAGTTATGTGGAAAAAAATTCCATCAATGGCTACGTGCGCCGGGTGCGCAAAAAATTCCGCGAGGTGGACGCCGACTTTGCGATGATTGAAACGGTGTTCGGCATCGGCTACCGCTGGCGCGCCGGGGACGGCTGAGAATGAAAAGCACCAGCCAGCAAAGCGGCCGCAGCCGCAACCGCAAGGGCATCCTCAGCATCCGCACCAAGTTGCTGCTGATAACAATGACCTTTCTGCTGCTGCCCTGGGTCGGCTACCGGTACATTCTGGAGACGCAGAAGTTTCTCCTCGCCGGCCAGGAGCAGGCGCTGAGCCTCACCGCCCAGGCGGTGGCCACGGTGCTGCACAACCGGCCGCAGTTGTTCGACCCCGACATCGGCATTCCCACCCTGCTGGCGCGGCCCAACGACTTCTTCTCCCACCAGTTGGACGGCCCCTTGCAGATCGACGGCAGCGCCGCCGACTGGGGCCGGGTGTTTAACGACACCCGCTTCTTCAGCGTCCACCCGTGGCAGTGCAGCGCCCGGGACGACATCTCGGCGCTGTCGTTCTACAACGTGCTCAGCCACTTTAACAACTTCGTGTACGCCTTCTTCCACGTGCGCGACGACGTCACCGTCCACCGCGACACCGAACTGCGCCGGCTGAACAACAGCGACCACCTGCGGCTCACCACCCAGGCCGCCGGCGGCGCCACCCAGCGCTACCTGTTCACCGCCCGCCGCCCGGGGCGCATGAGCGTCTACCTGATGGACGCCGATTGGGCCTATCCGCTCACCGGCGAGCCGCTGGACATCGCCGCGGTGCAGGCGCCGGTGGGCGGCGGCTACAACATTGAAATCCGCCTGCCGCTGGCGCTGGTGGACCGCAACACCCGGGTCGGCTTTTCCATCGCCGATGTGGACGACCCGGAAGCGCGCCAGGTGGACCGCGTGCTGTCCACTTTCCCGGATGCGCCGCGGCCGTTCACCCGCATCTACCGCGACTCGCCGGAGATCTCCGACATCCTGCGCGGCCTGGACCGCCCCGGCGCGCGCATCTGGATTATTGACACCGAGCGCAGCATCCGCGCCGTGGTCGGCAACCCGGCCAGCATCGCCGCCCCGCCGCCGCCGCCCAAACCCGAGGCCGGCACCGCTGCCGGCCGCATCGCCGCGCGCGTCGCCGAGCGGCTGACCTCGACGGTGTCGTGGCTGTCGGGCAAGGTGCTGAGCGCGCTGGAAGTCAGCCGCGCCTCCGGGCAGAGCGACTACGACACCGCGTGGAACACCATCGTCAGCCGCGCGCTGTCGGATGCGGCGGCTGCATCGCCGGTGCCGGTGCACCGCAGCCAGACGCCGCAGAGCGAAACCCAGGTGCTGCTCACCGCCGCGCGCATCGTGTCCGCCGACGGCCTGCTCGGTGCGGTGCTGGTGGAGCAGACCAGCGGCCAGACCCTCGGCCCGCAGAACAAACTGGTGCAGAACATCGCCGTCATCACCTTCGCGGTTTTTGTCCTGCTGATTTTAAGTCTGGCCTATTTTTCCTTCCGCCTGACGCGGCGCATCCGCAAACTGCGCAACGCCTCGGAGCAGGCCATCACCCCGGAAGGCCGGGTGCGCGCGGTGCAGATTCAACCCGACGCCCGCGCCGCCGATGAGATCGGCGACCTGTCGCGCGGCATTTCCTCCATGTTAGGCAAACTGAACCAGTACACCCGCTATCTGGAAACCATGCCCGACACGCTGGCGCACGAGATCAGCAACCCGCTCAATGTGGTGAACTCCTCGCTGCACAATCTGGAGGAGCAAATCCCCGGCAACAACGAAAAATACGCGCAGTACGTCAAGCGCGCGCAGAACGGCCTGAAGCGGCTGCGCTCCATCATCACCAACCTCACCGAAGCCGCCAATCTGGAGGATGCCATGCACAGTGAAACGCTGGAGCGGCTCAACCTGTGCGAGTTTGTCAGCAGTTATGTGGAGGGCTGCCAGGTGGCGCACCCCGGCCACCGTTTTATCGTGGAGCGCACCATTGAGGCGCAGATGATTTCCGCCTCGGCCGAGCACTTCGCCCAGATGCTGGACAAACTCACCGACAATGCGGTGGAGTTCGGCGACCGCGACTCGCCGGTGCTGTTTCGCATCAACCGCATGGAAAACCGCGTCATCCTGCGCATCATCAACAGCGGCGCGCCGCTGCCGGAGGATTTGCGCGAAAGAATTTTTGACCCCATGGTTTCGCTGAGCCAGAAAAGCGGCGGCAAGTCGCACCTCGGGTTGGGTTTGTACGTGGCGCGGATGATTGCCGAACACCACGGCGGCCACCTGCAGGCCAACCAGCGCCAGGACGCGCCGGGCGCGGTGTTCACCCTTAACCTGCCGCTGGCCGGGTAGCGGTTCAGTCCAGCACTTTGCCCGGGTTCATGATGTTGTTGGGGTCCAGGGTTTCTTTCAGCCGCCGCATCAGCGCGATCTCCCCGGCGCTCTTGAACGCGAGCAACTCTTTTTTCCGCAACTGCCCTATGCCATGCTCGGCGCTGAAACTGCCGCCGTGGGCGTGCACTTCCGCATAAACTTTTTCGGTGAATGCCCCGGCATCCGCGCCGCTCGGCAGGCGGACATTAAAATGCAGGTTGCCGTCACCGACATGGCCGAAAGCGGCGGTCACGGCGCCGGGAAAATCTTGTGCAATCCAGCGCCGCGACTCGGCCATAAAATCGGCCAGGGTCGACAGCGGCAACGAAATATCATGCTTGACATAACCGCCGCGCTTTTTTTCCGCCTCGGGAATCGCCTCGCGGATTTTCCACAGGTTCGCCGCCTGCGCCTCGCCGGCGGCAATGGTGGCGTCGAGAATTTTCTTTTCATCCAGCAGCCGCGCCAGCAGCGCCGGTAGGATTTCGCCGCCGGCCGCCGCCGCTGACTGCGCCCCGCTCTGCACCAGCACATATGCCGGATAATTTTTTACCAGCGGATTGCGCACGCCGGGAATTGTGCGCAACACCTGCGCCACGCACTCACCCTCCATAAACTCAAAACAACTCAGCGCGCCGCCTAAGGCGTCACGAAAATCGCCGAACAGCCGCACCGCATCCCCGGCCCCGCCCAGTGCCAGCCAGCAGGTGCGCGCATGTGTCTCGTCCGGAAAAAGCCGCAGCACCGCCGCCGTCACCACGCCTAAAGTTCCCTCGGCGCCGATGAACCATTGCTTCCAGTCGTAACCACTGTTGCTCTTGCGCAGTTTGTTCATGCCATCAAGCACCCGGCCGTCGGCCAGCGCCACTTCCAGGCCCAGGGTCAACTCCCGCGCATTGCCGTAGCGCAGCACCCGTACACCGCCGGCGTTGGTGGACAGCGCGCCGCCGATCATGCACGAGCCCTGCGAGCCCATGGCCAGCGGAAACAGCAGCCCTGCGCGCTGCGCCGCCTCCTGCACCGCGGCCAGCACACAGCCGGCCTCGGCGCTGACGGTGAAGTTGGCGCGGTCCACTTCGCGGATGCGGTTCATTCGCCCGAGGTGCAAAATGATTTGCCCGCCGCCGGCGGACGGCGTCGCGCCGCCCGCCATGCCGGTATTGCCGCCCTGCGGCACCACGCCGATGCCGCGCGCGTTGCAGTGGCGCAGCACCGCCGCCACTTCGGCGGCGCTGCCCGGCATGGCGATGAGCGCGGCGCGGCCGTGGAATTTTTCACGCTGGTCAACGGTGAACGCGGCCGCGCCGGCACCGCCGCCGTCCACCCAGCCGCCATCGCCGCAGATGCGTTTGATGGTTTGAATGTCGGCCACGGTGGCGCCGGCGGCGGACCTTCAGTCGCGGCCGCGCCGGTCCAAACGTTGGATGATGGGCGCGATACCCGGTTTGTTTTTGCAGATTTCGGCGATGCTCAGGCCGTGCACCTCGTGCGGGAACACCAGCCACTTGTCGGTGCGGTGAATGTAATAGTCAGGCTCGCGGCCGGTGCGGTTGCTGGCCGGCTTGAACCACGGCGTGGCGATGCGGATGTCGCGCGGCGTGTTCTTGCGCGCTTGCGAGCGCAGGTGCTCCAGCACCGCGGCAACGCTGAGGCCGGTGTCGTAAACGTCGTCCACGATCAGCAGCGCGTCCTCGGCGTTCACATTGCGCACGATGTAGCCCATGCCGTGCACCTTCACCGTGCTGTCGCGCTCGCCGATGCCGCGGTAGGACGAGGTGCGGATGGCGATGTGGTCGGTGCTGAGTTCAAAATAATGCAGCGTCTCCTGCACCGCGATGCCCACCGGCGTTCCGCCGCGCCAGATGCCGACGATGAAGTCGGGGCGGAAGCCGCTCTCAATCACCCGCGCGCCCAACTCAAAAGAGTCGCACAGCAACTCCTCGGCGGTGATGTAAAGTTTGCCGCTCATTCCAGATATTCCACGCGCATGCGCACCGGCGAACCGTCCACCGAATCCAGCGCGGCGATGCGGCGCAACGCATCGTCCACATTTTTCTCCCGCGTCCGGTGGGTGAGGATCACTACCGGCACCCGGCCGCCACCGGCGCCGCCGTCACCGTCGCCGGCGCGGCCTTTCTGCAGCACCGCCTCAATGCTGATGGCGCGCTCGGCGAGGATGCGCGTCACATCGGCCAGCACGCCCGGCTTGTCCATGGCGCTGAGGCGCAGGTAGTAGCAGGTTTCCACCTCCTCGCGCGCCACCACCGGCAGGTCGGCCAGTGCGCCGGGCTGGAAGGCGAGGTGCGGCACGCGGTTGTCCGGGTCGGTGGTCAGCGCGCGCACCACGTCCACGATGTCGGCCACCACCGAGGAGGCGGTGGGCTCGGCGCCGGCGCCGGCGCCGTAGTGCACGGTGTCGCCCACCGCATCGCCGTTGACTAAAATGGCGTTCATCACCCCGGCCACATTGGCGATGAGGTGGCGCCTGGGCACCAGCGCCGGGTGGGCGCGGATGGTGATGCCGTCACCGCTGCGCGCGGCGATGCCGAGGTGCTTGATGGTGAAGCCGAGGTCGGCGGCCAGCTCCATGTCCAGCGCGCTCATGCCGCGGATGCCCTCGCAGTTGACGGCGTCGTAGCGCAGCGGAATGCCGAAAGCGATGGCGGCCAAAATGGCGATCTTGTGCGCGGCGTCCACGCCGTCAATGTCCAGCGACGGGTCGGCCTCGGCGTAACCGCGCCGCCCGGCCTCGGCCAGCATTTCGTCAAAGGAACAGTTGCGCTCGGCCATGCCGCTCAGGATGAAATTGCAGGTGCCGTTGATGATGCCGGCCACGCGCAGCACACGGTTGCCGGCCAGTCCTTCGCGGATGGTTTTGATGATGGAAATTCCGCCGGCCACCGCGGCCTCAAACGCAACCATCACCCCGGCCTCGCGCGCCGCGGCAAAAATTTCGTTGCCGTGCCGGGCAATCAGCGCTTTGTTGGCGGTGACCACGTGTTTGCCATTGCATATGGCGCGCATGATTAAGTCGCGCGCCACACTCTCGCCGCCGATCAATTCCACGACGATGTCAACCTGCGGATCATCGGCCAGCGCCAGCGGGTCGCTGCCAAGCGCGACGCCTTTGGTGTCACAATCACGCGCCCGCCCGGCGTCGCGAACCAAAGCGCGCGTCACCGCAATCTCCCGCCCGGCCCGCCGCGCAATCTCCCCGCGGTTGCGCGCCAGCACCCGCGCCGTCCCCGCCCCCACGGTGCCGAGGCCGGCAATGGCGATGTTGACCGGTTTCATCGGGGTATTGTAATACGGCGGCGGTGATGGCCGGTGAAGGCGAGGCATATGTTTAAATTTTTTCCCGCCCCGCCCGCCGGACAACATGGCCGGGCATGCACCGATGCTTCAAAGCCCCAGCACATCCCCCATGTCAAACAACCCGCGCTCTTTTGCGGCGAGCCATTTGGCGGCGCGCAGGGCGCCGTGGGCGAAGTTGGTGCGGTCGGCGGCGCGGTGGGTGATTTCCACGCGCTCGCCGGGCGCGGCGAACCACACGCTGTGCTCGCCGACAATGTCGGCGGCGCGGATGGTGGAAAAGCCGATAGCGCCGGGCGGGCGCGGGCCGGTGGCGCCGTGGCGGGCGAACACGCCGTCCTTTGCAAGGTCGCGGCCGAGCGCGGCGGCCACCGCCTCGCCCATGCGCAGCGCGGTGCCGGAGGGCGCGTCCACTTTGTGGCGGTGGTGCGCTTCCATGATTTCAATGTCGGCGGCATCGCCGAGGGCGCGCGCGGCGGTGGCGAGCAGGCGCAGGCACAAGGTCACGCCGACGCTCATGTTGGGCGCGAGGACGATGGCGGTGCGGCCGGCGGCCTGGGTGATGGCGGCCTTGTCGGCGTCGCTGAGGCCGGTGGTGCCGATGACCATGCGGCGCGCGTTTTCGGCGCATATTTTTGCATAATCCACGGTTGCGGCCGGCGTGGTGAAGTCAATCAGCACGTCAAAATCGCCGTCAAGGGAGTCGGTGATGGTGACGCCGGTGCAACCGGCGGCGCCGGCGACCGTGCCCAGGTCCTGGCCGATGGCGCCGCTGCCGGCGCGCTCCACGGCGGTGGTGACCACGGCATCGGCATCGCCGGCGGCAACGCGCGCCACCGCCGAGCCCATGCGCCCGGCGGCGCCGCTGACCGCGACTTTAATCATGTTTGTTTTCTCCGCACCGTTTGCGGCACCATAGCCGAGTGCGCGACTTAACACAACTTAACCCGGCGCCGCCCAGCCTCGCCGAGGCGCGGCGCATGCAGGATGCGATGTGCAAAATGGTGAACCTGGCCGGCGACGTGGATGCGGCGGTGCGCACTGTGGCCGGTGTGGACGTCGGAATGGTGGACAAAAAAACCATGCGCGGCGCGATCGTGGTACTTTCGTTCCCGCAGCTGACGGTGACGGACTGTGCAACGACGGTGCGGGCGGCGGACTTTCCATATGTGCCGGGGTTTCTGTCGTTCCGCGAGTTGCCGGTGCTGCTGGATGCGCTGGCAAAGTTGCAAGCAAAGCCCGACCTGGTGCTGTGCGACGGCCAGGGTATCGCGCATCCGAGGCGCTTCGGCATCGCCTGCCACTTCGGCGTCGTCACCGGCATTCCCGCAATCGGCGTCGCCAAGTCGCGGCTGATTGGCCGCTTCCGTGAACCGGGCAGTGAAAAAGGCGCGGCCACCGCGCTGATGCACAACAACCGGCGCATCGGCAGCGTGCTGCGCACCCGCGACGGCAAAAAACCGCTGTTCGTCTCCCCCGGCCACCGTGTATCGCACCGCGCCGCCGTGAACTTCACCCTCGCCTGCTGCACCAAATACCGCCTGCCGGAAACCACGCGCGCGGCGCACCGGCTGGCGGCCTCAGGGTGAGGGTGGCGGTTTGCGCGCCACGACTTTTTTCAGCGGCGATAAATTAATTTCATCCACCACGCCGCCGTCCACGCTGAGCGCATGCACGATGGCGGCGGCGACTTCCCCGGCGGTGAGCGCGTTGTCCGCATCAAAGCCGGGCGCAAACGAGAGGCCGTCAAAAAACCGCGTGCGCACCATGCCGGGGTTGACAATGGTGACGCGCATGCCGGCCGCGGCGCACTCGCGGCGCAGGGACTGGGCGAAGCCGCGCAGGCCGAACTTGGCCGCGCAATACACCGCCCCCCGGGGCGCGCCGGCGAGGGCCGATTCGGAGCCGATAAAAACCAGATGCGCGCGGTTTTGTTTCAGCGCCGGCAGCAGCGCGCGGGTTAAATATATTTGCGAAGTTAAATTTAAATCCAGCAGCGCGCTGATTTGGCCATATGAAAATTCTTCCAGCGAGCCAAAACGCCCGGCCCCGGCGCACAGCACCGCGCCGTCCAGGCCGGCGCACTGCTTTTGCAGGGCGGCGAGGTTCTGCGGCAGTTTTTTCAAATCGCCGAGGTCCATTTCCCAGCGGCGGAAATTTTCCGCCGGCGCGGCGGCGGACAAGTCGCGGGCGATGCAGGTGACTTTTGCGCCGCCGGCCAGCAGCGACTCGGTGACGGCGCGGCCGATGCCGGAACTTGCGCCGGTGACCAGAAAAGATTTTTTGCTAAACGCCGGGCGCATCGGCGGCGGCGGTGTTGTGGAAAAATTTTTGCGCCGGGACATGGCGCAAAATTTTATCGGCGCAGAAGTCAACCATCGCGCGCTCGGTTTGCGGCGGGTAGACGGTGACGCCGCCGGCGGTGGCGTAAGCGCGGGCAAACAGCGGCTCATCGGGGAACAGGCGGGCGGTGTTTTTATAAAAATTACGCGGCATGCGAAACGCGCCGAGGGAAACCGAGTGCAGTGCGCCGGCATCGACCACGGCAAACACGGCGTCGAACAAGCGCGCATATGAGCCGCGAAAGTCGGCACTGTCCATGAGCGGGTCAAAGCGCAGCGCCACCGGCCAGCCGTTCCGCTGCAGGCGCGCGATGGCTTTGATGCGTTTGGCAATGGACGGGACGCCGTGCTCCAGCGCGCGGGAAATTTCCCCGGGAGTGAAACTGAACGCGGTCACCACATTGGGCAGCGCCGTGCGCCTGAGCAGCGCGCTCACCTGCGTGCTCTTGGTGCGCAGTTCCAGAAACGCGCGCGGCCGCCCGGCAAAAAACGGCAGGAAGGCATCGGCAAAACCGCTCATGCCGTCCAGCGCCAGGCTGTCGCAGTCGTAGCCGGAAAAAAACCACACCGGCCCGCCGGCATGGCGCGCCAGTAGTGCGTCCATGTCGCGCTGGAACGATTCAAAGTTCACAAACAAAACATAATGCGCCGAGCGGAACATGCCCTGTAAAAAACAGTAGCGGCAGTCATAAACGCAGTTCAGCATGTGGGAAAAATAATAGTTGTGCGCGCCGCCAACGCCGTATCCGGGCGGCGCCGGCAGCACCCGGCGGCGATGCTTGCGTGCGAGAATGAGCGCCGGGCGTTTTTTCTGCAAGCGGAAGTTTTGCGCCTTCGGGTTGAACACTTCGCCGTAGCGCTCGCACTCCACCACCGACGCCTTCGGAAAACGCCGCAGCACCGACTCGGCCCGCGCATCGCCGCGCAGGGCGGATTCACGGTAAATCAAATCAACCATGGCCGCCGTCCCGTGATGCCGCGCCGAGGCGCGCTTCCAGCCGCCGTAAAATCCGCCCCGCGCTTTGCGCGCCGGTGAGGGAAATCATCGCGCCAACATCCGCCTGCGGCGCAAGGAGCGCGAGGCGGCGGAGGTGGTTTTTGAGTTGCTGTTTTTGTGCCTCACTGAAGCGGGTTTGCCGCAGAATTTTTTCGTAAAGCGCGCTGTTGGGCCAATCATAAGCGCTTTCCGCGCAAAGTGACTGCAAAATTTCGGCAAGTTGCAGCACTGTTTCCATGCGCCCGTGCACCAGGTTGGCAACCGCCGTCTTGTCCAAGTCGGACGCCGAAGACAGCGGGCCATCGGAAATAATTTTCAAACACTGCACCAACTCCGCATCGGCAAAACGGCAGGCCGCGGGATAAAACCCGGCCGCCTCCATATCATATGCCTCACCGGCCGCATATGTGGAGCGCGGCCGCGGAACCGTCACCAGCGCGCCGTCGCGGCCGGTCCAGGGAAACACGCGCGGCGGATACCAATTGCGCCCGCCGGCGGCATCGGTGATTTTATTCGCCAGCATCGCCTCGCCCACCGCAAGATTAGCGTTTCCGGCAATGCCGACATTGAGCCAGGCCGCGGGCGCATCCATTTGCCCGCGCAAAAAGCCGACGGCGCATGCGCTTGCAACGGCGCCGATGCCGCTGACGATTAAAAAAACTTCATCGCCCTGGTAAATCGCAAACGGCGCCTCATGGAAAATGCGCTTGAGGCGGAAGGCGTCGATCAGCGGCCGGGCTTCGCTGGGGAGGGCAGTGGTGAAGGCTAACATTGTCAAATTTTGAATTTTCCATCCAGCCAAGTCTGTGCGCATGCATAATGCCAAGTGCATTGGCTGGCACCGGCAGAAACATGTGGCATTAATTCAGCGCCCGGGCACTGCGGCGGATGATTTACGGGATTGTAAAATACAATTTTTCTTCCGCCGATATTTTTTTGCGAGGCGGCGGAAGAAAGAAATGCAACCTTTGGGGAGAAGCGCGACAATTACATCGCCCTCACCCTCGCCAACCTCGCAAATATCATTGGACTTTCCAATGCGCCTGGGCAGTGATGAACTCCAGACAAATCAAATGTGACTCGGTCCGGAACCGCCGTCAATACCGGTAATACTCCGGCTTAAACGGCCCCTCCTCCGGCACGCCGATGTATTCGGCCTGTTTGGCGCTGAGCCGCGTCAGTTGCGCGCCGATTTTGTCCAGGTGCAGGCGGGCGACTTTTTCGTCCAGCGCTTTGGGCAGCACGTAAACTTTTTTCCCGTACTTGCCCGGGTTGCCCCACAGTTCCATCTGCGCCAGCACTTGGTTGGTGAACGAGTTGGACATGACAAAACTCGGGTGGCCGGTGGCGCAGCCGAGGTTGACCAGGCGGCCTTCGGCGAGCAGGATGATGCGCTTGCCGTCGGGGAAAATGACATGGTCCACCTGCGGCTTGATATTTTCCCACTGGTATTCGCGCAGGCCGGCCACGTCGATTTCACTGTCAAAGTGGCCGATGTTGCAAACAATGGCCTGGTCTTTCATCGCCGCCATGTGCTCGCGGGTGATGACGTGCCAGTTGCCGGTGGCGGTGACAAAAATATCACCGTGCGGCACAGCGTCTTCCATGGTGACCACGCGGTAGCCTTCCATCGCCGCCTGCAGTGCGCAAATCGGGTCGCATTCGGTGACTTGCACCGTCGCGCCCTGGGCGCGCAGCGACTGCGCACAGCCTTTGCCCACATCGCCGTAGCCGCACACCACGGCAACCTTGCCGGCAATCATCACGTCGGTGGCGCGCTTGATGCCGTCCAGCAGCGACTCGCGGCAACCGTACAAATTGTCGAACTTTGACTTGGTGACCGAGTCGTTCACATTGAACACCGGCACCCGCAGCGTTCCGTTTTCCATCATCTCGTAAAGCCGGTGCACGCCGGTAGTGGTCTCCTCGGACAGGCCGCGCACGTCATCCAGCAGGCTGAAATGCTTGTCGTGCATCATCGCTGTCAGGTCGCCGCCGTCGTCCAGCAGCATGTTGGGGCGCCAGTTGCCGGGGCCGAGAATGGTCTGCTCCACGCACCACCAGTATTCCTCCTCGCTCTCCCCTTTCCATGCGAACACCGGCACGCCGCTGGCGGCAATGGCGGCGGCGGCATGGTCCTGGGTGGAAAAAATGTTGCACGATGACCAGCGCACCTCGGCGCCCAACTCGGTGAGCGTTTCGATCAGCACCGCGGTTTGCACCGTCATGTGCAAACAGCCGGCGATGCGCGCGCCGGCCAGCGGCTGCGCGTCACGGTATTCGCGGCGCAGCGCCATCAGGCCCGGCATTTCAGTTTCGGCGATGCGAATCTCCCGGCGCCCCCAGTCGGCGAGGGCGAGGTCGGCGACTTTGTAATCTTCGTGCAGTTTGCGCGCAGGCTGTGCAGGCATGGTTTGCTCCTCCGTTTTTTCGTGGTGGCGGTGAGGGTGGTTAAATGCCGGCGGCATCGCGCAGCGCGTCCGCCTTGTCGGTTTTTTCCCAGGGAAATCCGGCGCGCCCGAAATGGCCATGGGCGGCGGTTTCACGGTAAATCGGCTGCAGTAAATCCAGCGAGTCGGTGATGTCGGCCGGCGCAAGCTTAAAGTGCGCACGCACCAATTGTTCAATGCGCCGGCTGCTTAATTTTTTGTGCGCGGTGCCGAAAGTTTCCACCATCAAACTCACCGGCTCGGCCTTGCCGATGGCGTAGGCGATTTGCACTTCACAGCGCGCGGCCAGTCCGGCGGCGACGATGTTTTTTGCAACATAGCGCATCGCGTAGGCCGCCGAGCGGTCGACTTTGGACGGGTCCTTGCCGGAAAACGCCCCGCCGCCATGGCGCGCCGAGCCGCCGTAAGTGTCCACAATAATTTTGCGCCCGGTGAGTCCGCAGTCGCCCACCGGTCCGCCGATAACGAATTTGCCGGTAGGGTTGATAAGGTATTGCGATTTGCCGCCGGGCCATTTTTCCGCCAGCACCGGCTTGATGATTTCCTCCACCACCGCCTCTTTAATCTGCCGCTGGGTGACACTTTCGTCGTGCTGGGTGGACAGCACCACGGTTTCCACCGCCACCGGTGCATCGCCCTCGTAGCGGACGCTGAGTTGCGCCTTGGCGTCGGGCCGCAACCATGGAAATTTTTCCGCGTGGCGCAATTCGGCATGCCGCCGCATCAATTGATGGGCGTAAAAAATCGGCGCCGGCATCAACTCCCCGGTCTCGCTGCACGCATAGCCGAACATCATCCCCTGGTCACCGGCGCCCTGGTTTTTTCTCTCGTCGCGGTCCACGCCCTGGGCGATGTCGGGCGACTGCTCGCCGATGTAATTTTCAACGCGGCAGGTGGCGCCGTTAAAACCCAGTTCGTCGCGGTCGTAGCCGATGCCGTTCACCACGTCGCGCACAATTTTGTCGTAGTCCAACTTCGCGCTGCTGATCTCCCCGCCGAGCACCACGCGGTTGTTTTTAACCATGGTCTCGCACGCCGCCCTCACCCGGCGCCGCGCCTGTTCATTCCCCGCCGCAACCAGCGCGGCGTCCAGAATCGCATCGGAAATTTGGTCGCAGACCTTGTCCGGATGCCCCTCGGACACCGATTCTGAACTGAACAAAAAATCGCGCGGCATTGGAATCTCCTGCGGTGGGCGGGCGGGTGAAAGTGACGGCGCTATCATAAATTCCGCCGCCGCCCCTGTCAAACCCGGCCGGGCGCCTCAGTCCACCGCCAGCACCACCTTGCCGATGTGCACGCCGCTATCCAACTCGGCATGCGCGGCGGCGGCTTCGGACAGGGGAAAGGTTTTGTGCATCACCGGCGCGATGGTTTTGTCGTTAAGCAACGGCCACACATGCATGCGCAGCGCATCGGCGATGGCAGTTTTCTCGGTGACGCTCCGGGCGCGCAGGGTGGCGCCGGTGATGGTGAGCCGCCCCAGCATCACTGCGGACAAATCCAGTTCGCCTTTGGCGCCGCGCTGCAACGCAATTTGCACCAGGCGGCCGCCGGCGGCCAGGCAATTGATGTTGCGCTGCAGATAGTCGCCGCCGACCATGTCTAAAATGACATTGACGCCGTCACCGCCGGTGGCGTCGTGGACCGCGGCGGCGAAATCTTCGCTTTTGTAATTGATGGCGCGCGCGGCGCCGAGGCCGGTGCAGGCTTCGCACTTGGCGTCGCTGCCGGCGGTGGTGAAGACGGTGGCGCCAAAAGCATGGGCGAGTTGGATGGCGGTGGTGCCGATGCCGCTGGCGCCGCCGTGCACCAGCAGCGTCTCGCCGCGCCGCAGGTTGGCGCGCTGGAAGACGTTGGTCCACACGGTGAAGAAAGTTTCCGGCAGCGCGGCGGCGCGGACGGCGTCATAACCGTCAGGCCACGGCAGGCACAATGCGGCGGCGGCGGTGCACAGTTCGGCGTAACCGCCGCCGGTGACCAGCGCGCAAACCTCGGCGCCGACCATTCCGACGTCGACACCGTCACCGGCGGCGATGACGGTGCCGGCGATTTCGAGACCGGGAATGTCGCTGGCGCCGGGCGGCGGCGGGTACCGGCCTTCACGCTGCATGATGTCGGGGCGGTTGACGCCGGCCGCGGCGACTTTAATGAGCACCTCGCCGGCGGCCGGCGATGGATGCGGCCGTTCCACCATGCGCAGCACCGCCGGCCCGCCGGGCGCGGTGATTTCAACCGCGTTCATGACCGCGGTCACCGTTGCACCTCGCGCAGTTGTTCACGGTACTGCCGCGCGCGCCGCACGTACACCTCGGCGTTGGCGCGCAGGGCGGCGACTTCCTTGTCGCTGAGCGAGCGCACCACTTTGGCCGGCGCGCCGAAAGCGAGGGCGCGGTCGGGAATGGCGCGGCCTTCGGGGACCAGGCTGTGGGCGCCGATTAAACAGTCGCGGCCGATGGTTGCGCCGTTAAGCACGGTGCTGTGGATGCCGATTAAACTGCCGCTGCCGATGGCGCAGCCGTGCAGCATGCACTGGTGGCCGACGGTGACACCGTCGCCGATGCTGAGAGCGAAGCCGGGATCGGTGTGCAGCACGCTGCCGTCCTGGATGTTGCTGCCGGCGCCGATGGTAATGGCATCGCTGTCGCCGCGGATGACGGCGCCGAACCACACGCTGCTGCCGCCGCCGATGGTGACACTGCCGACCACCGCGGCGCCGGGCGCGACGTAGCAGTCGCCGCTGAGCGCCGGGGTGCAGCCGTCGAGGGTAAACACGGCCACCGCTCAGACCATGGGCGCCGGGCCGGCGGCGTTGGCGGTACGTCCGGACCCGGAATTGATGAACGGCAGGCGCAAACGCTCGGCCAGGGTCTGCCGGACGGTGAACTTCACCGCGTAAATGTCGGCATGGTCGCGGCGGCTCATGAGGTAGTCGTCGCTGGTCTGCACCTTGTCCACCAGGCCCAACTCCAGCGCGCGCAACGCCGGCCAGTGTTCGCCGGTGGACACTTTTTCAATGTCAACACCGGGGCGCTGGCGGATGACAAAGTCCTTGAACAACCGGTGCATGTCATCCACGTCGCGCTGCATCTTGTCGCGCGCCTTGTCGGTGGTGGGGCCGAGGAAGGTGACGGTGCGCTTGAATTCGCCGGCGGTGAACTGCTCAAAGTCAATGTCGTGTTTTTTCAGCAGGCGGTGAAGGTTGGGAATTTGCGCCAGCACGCCGATGGAGCCGATGACCGCAAACGGCGCGGCAATGATGGTGTTGGCGACGCAGGCCATCAGGTAGCCGCCGCTGGCCGCGACCTTGTCCACGGCGACGGTCAGCGGAATGCCGCGCTCCTTAAGGCGCGCCAGTTGCGATGCGGCGAGGCCGTAGCCGTGCACCATGCCGCCGCCGCTTTCCAGTTTCATCACCACTTCGTCTTTGCCGCCGGCGACGGTGAGCAGCGCGCTAACCTCCTCGCGCAGCGAGGCCACCGCCGAGGCTTGCATGTCGCCGTGAAACTCCAGCACATAAATGCGGCCGCGGCCGCCCTCACCCTGCTTTTGTTTTTTGTCGCGCGCCTTGCGGTCTTTTTTGTCCTGCCGGCCGCGCGCTTTCAATTCTTTGCGGCCCAAAATGCCGGCATTCAGCGCGGCTTCCATGTCGCGGTAGCGCTGGTTGATGTTTTTGACCTGCAGTTTTTCGTCGTGCGACTTTTTGTGCCGCTGCGCCGCCGCCGCCACCGCGCCCACCACCGCAATGGCGGCGAACATCAGCGTCACCGTCTTGGCGAAAAACGAAATGTAGTCGGTGAAAAATTCCACGTTAGTCCTCCTCGGGTTGAATGATGTTCAGGATTCTCTGGTGCAGCAGCAGCGGAAACGTAATGCCGCCGGCGGCGATGCGCTTGCGCGAGGCAAAACGCCCGGCGCCCGGCAGCCGCGCGCCAGGCTGCGCGTTGATGGCGCCGGCCAGGCGGCGCATGTTTTCATCGTAGCGCTTGGCGCCGAAGTGCCGCGGGTTGACGGCGATAAAAAACTGCCCGGTGCGCGGCGACGGGCCGCGGTTGTCGGCGAAAGACGATGCGTCAACGGCCAGACTGGCCCCGGCCATCGCCGCCGCCATCACCTCCACCATCAGCGCGATGCCGGCGCCCTTGTAGTCGCCGCTCGGCAGCATGGTTCCTTTGAGCCCCTCCTCCGGATCGGTGGTGGGCTTGCCGGCGGCGTCCAGCGCCCAGCCTTTGGGAATGCGTTTGCCGGCGGCGGCGTGCACCACGAGTTCACTTTTGGCGACCACGCTTGAGGACTGGTCTACAATTAAAAGCGCCCGGCCATGGCCGTCCGGCGCCGCCAGGGCCACCGGGTTGGTGCCGAAAACCGCCGCCCGGCCGCCGTGGGGCGCCATGGAGGCCGGTGCGTTGGTGAAGCCCAAGCCAAGCAGGCCGCGTTGCGCCAGCGCCTCCACATGGTAGCCGAGCACGCCGCAGTTGTAGGAGTTGTAAACCGACATGGCCGCCACGCCGCCGCGCTGCGCCAGCGGGACGAGAGCATCAAAGCCCTTGTCAATGGCCGGGTGAGCGAAGCCGTCGTTGGCGTTGACGGTGACGGCGGCGGCGGCGGTTTTCTTCACCGTCGGCCGCGCGCGCCCCTTAATCTTCCCGCAGCGCGCATGCTCGCAGTAGGTCGGCAGGCGCGCGAGGCCGTGGCTGTGAATGCCGTCCACCTCCGAAGCGGTGACCGAGCGCGCCACCGACTCCGCATTAGGCCGCGACGTGCCGCAAGCCAGCAGCGCGCTGAAAGCGAGGGCGTGGACTTCATCGGGGGTCAGGGTGATGGTTTTTACTGTCATCGGGCTGGGGCTCGATTGTCAGCGGATTCGGCGGTCATCAAACCAAACCTCGTCATCGCTACCGTCCAAATCCGGACGGAATCTTGGATAGGAAATTGGGCGCCACTTCTCGTCTCGCGGCGCATCGAGCATGATTTTAAGTATCATTGGCACCAGTAAAGCAAGGGCTTTTTGCCCGGACTCAACACTGGACCGGTTGCGTGATTCTTTCCCAAAAGTCGCGCCGCCGTGAAATATCTGGTTGCGGAGCGCGCGCAACCGCTCAAACACTATGATTAAAAACTCGTCCTTGTTTTTAATCATCTTAAGCGATTTGTTTTCCGCGGCGAATTCTCTCCCTTTCTTTGAGCGTTTCCACTGTTGAGGAGAAAGATAGCCACGATAGGAGCGCACCCAGCCCCAGAATCCTCCATACTTTCCTTCATACATGAACGGATTGCGAAGCAAATCGCCAAACGTCAACCCGTGAGTTTTCACGAGTTCTGTCAAGGCCCGATTGGCCTCGGGATTAATAGTTTTGATTTTCCTTATAAATTTCTCAATAATTTCCTTCTCTTTCATCATTCCCTCCTCGGCGCGCACGTGCGGATCATAGCCATATGCGGCATTGAAGGCAATCCAAAGAAATATAAAACTTTGGTCCAGACCATCCTTTTCTTGAATGGCGCCGCTTTCAATTTTTTCCACGGCATTCTCGCTGGCCTCAAGCCAACTCAGTGCCCTTGTGATACGAGCACGGTTCTGCCCGCAAGGAAGACGAAAATTTGAATCCGCCTCGGCCTCTAAAAAGTCCTTGTGTTTGTCGCGCAATTCTTGTGCACGAATCTGATGTTTTTCACTCATGACCCTTCCCCTCACTCCATCCACCGCATCAGCGGCAAATTAACCCGCAGCAGATGGTCATCGGCGCGCAGCAGGTACAGGGCAAAACAGGCCGCCAGCATCGGCCAGGCGGCGAAGAACAGGATGTTCGGGCTGCCCGCCGCCCACGGGTCCAGGTAAAGGGCGAAAGGGGTGACCGTGGCCACAGCGTGAATCAGCAGAACGATGCCGTAACTCAGGCGGCGGGCGATACCGAGGACAAAAACGGCGATGAGAATCAGTTGCAGGACGCCGATGGCGTTAATCATGCCGGTGCTGAGGCCGGGGAGAAAGTAAAAATACTGGAACACCTCCACGCCGTGCTGCGGCGCCACAAATTTGTCCAGCGACCAGACCAGCATCACCAGAAAAATGCTGAGGCGAATGCAAAGCAGCGCAATGGGCAGGCGGTTGTGCATGGTTGAACTCGGTGAAGCCGGCGTTGGCGAACCGCCAGTATAAGCGTCCCGCCCTCAGTGTGCCAGATATTTTTGCAGTTTGTCCACCGCCGCCTTTGATGCGCCCAGGCCGAGGGCGGTGCGGCGGTGCAGGATATCATCGGCGGTGACGGCGAATTCCTCGGCGCGCAGGTAGTCCACCTCACGCCGGCTCAGGCCGCCGCCGAAGTCCTCACCGAGTCCGGCGGCGGATTTGACGCCATGGGCGAAGCGGTAAAGGCGGCTGCCGTAGGTTTGCGCCCACCTCGCCGTCACCGACTCCGGCAGAAACGAAAACTCACGCGCCACTTTGCGGCGAAACCATTCCACGTCGCCGCCAAGGTCGCCGCCCGGCAGGTGCGCACCCCGGGTCCACGGACGGCTGGCAAGATTAAACACCGGGCACAGCATGTTCACCGCGTCCTCGGCGAGTTTGCGGTAAGTCGTTAACTTGCCGCCATACACCGACAGCAGCGGCGCGCCGTCACGGTTCAAGTCCAGATGGTATTCCCTGGTCACCGCCGATGCATTTTCTTTTTTCCGCCCGGCGTCAAACAGCGGGCGCACGCCGGCGAATCGCTGCACCACGTCCTCGGGGCGAATGGCGTGGCGAAAATAGCGGTTCACCGCCGCGCACAAGTAGTCCACCTCATCGTCAGTCGCGCGCACCGCTGCCGGGTCGCCGTGAAACTCCTTCTCGGTGGTGCCGATTAAAGTCCACCGCTCCTCCCACGGCATCACAAACACCACCCGCCCGTCATCGTTCTGCAGCAGGTAGGCGTGCTGGTGTTCGGCAAGCCGGTTCACCATGATGTGACCGCCGGCCACCAGACGTAAATTCAAACGTGGAGGCGGCGGAGTGACGCCGTCAAGTACGCGGTGCACCCACGGCCCGCCGGCGTTCACCAGGCAGCGCGCGGTGATGGTGCGGCGGCCGGCCAGGTCCAGCCTCCATTCCGCGGCGCCACGTACCGCCGCCGTGCACCGGGTGCGGGTGAAAATATCCGCGCCGCGCCCGGCGGCGTCCACCGCGTTCAGTACCACCAGCCGCGCGTCCTGCACCCGGCAGTCGTGGTAAAAAAAACCATGGACAAACTCAGCGCGCAAGGCCGCGCCGGCCGGGTGGCGGTGCAGGTTCACCGCCCGCGACCCCGGCAAACTTCCGCCGCCGCCGAGCCGGTCATACAAAAACAACCCCAGCCGCACCATCCAGCGCGGCCGCGCGGCGTTGGCGCCGTGGGGAATCACCAGCCGCAGCGGGCGGATGATGTGCGGCGCGGCGCGCAACAGGGCCCCGCGCTCGCGCAATGCGCCGCGCACCATGCCGAGGGCGCCGTATTCCAGATAGCGCAGGCCGCCGTGTATCATCTTGCTGCTGGCGGAGGAGGTGTGGCTGCCGAGGTCGTCCTGCTCGCACAACGCGACGCGCAAGCCGCGCCCGGCGGCGTCACGGGCGATGCCGGCGCCGTTAATGCCGCCGCCGATGACCGCGATGTCGTATATTGCCATGTTGATTTTTTTGTGCGGCGGTTGGAGCGACAAAACCGGAAAATGATTTTACACCATGCCACTCCGCAGGCGGCCGGCCGCTGGTGCGATGAGCAGCGCGCCGCCGGCCGCAGCATCGGTTTTGTGCCGACCATGGGCGCGCTGCATGCCGGGCATCTGTCGCTGCTGCGGCGGGCGAAGAGGGAAAACGACTCGTGCTGCGCTAGTTTGTTTGTCAACCCGCTGCAGTTCAACGACGCTGAAGACTACGCAAGTTACCCGCGCGACACGCAAAAAGATTTGCGCATGTTTGCGGCAGCCGCTTGCGACATGGTGTTCAGCGGCGCCCTTGGGGATTTTTTCCCCGGCGCCGGTAGCGTTGCCGGCATTCCGGTGAAAAACGCCGGCCCTTTCGGCCGCGGACTGGAGGAACAATTCCGCCCCGGCCATCTGGACGGCGTGCGCACCATCGTGGAAAAACTTTTTGCCGCGGTCGGCCCGTGCCGCGCCTACTTCGGCGAAAAAGATTTTCAACAGTGCCTGGTGGTGGCCGACCTGGCGCGCCAGTTTGACGGCGTGGAGGTGGTGGCCTGCCCGACGGTGCGCGAGGCTGACGGCCTGGCGTGCTCATCGCGCAATGTTCTTTTATCCGCGGACGGGCGCAAAAAAGCCGCGTCCATTTACCGCGCTCTGCTGCGCGCAAAAACTTTGTGGAATGAAAACGTCCGCGACGCCGCGCATTTGCGCCGCGCCATGGATGAGGTTCTCGCCGCCGCCGGAGCGGCGGTGGAATACGCCGACCTGCGCGACCCACTGGCGTGGAGCGGCGAGCCGCCGGCCGGCGAAATGCAGCGTGCCCAGGCGCTGGTCGCGGCGCGCATCGGCAGGGTGCGGCTGATCGACAACCTGCGCCTGGACGGCTGAGCCATTATGGCGCTGGAAACCATATTCGCGGTTTTCGTGTTCTGCGTTTCGTCCGCCATCACGCCGGGGCCGAACAACTTCATCGTCTTGTCGGCCAGCGTACGCGGCGGCATGGCGCGCGCGCTGCCGCCCTACTTCGGCATCTGCGCCGGCTTTCCGCTGATGGTGCTGGGCATCGCGCTGCTGTATTTGCATTACAGCGACTTGCTGAGCGAGGCGCTGGTCTACATTAAATACGCCGGCGCCGCGTACTTGATTTTTCTGTCATGGAAAACCTTCACCGCCGCCTCGGCGGCAAAAGAACTGGACGCCACCGCCGGCATCCCCGGCTTCGGCGCCATGCTTTTGTTTCAGTGGATGAACCCCAAGGGCTGGGTGATGGCGGTGGGCAGCGTCGTGCTGGTGGGCGAATACCAGGTGTGGCTGGCGCCGCTGATGTTCACCGCCATCGCCCCGCCCTGCGTCGGCGTGTGGCTGGTGGCCGGCAATATAATCCGCAACCGCATCATCGGCACACCGCTGGAAAAACACCTGAACCGCATCTTCGGCGCGCTGCTGGCGCTGAGCGTGTTGATGCTGCTCTGATGCATGGCTCATGAATCGGATCTTTTGTTTGGAAGAGCGATTTCCAGCCACTTGCCCTCATCCATTCGATTGATTTCCAGGGCGTGCATCTTGTCAAGTTTTTTCTTTCCGGCATCTTTGCCGGTAATCACCAAATCAGTTTTAGAGGTAACGGAACCAACCACGGTGGCGCCCAACTCAGCGGCGCGGGCCCTGGCCTGGGCACGATCCATGCCCTCAAATTTGCCGGTGATAACCACCGTTTTGCCGGCCAAAGGAGCATCCGCAGACACAACCACGGCACGAGCCGGTATGACCTTCACCTGCTTTGCCAGGCTTTCCATGATTTCCATGCCGTGCTCATCACTGAGAAAATCCATCAGCGAATGCGCCAGCACATCGCCCACATCTTCGATATTTCTCAGCGCATGGTAGGCGGATTTTTCGCGCAGGCCCGGCTCCCTGGCGGCTTCCCGAAGCCGCTTTAGAAAATTTTCCACAGTGCCGTAAGTTTGTTCCAGCCGCGCCGGAATTATTTTTCCCACGTGCGGGATTTTCTGTTCGGCGGTGAATTGGCCGAGGGCAAGCCCGCCTTCATGGGATTCCCGCAAGTTCAACGCAAACGCCAGCAGGGATTGAACCGCCTTGCCGGTGATTCCTTTAATGCCGCTAAGTTCGTCGTAATAGACCGAAGACAGCCGCTTCTTTCTACCGGCATATTCCCGCATTGCATCCTGCAGCCCTTTGGTGAAATTTTCCAGCGAATGGTAAACCTGCGCCAGCAGCAGCGCGGTGCCCTCACCCACGTGGCGAATGCCGAGGGCGAAAATAAAACGTTCCAGCGGCACCGAGCGCCGGGCTTCAATTTGCCGCACCAAATTGTCAAACAATTTTGCCGGCGCGGTTATCTCACCGCGGCGTGCGCCGCCGACCAGGCACGGGTAAATCCGCGCAAGAGCCCGCGCATCAGCCAGCGCGCCGCGCATGCGCCGGCCGCCGGGGCGGGGGTCAAAGCGCGCGCCCAGGGCGGCAAGACGTTTTTCTTCCTCGGGAAAACACCGGCGCGCCAGGCCGCCGGCATCGGTTGCGGAAAACTTCGGCGACTTTTTTCCGCACCGCGCAAATTCACCGTGCAAAATTTTCATTTTCGCCCCGGCATTCCATGCAACCACCGGCGCGCCGCCGATAAAATCCGCCACCTTATCCGCAGCCGCGCCAAACTTTGGAAACTGTTCCAGAAAACCGCCAGACAACCGGTGCACCGCCACTGCATCCGCGTCCACCTTGCACCCGGGGTTAACATAATGGTGCAACACCTTCCCGCCGGGCAAAGCGCGGTTAACCTCGACACATGCAATCTCCACAACACGGCCGCCGCCGATGCCGCTGGTTGCAATCTCCACCGCCACCACGCGTCCGGCAAGAGCGCGGTCAAGTTTGTTTTCCTGCAAATACTCTTCCACCCGCGCAACCAGTTTGTCCGCGGAAAATGAATCCTTGGGATTGTTCACCCGGTTTGCAACAGCCTGGCCGGCGTTGGTGAGTTTTTTAATTTCCAGAATGTGCTCCATGCGCGATGGCAGCGTAAAAATTGACGCCGGCGACCAAATCCAGCCATGCTCCAGATATTCCCGAATCAACTCGCCGCCCAGCCCCTCAATGTCAAACGCCGCGCGCGAGACAAAATGCTGCAGCCGCCGCACCGTCTGTTCCGGGCACACCAGCCCGCCGCTGCAGCGGCTGACCACGCCGTCACCCTCGCCGGCCTCACCCTCGGTGTCGCGCACCACCGCACTGCCGCAGGACGGGCATGTGGCGGGAAAGCGGTAAGGTTTTGCATGCGCCGGGCGTTTTTCTTTCACCACCGAAATCACCTGCGGAATCACGTCGCCGGCGCGGCGTACCGCCACGGTGTCGCCGACGCGCACATCCTTGCGCTTGATTTCCTCCTCGTTGTGCAGCGTCGCGTTGGATACCGTCACACCGCCGACAAAAACCGGCCGCAGGCGCGCCACCGGCGTCACCACGCCGCTGCGCCCGACCTGGGTGTCGATGGCTTCAACCACGGTTTGCGCCTCCTCGGCGGGAAACTTGTGCGCCACCGCCCAGCGCGGCGCGCGCGAGACTTCACCAAGCCGGCGGCGCGCGGCGAAATCGTTCACCTTGTAAACCACGCCGTCAATGTCGTAGGGCAGTTCGGCGCGGCGCGCAAGAAGATGTTCGTAGTGTTTCATGCACTCAGCGATGGAGCGCATGATTTTCGTTTCCGCGCTGGCGCGCAAACCCCAGGCGCGAAACAAATTCAGCATCGCTTCATGACTTGGCGGCGCCGTTTGGTCCATGCCCCGGCTGGCGCCGAAAGCGTAGAAGAAAATTTCCAGCGGCCGCTCGGCGGTCAGGCGCGGGTCCAGTTGGCGCAAACTGCCGGCGGCGGCGTTGCGCGGGTTCACATACAATTTGGCGCCCTTCTCTTTCTGCTTTTCGTTAAGCGCGGCGAATCCCCGGTGCGTCATCACCACCTCGCCGCGCACCTCCGCCATCGGCGGATGGCTTGTGCCGTGCAGGCGCAGCGGCACCGACGGCAGGGTGCGGATGTTGGCGGTCACATCCTCGCCGGTGAAGCCGTCGCCGCGGGTGGCGGCGCGGCTCAGCACGCCGTTTTCATATGTCAGGCTCACCGCCAGGCCATCCAGTTTGGGCTCCGCCACATATGCCACTTCCGGCGCCTGCAGTTTTTCGCGCACGCGCTTGTCGAAGGCGAGGATTTCCGCTTCGTTAAATGCATTGCCGAGGGACAGCATGGGCGCGCCGTGCTTAACTTCGGCAAACCTGCCGGCCGGCTTGCCGCCGACCCGCTGGGTTGGGGAATCGTCGGTGACCAACTCGGGATGCCGCTCCTCCAACTCCTGCAAGCGGCGGAACAGAAGATCGTATTCCGCATCGCTCAGCACCGGCGCATCCAGTACGTAATAAGCGTGGTCGTGGCGGCGAATTTCCCGCCGCAGCGATGCAACTTCCCGGGCCGGTTTTTTCATGCTGCCGCTCATGCCGCCCGCCTCAGGAAAACAGCCGCCGCGCATCGGCGCCGCCGGGGGAAACGCCGTTGCGCTCCAGGCCGCGCGCCGCCTTGTCCACGCCGCCGCGAATCATTTCAATGTCGTTGTCGCTCAGCGGCTGCAACTCGCGGCTGACCAGGCGGCCGCCGAGGCGGTCGCACATGCCCCGCGCCACCGATGACATGTTGTTAAACACACCGGCCGGGTTGGCGGTGAGGGGAATGTTGATGAACATGATGAGGCCGCGGGTGCGGAACGAATCAAGCCCGCCGGGCGGAAAGTGGCCGGGCTTGAACAAACTCGCCATGCTGAACATGGTCACCTTGCGGCCGCGGATGGTGCTCACTTTATGGTAGATGTTGCGGCGGCCCATTTCCATGCCGAACTCGCCGGCGATGCGGTTGATGTCGCCGCCGCTGAAGCCGCCGGCCACGTCGGACAGAATGTTGAGCACCACCGACACATCATATGCGCGGCACAGGTCCACCAACTCGGCGGCGCGCGCAACGCCGTCCGCGGCATCCATGTTGGTTTGCACTTCACGGTCAATTTGCTCGGCGGCGCCGCGGATGGCGCGGTCAAAGGTTTCCAACTCGCCGCGGCCGATGCTGCGGTTGCGGTCGGCCAACTGCATGGCCATCACCACGTCGCCGAAGTTTTCATCGGCGCGCGCCTGCTCCAGATTCTGCCAGCCGCCGCCGGAGTAGCGCCAGCCGTGGGCACTGGCCGGCATGATGGCCTGGCCGCGGCACTTGCGCAGCACCTCAAGCAGGCGCGGCGGCGTCACCGCCCCGACGCCGCTCAGGCGGACGATGTAGTCCACATTATTGGATACCCCGGCCGGGTGGCCCTCGGAACGCGACGGCGCCCGGCCGCGGTCGTAATCGGCGCGGCCGGCTTCGCGGTATTCGCGGTCCAGTTCATCCACCAGCGCGGCCGGCAATTCATCATCCGCATCCTCCGCGTCCGCCCCGGCATGCGCCGACTCCGGCTCCGCACCGTCATCCGGCAGCGGCACGTCGCCGTCCTCCGCCTCCAGCGACCGTTCATGCAGTCCGCTGCTGCGCGCCTCGCGCCGGCGGTCTTTGCGGTCCACCCGCACCGCGGCCCACGACACCAGCGCGATTACCGCCACCAGCCCGGCGCCGCACAGCAGCAGAATGGCCTGCAGGTCCAGATGTAGTCCGCCGAAGTTCACTGTTCCGCCGCCATCTGCACCGCTTCCTCAACGTTCACCGAAACCAGCCGCGACACGCCCGGCTCTCCCATGGTCACGCCCATCAAAATATTGGCCGCCTCCATGGTGATTTTGTTGTGGGTGACGAAAATCAACTGCGTCTTCTGCGCCATGCTGCGCAACGTCTCACAGTAGCGCTCCACGTTTGCATCATCCAGCGGCGCGTCCACCTCGTCCAGCAGGCAGAATGGCGCTGGGTTCAACTCAAACAGCGAAAACAGCAGCGCCACCGCGGTCAGCGCCTTCTCGCCGCCGGACAGCAGGTGAATGGTGCTGTTGCGCTTGCCCGGCGGGCGCGCCGTCACCGTCACCCCGGCGCTCAGGTAATCATCGCCGGTCAACTCCAGCGCCGCGCTGCCGCCGCCGAACAGGCGCGGGAAGTATTCCTGAAAGCCGCCGTTCAGCCGCTCAAACGTTTCCTTGAACCGCGTCCGGGTTTCACGGTCAATTTTGCGCATCGCCTCTTCCAGCGTCTGCAGCGCGCTGTTTAAGTCCTCCGACTGCCGGTCCAAATATTCCTTGCGCTGCGACTGCTCTTCAAATTCGTCAATGGCCACCAGGTTCACCGCGCCGATGCGCTCCACCTTGCGGCGGATGGCGGCCAGCCGGCTGTCCCAGGCGGCGGCCTCGGCATCTTCCGGCAGCGCGTCCACCACTTCCTTAAGTTCGGCGCCGGTTTCCTCCATCTGCTCGCGCAACGTCTGCTGGCGGGTAACAAACTCCTGCCGCGCCACGCGCTTCTCCTCCACCGCGCCCCGCGCCTCCTGCGCCTCCTGCTCCAGTTGCTGGCGCGCGGCGGCGGCGGCGCGCAGTTGCTCGTCCAGTTGCTCCACCTTGCGCCGCGCCTGCTGCAGTTTTTGTTCCGCCTCCACTTTCTGCTTAAGCAGGGCCTCCAGTTGGCGCGCCGCATCATCGCCCGGCGCCGCCGCCGACTCCAAGTCGCGGCTCAAGCCCTGCTCCTGCCCCAGCAGGTGCGCCAGACGCTCACCGGCGCGCTGCTCCTGCTCCAGCAGCGAATCTCGGGTGGCCTGCAAACTTTGCAACTTCAGTTCACATTCCCGAAACGCGTTGCTGGTGGCCTCCACCCGGCCGCGCAATTTTTTCAGCGATTTGCGCAATGCGCCGCCGTCATCGTCCCCACCGGCGCCAAACACCGCCGCGCTCTGCAACGGCGCGCCGCCCTCACCGTGTTCACCGCCGGAATCGGCGCCGCCCTCACCGCCGCCGGATTCATCGCTCTGGCCCAGGCGCTTGTGCAACTCGGCCAGGTCGGCGGCGTGCTCATTCCACCGCTGCTGGCGCGCCACGCGCTGCTCCTCCAGGCCGGCAAGTTCGGCTTGCGCGGCCTCGTCGACTTCCGCGCGTTCCTGCAATTCTTTTTCAATTTGGGCATGGGCGGCGGTGGTTTTTTCGATTTCCTGTTCACGCTGCAGCACGCCGTCACCAAAACCGTCCTCATGCCCGGCCGACGGCGGATAACTCAGCCAGCGCCGCCCGGCAAGCACGCCATCGCGCGTGGCGACGCACTCGCCGGGCGCAAGTTCACGCCGCCGCCGCAGCGCCTCAGGCAAATTTTCCGCAGTTCGCACGCCGGCCAGCCATTCGCCCAAATCCACCTCGTCGCACTCCACATAATTCAGCAGCCGCCCGGTCCGGCCGCCCTCACCCTCACCCTTGCCGCCGCGCTCCACTAACACCAGCCCGGGGCCGGCCGGCGGCGCCGCCGCCAACTCCACCGAGTCGGCGCACAGCGCGGAAAGTTTGTCGCCCAACAGGCGGTCCAGCGCACGCTCCCAGCCGCCGCTGACCCGCACCCGGCCGGCCAGGCGCGGCAGTTGGTCCAGCCCGCTGTCTTGCAGCCACGCTGCCAGCGCCTGGTCGTCCTCGCCCAGCGCATGCCGCTGCAAATCGCGCAGCGAGGCCAGCCGCGCCGCCGCCGCTTGCAGCCGGGCGCGCACCTGGTCGGTCCCGCCGCGCCGCGCCTCCAATGCTTTGCGCCGCTCGCGAATGCGCTTGTCCAGTTCCGCCAACTCGGCCTCCAGATCGCCCGAGGCCCGCGCCAGCGCCTCGGCGGCCTGCTCGCGCTCGGCCTGCAGTTGCATAAGGCGCGGCTGCAGTTGGGCGATGTCCGCTTCCACCGCCCCGCGTTTTTCGCGGTCGCCTTGCACATGGCGGCGCGCTTTTTCCACCTCTTCCCGCGCCTGCTGCAGGCCGCTCTGCTGCCGGGCATGGGTTTCCCGCGCCAGTTCCATGCGCTGCTCCAGCGCCGAAATGTCGGCCTGCACGCTGTAAAAGCGCGCCTGCGCCAGGTTTAAACTTTCCTGCTCGCCGGCATGCGCCGCGCGCATTTCCTCCATCCGCGCCTCGCTCTCGCGCACCCGCGCCACCTTGCCTTCCGACTCGGTCTGCAGGCGCGACACCTCGGCGTTCACCGCCGCCAGCCGCTCCTCCTCCTCGCGCCAGCGCAGCGCCAGCAGTTGCGTGTTCACCTCATGCTCCTCCTGTTTCAGCGCCTGGTAGCGGCGCGCCTGCTGCGACTGCCGCTGCAGCCGCCGCAACTGCGCTTCCAACTCGCGGCGGATGTCCTCCACGCGCTGCAGGTTTTCGCGGGTGTGGCGGATGCGCGTTTCGGTTTCGCGGCGGCGCTCCTTGTAGCGCGAAATGCCCGCGGCCTCCTCCACAAAAGCGCGCAACTCTTCCGGCTTGGCCTCCACGATGCGGCTGACCATGCCCTGTTCAATGATGGAATAGGAGCGCGGGCCGAGCCCGGTGCCGTGAAAAATATCGGCAATGTCGCGCCGCCGGCAGCGGGTGTTGTTGAGAAAATATTCCGAGGGCTCATCCCGCGCCAGGGTGCGGCGGATGGAAATCTCGGCAAAGCGGCTGTGCATGCCGCCGCCAACGCGCCCGGCGGCGTTGTCAAAAACCAACTCCACCGACGCCTTGCCCACCGGCTTGCGCGCGCTGGAGCCGTTAAAAATCACATCGTCCATGCTGCCGCCGCGCAACGTGCGCGCCGAACCCTCACCCATCACCCAGCGGATGGCGTCGATGATGTTGGACTTCCCGCAGCCGTTGGGCCCCACAATGCCAATCATGTCGGCCGGAAAAGTCAGCGTGGTGGGGTCCACAAAAGACTTGAAACCGGACAACTGAATTTTCTTGAACTTCATGGAAAATGGCGTTAAATCAATGCTTTGGGGCAGGTTTCTGAGGCGCGGCGGAGCCCGGAGAATAGCACAAAAAAGCCCGCGCCCTCACCCCTGGCCGAAACTCTCCCCGGATTCGCGCAAATATTCCTCCTCCTCGGCGGTGGATTCGCGCTGCAGAATTTTGTTGCGGTGTGGAAACCGCCCGAACTGGTGGATGATTTTTTTGTGCAGCAGCGCGTATTCATGGTTGCCGTCGGCGATTTCCTGAAACGGCGCCCCCGCATCCTCCCGCAGCCGCGCAAACCGCTCCACCGACAGCCGCTGAATTTCCGCATCCTCGGCGTGTTGCAGCGGCATCAGCGCAAAAACCCGCTCAATAAAACTCAGCGCCAAATCCCCGCCGCTGTCGCTCAGCGCCAAACAATACGCCAGCGCCTTTTCATCATGGGCAAAAGCGCGCGGCGTGCCGCGGTAAATGTTGCGCGGAAATTGGTCCAGCAGCAGAATCAACGCCAGCGCACCGCGCGGCGTGCCGGCCCACGAGTCGTATTCCCCGGCCGCCGCGCGCTCCACGTCCAGGTCAAACCGCGCCGTCACTTCGCGGTCAAAATCCTCGCAAACGGAAAACCAAAGCGCAAACCGCTCCTTAATTTTCTCCACGCTGTCAAGGCAGCCGCCAAACCAGAAATGATGAATCTCGTCAATTTTTTCCGCCATGCCCGGCATTGTAACACCGCGCAAAAATTTGTGGTATGCTCCCCCGCACCATTCACCATTCTGAGGGGCCCCCTGCCGTGAACATCCCGCCCTTACTTTCGCCGCCGCGCCTGACGCCGTGCACGCTCAAGTCGGCAACATCAGCCTCGGCTCCGACCGCAATGTCGTCGTCGGCGAAAGAATCACCTTAGCCCCCGCCGGCACCCTCATCGCCCAGCAGGGCTGCTCCCCCACCATCGGTTGCGCTTGGGGCTACCGCTGGCGGCAAACCCCCACCGCCCCCGCACTCGGCTGGATCCCCGAAGGCCACGCCCACTGCGCCGGCGTCGCCCCCAACACCGGCGGCTTGTCCGTCACCGCCACCATCCCGGATGTCCCGGTCGGCACCCAACTCCACTTCTCTTTCCGCGCCTCCTACCGC
>JAPPPZ010000017.1 GCA_028817275.1 Gammaproteobacteria bacterium
GGCTTGTTGCTCAGCATCATCGCCGCGACCGCGCTGTATGTTTTGTTGGCGCAAGTTTGACGGCACGCCCCGCCCTCATCCGCCGCCGCCCAGTTCCCGTTCTATTTCCAGCAGGCGGTTGTATTTGGCCACGCGCTCGGCGCGGCAGGTGGAGCCGGTTTTGATTTGGTCGGCGGCGGTGGCGACGGCGAGGTCGGCGATAGTGGTGTCGGTGGTTTCGCCGGAGCGGTGGGAGACGGTGACTTTGTAGCCGCCGTCCTGTGCCATGCGGATAGCGTCCAGGGTCTCGCTTAACGTGCCGATTTGGTTCGGCTTGATGAGCACCGCGTTGGCGGCGCCGGTTTCAATGCCGCGTTTGAGGATGGCGGTGTTGGTGACAAACAAATCATCGCCGGTCAACTGCACGCCGCCGCCGAGGCGGGCGGTCAATTGCCGCCAGCCGTCCCAGTCATCCTCGGCCATGCCGTCCTCAATGGAGGCGATGTGGAAGCGGCGCCGGAAGTCATCGAGAAAATCCACCATCGCCGCCGAGTCAAAACTGCCCTCAGCGCCCAGGTGGTAAACGCCGTCCCGATACAGTTCACTCGCCGCCACATCCAGCGCTAATGTGACCTGCCCGCCACCGCCGGCCGAATAACCGGCGCGCTCCACCGCCTCCAAAACCAAGGCGGCGGCCTCGGCGTTGCCGGCCACATCCGGGGCAAAACCGCCCTCGTCGCCCACGCCGGTGGACAAACCGCGCCCGCGCAGCACCGCGCGCAGGGCGTGAAAACAGCCGGCGCCGCAGCGCAATGCCTCGCTGAAGGAATCAAACCCGACCGGCATCACCATGAATTCCTGCATGTCCACCGAATTGTCGGCGTGGGCGCCGCCATTGAGGATGTTGATTTGCGGCACCGGCAATGCAGCCTCACCCTCGCCGCGGCCGGCCAGTTGCGCCAGATGGCGGTACAACGAAACGCCCCGGGCCACGGCGGCGGCGCGCGCGCAGGCCAGGGAGGCGGCCAGCACCGCGTTGGCGCCGAGCCGCGATTTGTTCGGCGTCCCGTCCACCGCGCACAGTTTTTCATCCACCGCGCGGCTGTCGGCGGCGTCCATGCCGCTGAGCGCATCCCGAATCTCGCCGTTCACGTTGGCGACCGCGTGCCGCACGCCCTTGCCGGCGTAGCGCGCCGGGTCGTTGTCGCGCAACTCGTGCGCTTCGCGGCTGCCGGTGGAGGCGCCGGAGGGCACCGCGGCCACGGCATTGGCGCCGCCTTGCAGAAAAACTTCGGCCTGCACCGTCGGGTTGCCGCGCGAGTCGAGAATTTCCAGCGCGGATATATCGCGGATTTTGCTCATGCAAACAACCCGCGCACCGCGGCATGCACCGCGCACACTTCGGCCAGCAGTTTTTCCACTTCACTCAGCGGCCAGGCGCTGGCGCCGTCGCTGGGCGCATTGGCGGGGTCGGGGTGCGCCTCCACAAACAGGCCGCTGACGCCGCAGGCCACCGCGGCGCGGGCCAGCGGCGCAATGAACTCGCGCTCACCGCCGGAACGGTCGCCGCCGGCGCCGGGCAGTTGCACCGCATGGCTGGCGTCAAAAATCACCGGGCAGCCGCCGGCGCGCATGGTGACCAGCGCGCGCATGTCCACCACCAAATTGTGGTAGCCGAAACACGCGCCGCGCTCGCACAGCATGATTTTGCCGGCGCCGCCGGCGGCTGCGGCCTTTTGCGCGACCTGGTTCATCTCCGCCGGCGACAGAAACTGGCCTTTTTTAATGTTCACATAACGCCCGCTGGCCGCCGCCGCCGTGATGAGGTCGGTCTGGCGGCACAGGAAGGCCGGCGTTTGCAGTACGTCCACCACCGCCGCCGCCTCGGCCGCCTCGGCCGGCGAGTGCACATCGGTGAGCAATGCGACGCCGCACTGGCGGCGCACTTCGTCCAGCACGGTCAGGCCTTCACGAATGCCGGGGCCGCGGAAAGACTTCGCCGAGGTGCGGTTGGCTTTGTCGTAGGAGGATTTGTAAATGAAAGGCAAATTAAATTTGTCCGCGGCATCGCGCAGGCGGCCGGCGGTGTCCACGGCGAAATCGGTGGACTCGATAACGCAGGGCCCGGCAATCAGCAGCAGCGGATGCGCCGGGCCAATGGTTGCGCCGTTAAAATTCATGCCGCCTCCACAGCAAAGCCCCGGCGGTGCGCCCGCGCGGCGCGGATGTAACTGCTGAACAGCGCGTGGCCGTCGCGCGGCGTTGAGGTGAACTCCGGGTGAAACTGGCAGCCGATGAACCACGGATGCCCCGGCAACTCAACGATCTCGGCCAGGCCGTCGTCGGACCAGCCGGAGAACACCATGCCGCCGTCCTGCAACCGCTCCAAATAGTTGTTGTTGAACTCGTAGCGGTGGCGGTGGCGCTCCACAATCTCCCCGGCGCCGTAAATGTCGGCGGCGAGGGAGCCGGGCTCAAGCCGGCACGGCTGTCCGCCGAGCCGCATGGTGCCGCCGAGGTCGGCGCCTTTGCCGCGCTTTTGCACTTTGCCGTCGGCGCCCACCCATTCGGTAATCAGCGCAATCACCGGGTGCGCGGCGGCGGCGGTGAACTCGGTACTGTCGGCGCTTGTGAGGCCGGCGGCGTTGCGCGCAAACTCAATGACCGCGGCTTGCATGCCGAGGCAGATGCCGAGGTACGGAATCCGCCGCGCGCGGGCGAAACCGGCGGCGCAAATCTTGCCTTCCATGCCACGGCCGCCGAAACCGCCGGGCACCAGTACCGCATCGGCGTCGGCCAGTTCGGCGATGCCGCCGTCATCGCCCAGGGTGATGGTTTCGGAGTCGATATAGCGGATGTTGATGCGGGTGCGGGTGCGGATGCCGGCGTGGATCAGCGCCTCGGACAGCGACTTGTAGGACTCGGTGAGGTTCACATATTTGCCGACCATGGCGACGGTGGCCTCGCCGTCGGGATTGTCGCGCGCCTCGTTGACCGCCCGCCACTCACTCATGTCCGGCGGCGGCGCGTCATCAATGCCGAGGTGCGCCAGGGCGATGCGGTCGAGGCCCTGTTCACTGTACAGGCCGGGGATGCGGTAGATGTTGCCGGTGTCCAGGGCCGAGATGACGGCCTCCTCCGGGACATTGGTGAACAGCGCGATCTTGCGCCGCGCCGATGGCGGCAGGCGCTGGCCGGTGCGGCACAAGACAATGTCGGGCTGGATGCCGATGCTGCGCAACTCCTTGACCGAGTGCTGGGTCGGCTTGGTTTTGATCTCGCCGGCTACCGCCACTTCCGGCACCAGGGTAAGGTGGAGGAACAACGTGCTGGCGGCGCCCATCTCAATGCGCATCTGGCGGATCGCCTCCAGAAACGGCAGCGACTCGATGTCGCCGACGGTGCCGCCAATCTCCACCAGCACCACATGGGCGTCGTCGCGGCCGGTGACAATGCAGCGTTTAATTTCGTCGGTGATGTGGGGGATGACCTGAATGGTGGCGCCGAGGTAGTCGCCGCGGCGTTCTTTGCGGATGACGTTTTCGTAGATTTGCCCGGCGGTGAAGTTGTTGCCGCGGCCCATGGTGACGCGCACGAAGCGCTCGTAGTGGCCCAGGTCCAGGTCGGTCTCGGCGCCGTCTTCGGTGACAAAAACCTCGCCGTGCTGGAACGGGCTCATGGTGCCGGGGTCCACATTGATATACGGGTCCAGTTTCACCAGATCCACCCGCAACCCGCGCGACTCCAGCAGCGCGCCCAGGGAGGCCGCGGCGATGCCCTTGCCCAGGGAGGAAACCACGCCGCCGGTGATAAAAATGTATTTCACCGGGGAAGAGGGGCGGGTGGCGCGGCGGGGCATGACGGGATTGAATGATAGCAGAGGCCGGGCGGCGGGGCAACCGCCGGGGATGGTGGTTGCTGCCGCCGGGACGGTGACGGCAGCGGCTAAGACGGTGACTGCAGGGCCGCAAGTGTCAACTCCACCCCCGCAGCGGCGCCGCCGGCCGCGCACCAGTGGCAGACAAAAAGCCCGGGGATGGCGGCGAGTCGCTCACCGATGAACACCAGCGGCAGGCGGCTGCGCTGCCAGGGCGGAATGCCGCGCTCGGCGAGAATTTTCTTCAGTGCGCGGCGGTGCACGGCGCCGGCGATCCGGCAACGCTCACCGCCGGCGCGTGGACGGACGCTGCACTCGGCGCCGGCGAATGCGCTTTGGGCGATGCCGCGGCCGGTGCTTTGGCGGCGGACAATTTTGTAACCCAGTTCGGGAAACTCGGCGCCGCCGCCCTCACCCATGGTGACTTTTTTTTCCTCGCACAGGCGGGCATCCGGCTGCAAGTCCACCATCAGCAAATCACGGTAACGCCGCACCGCCGCCGCTTTGATGTCAAAGCGCATCGCCCGGCTGCGCGTGGGCGCCGCCAGCGACTCGCAAAGCCGGTCCAGCC
This sequence comes from Gammaproteobacteria bacterium, assembly GCA_028817275.1. Lineage (GTDB taxonomy): Bacteria > Pseudomonadota > Gammaproteobacteria > Arenicellales > Spongiicolonaceae > Spongiicolonus > Spongiicolonus versatilis. The sequence goes on from JAPPPZ010000017.1 coordinate 4,428, forward strand.
GCGCCGCACTCAGCGCCGGCAAACCGTGGGCGCCGAGCCAGGCGCGCAGCGCATTGCGCATGCGCGGCGGCGGCAGCCGGGTGAGCGATGTGACCGTCAGCCACCCACCGGGCGCCGGGATGCCCGGCGGCTGTTCCGCCCGGCAGCGCGCCAGATCGTCACGCGCCAGCGTTGCAAGAAGCGCGTCCACTTCCGCCAGGTGCTTCGCGCTGCGCGCCAGGGACTGCGCCGCATGGGGCCAGCGCTGGATAATCAGCGGCATCACCCGGTGGCGCAGGTAGTTGCGGTCAAAGCGCAGGTCGCGGTTGGCCGCGTCTTCGTCCCATTGCAAGCCGTGCGCTTTTGCATGTGCGAGCAAATCCTCGCGGCCAAACCCAAGCAGCGGCCGGCAAACATAACCCGCGCCGAGCCGGCGTGACCCGGGAATGGCGCGCAACCCCCGCGCACCGGCGCCGCGCAGGAGATGAAACAGCACGGTTTCAGCCTGGTCATCGCGGTGGTGCGCGGTCAACAGCACATCACCGCCGGCCAGTTGCGCGGCCAGCGCCGCATACCGTTCGCGCCGCGCGCAGGATTGCAAACTCTCCCCGGCGCGCGGCTTCACCCTCACCTTCAGCACCCGGCACTCCACCCCCCGCACGGCGCACTGTGCAACACACCGCCCGGCCAGTGCATCCGCTCCGGCGGCCAGCCCATGATTCACATGCAGCGCCGAAACCGTCCGCCCCAACTCCTCCCGCACCGCGCACAGCGCGTGCAGCAGGCAAAGCGAATCCACCCCGCCGCTGAACGCAACCCGAACCGCCCGGCACTCGCGCCAGTGCGGATGGGAACGGAGGACGCTGGTGAGGGCGGCAGGAAGCGCGGGGCGGGAAATCATCATCGGGCGGCTGTATCGGATGCGCCTGAAGAATATACAGAAGCGCTTGAAAAATCGCATTTCCCCGGTTCCATTTGCACCGGAAGCAAGCCAGGCCGGGGGTGGGGAAAATCCCAAAAATCAAATAGTTATGCCGGTTTTGTCGGCCGGCGGTGTTGTTTATTGAAAAAAATGTTGGAAAATTGTTGTTTTAATGTCCATAAATGGTAATTTCTATTTTCCACATCCAACCGAGGAGGAAAACCATGAAAAATCATCCGCTGAAGCGCTTAGGCGCCACTTGCTTTGTTGCAATTTTTTCGCTCGCCGCGGCTCCGGCCGCTGTTGCCGACATGGCCGCGGCCGAGCGGTGGATTGACGACGAGTTTCAGCCTTCCACCCTTTCGCGGTCGCAGCAATTGCGCGAGATGCAATGGTTCATCGACGCGGCCGCACCGTTCAAGGGCATGGAAATCAATGTCTTGTCCGAAACCATTCCCACCCATGAGTACGAGTCCAAAACACTGACTCGCGCTTTCGAGGAAATCACCGGCATCAAGGTCAACCACCAGTTGCTCGGCGAGGGCGAGGTGGTGCAGGCGGTGCAGACGCAGATGCAGACCAAGCGCAATCTGTACGACGCCTACATCAACGACTCCGACCTCATCGGCACGCATTCGCGCCTGCAGTTGGCGGTGGCGCTGAGCGACTGGATGGCCGGCGAGGGCAAGGATGTCACCAACCCGCATCTGGATGTGGATGATTTCATGGGCAAGTCATTCACCACCGGCCCGGACGGCAAACTCTACCAATTGCCGGACCAACAGTTCGCCAACTTGTATTGGTTCCGCTACGACTGGTTCAACCGCGCCGATTTGAAACGACGTTTCAAACAGAAATACGGCTATGAACTCGGCGTGCCGGTCAACTGGTCAGCGTACGAGGACATCGCCAATTTCTTCAGCAACGATGTGAAGGAAATCGACGGTGTGCGCGTCTACGGCCACATGGATTACGGCAAGCGCGCGCCGGACTTGGGCTGGCGCATGACCGATGCGTGGTTGTCCATGGCCGGAGCCGGCAGCAACGGCCTGCCCAACGGCCGCCCGGTGGATGAATGGGGCATTCGCATGGAGGAAAACTCGTGCAATCCGGCCGGCGCCAGCGTCAGCCGCGGCGGCGCCGCCAACGGCCCGGCCGCGGTGTACGCCATTCGCAAGTGGGACGAGTGGCTGCGCCAATACGCGCCGCCGGGAGCCGCCAGTTATGACTTCTACCAGTCGCTGCCGGCGCTGTCGCAAGGCAATGTCGCGCAGCAGATTTTCTGGTACACCGCATTCACTTCCGCCATGGTCGCGCCGCGCAGCGAAGGCAACAACACGGTCGACAACCAGGGCCGGCCGCTGTGGCGCATGGCGCCGTCGCCGCACGGGCCGTACTGGCAAGAGGGGCAGAAACTCGGCTATCAGGACGCGGGTTCATGGACGCTGTTTAAGTCCACGCCGGTGGACCGGCGCAAGGCGGCGTGGCTGTATGCGCAGTTTGCGGTGTCGAAGACGGTGTCGCTGAAGAAAACGCATGTGGGCTTGACGCCGATTCGCGACAGCGACATTCGCCACCAGTCGTTCACCGAGCGCGCGCCCAAGTTGGGCGGCCTGGTGGAATTCTACCGCTCGCCGGACCGGGTGCGCTGGTCGCCGACCGGCGTCAATGTGCCGGACTATCCGAAGTTGGCGCAAATCTGGTGGCAGCAAATCGGCGATGTCAACTCCGGCGCGTTCACGCCGCAGCAGGCGATGGACCGACTCGCCTCCGAGATGGACCAGGTGATGGCGCGCATGCAAGCGGCGGACGAAAGAGCCGGCACCTACGGCGGTTGCGGGCCGCGCCTGAATGACGAGCGTGACCCGAACTACTGGCTCAACAAAGCCGGATCGCCCAAGAAAAAACTGTCCAACGAAAAACCGCGCGGCAAAACCATCGACTACGATGAACTCATCAAGCGCTGGTCGGGCGGTTAATTGTTGCGCGGCCGGGCGCGGCCCGTAATCCGGATGGCGCGGAGTCGGTTTTCGGCTCCGCGCCATTTTTACCCGGCCGGGCGGCAGAAGCGGTGCGCTTTCTTTAAGTGAACGCAAACAAACACATCAACAATTCTCCGCAGGCCGTCGGCGCGCTGTCCCGCCGCCAGGCGGCTATTTTGCAGCAGGCGCGTGAAATTGGATATGTGAGCGTCGCCGACCTGGCGCACCGTTACGAAGTCACCTCGCAGTCCATTCGCCGCGACCTCGACCACATCAGCAAATTACAGTTGCTGCAAAGAGTGCACGGCGGCGGCGTTATTTGCGGCGGCGTCGCCAATCTGGGATACCAGGCGCGGCGCAACCTGGCCACGCAAGCCAAACGCCGCATCGGCCGCGCGGTTGCGGCCATGATTCCGAATCATTCTTCACTGTTCATCAATATCGGCACCACCACCGAGGAAGTGGCGCGCCAGTTAACCGCCCACAGCGGGCTGCTGGTCATCACCAACAACGTGAACGTGATTAACATCCTGTACCCCTGCAAGGGAATTGAAGTTGTTACCGCCAGCGGCATTGTCCGCCGTGAAGACGGCGGCATTGTGGGCGACGCGGCGGCCCTGTTTGCCGCCCAGTACAAGGTGGATTACGCGGTTATCGGCGCCTCCGCGGTGGATATGGAGGGCGCGCTGCTGGATTACGACTACCGCGAGGTCCGGGTCACCCACGAGATTATCTCCAACTCACGTGAAGTGATTTTGGCGGCGGATGCCATGAAGTTTGACCGCCGCGCGCCGGTGCGCATCGGCAGCATCGGCCAGGTGCATTACCTGGTGACGGACTCCAAACCGCCCCGCCAATTCCTGCGCGCCTGCCGCGACCATTCGATTCAAATTAAGATAGCGCCTGACGGCGCCGGCGATTAGAAAATGCTGGAACTTGCCAACATCAGCAAAACTGTCGGCGGCCAAACCCACATCGCCGAAACCAGCCTGGCGCTGGCCCCCGGCGCTTTCAACATCCTCCTCGGGCCCACGCTGTCCGGGAAAACCACGTTGATGCGGCTGATGGCCGGGCTTGAGCAGCCCACCACCGGCCGCCTGCATTTCAACAAACAGGATGTGACCGGATTATCGGTCCGCCGCCGCGATGTCGCGATGGTCTACCAGCAGTTCATTAACTACCCCACCTTGACCGTTTATGAAAACATCGCTTCGCCGCTGCGGGCATCCGGCGAGTCAAAGCATGACATTGACCGCCGGGTTCAAAAAGTGGCCGGGTGGCTTAAACTTGCCCCATTGCTGAAACGCAAGCCGCAGGAACTTTCCGGCGGCCAGCAGCAGCGGGTCGCCATCGCGCGCGCACTGGTGAAAAATGCCCGGCTGGTGCTGCTGGATGAGCCCCTGGTGAACCTGGATTTTAAGTTGCGCGAAGAATTGCGCGAGGAACTGCTGGAGGTATTCGCCGGCCGGGAATCCACCGTGGTCTATGCCACCACCGACCCGACCGAGGCATTGCTGCTGGGCGGCAACACGGCGACTCTGCATGAAGGAGCCGTCACCCAGTTCGGCCCCACCCGCGAAGTGTTCTACCAGCCGCAGGACCTGCTCACCGCGCGCACTTTCTCCAATCCGCCGCTCAATGAGGCAACCATGGTTAAAAGTGGCAACCGCATCAGCAATCACAACGGACTGTCGTTTGCGGCGGACGGCGGCCTGAAATCCCTTGCTGAAAATTCATACACTTTTGCCTGCCGGCCGTATCACCTGTTGTTAAGCGAACCGGATGCGCCGTCGGTGGCGCATGCGCGCGGCAAGATTCAAATCACCGAAATCGCCGGCTCGGAGAGTTTCTTGCACCTCGATGTCGCGGGTCACGAATGGGTCGCGCAAACGCATGAAATTCGCGACTATCAAATCAACGCCGAAGTGGATTTGTTCATCGACACGCGTTGCTTCATGGTTTTCGATTCCACGGGCCGGACGGTCGCCGCGCCGGAATTTTCATAAAGGCCGACCATGGCGGAAATTCAATTCGACAACCTTGCCCATTCCTACATCAAGGCGCCGGATGGCGCGGACGACTGGGCGCTCAAACCGCTCGACCAGCGGTGGGAGGACGGCGGCGCGCACGCGCTGCTGGGGCCGTCCGGTTGCGGCAAATCCACTCTGCTGAACATCATCTCGGGTTTGGTCGCGCCGACCACCGGGCGCGTGCTGTTCGACGACGAGGATGTCACCGCGCTGCGCCCGGAGCAGCGCAACATCGCCCAGGTGTTTCAGTTTCCGGTGGTTTATGACACGATGACGGTGCACCAAAACCTCGCGTTCCCGATGCGCAACCGCGGCGTCGCGGAGACCGATGTGCAACGGCGGGTCGGGGAAATCGCCGACATACTCGGCCTGACTTCGGATTTGAACCGCCGCGCCGCCGGCTTGACCGCCGACGCCAAGCAGAAAATTTCCCTCGGGCGCGGCCTGGTGCGCGATGACGTCAACGCGATGTTGTTTGACGAGCCGCTGACCGTCATCGACCCGCACTTGAAATGGAAACTGCGCTCCAACTTGAAACTGCTGCACCAGCGCTTCGACTTCACGATGATTTATGTCACGCACGACCAGACCGAGGCGCTGACTTTCGCCGACAACATCGTGGTCATGAACGAAGGCCGGGTGGCGCAAGTCGGCACGCCCGCGGAGTTGTTTGAGCGCCCGCGCCACACCTTTGTCGGTCACTTCATCGGCTCGCCGGGCATGAACATCGTTCCCTGCGGCATCGACAACGGCTGCGCGGTGATTGCGGGCCGCCGCATAGCGATTGCCAATGCAAATGCGGCGCTGCACCGCGGCGGCCGCAACATGGAATTAGGCGTCCGCCCCGAGCACATTCGTTTCTGCGACGACGGCATACCGGTCACCGTCAAGCGCGTCGACGATGTCGGCCGTTCGCGCATCGTGGAAATCACGCTGGCCGATGTCCGCCTTAAAGTCTTCGTGCTGGGAAACGATGCGCTCCCGGACGCCAACCCGCGCATCGCTTTCGACCCGGCATACACGCATCTGTACCAAAACGGCTGGCTGGCCGGGGAAGACGCGGCGCATGATTGACCGCAAACCCAATCCCAAAGCCTGGCTCCTGCTGCTGCCGATGCTGGCGTTGGTCGCGTTCAACGCGGTGCTGCCGCTGATGACGGTGGTCAACTATTCGGTGCAGGAGACTTTCGGCGACAATGTGTTTTTCTGGAGCGGCGTGGAGTGGTTTCGCCAGGTGCTGCTGTCCGACCGTTTCCACCAATCGCTGCTGCGCCAGATTATTTTTTCCGCGGCGATCCTTGCCATTGAAATACCCCTCGGCGTGCTCATCGCCATCACCATGCCGCGGCGCGGCATCGGAGTCGCTTTCTGCCTGGTATTGATGGCGCTGCCGCTGCTGATCCCGTGGAATGTGGTCGGCGCCATGTGGAACATTCTCGCGCTGCCCGATATCGGGTTGCTCGGCCGCGCGGTCAACGGCTTGGGCGTCTCATACAACTTCACCCAGCAACCGCTCGCGGCCTGGATTACCTGCGTGGTGATGGATGTGTGGCACTGGACTTCGCTGGTGGTGCTGTTGTCGTACGCCGGGCTGTGCGCGATTCCGCAGCCGTATTACCAGGCGGCGAAAATCGACGGCGCCTCGAGATGGGCGGTGTTCCGGTACATTGAACTGCCGAAGATGAAGCATGTGCTGACCATCGCCATCCTGCTGCGTTTCATGGACAGTTTTATGATTTACACCGAGCCGTTCGTGCTGACCGGCGGCGGGCCCGGCAACACCACCACTTTCCTTTCCATCGACCTGGTCAAGATTGCGCTGGGGCAGTTCGACCTCGGCACCGCGGCCGCGATGTCGCTGATTTACTTCCTCATCATTCTGCTGCTGTGCTGGGTGTTCTACACCGTCATCACGCGCAAGGGGCAACAATGAAAACGGCAATGAAAGTCGCAAACCTGCCGCGGCTGGTGCCGCTGCTGTACATCGTGTTTTTGTTGATTCCGATTTACTGGCTGGTCAACATGTCGTTCAAGTCGACCAATGAAATCCTCGGCGCGTTCTCGCTGTGGCCGCAGGAATTCACCCTGGACAACTACCGCAAGATATTCACCGACCCGACCTGGTATAACGGGTACCTCAATTCCCTGGCATATGTGGCGATTAACACCGTGCTGTCGGTGTCGGCCGCGCTGCCGGCCGCGTACGCCTTTTCCCGCTATCGTTTTCTCGGCGACAAGCATCTGTTCTTTTGGCTGCTGACCAACCGCATGGCGCCGCCGGCGGTTTTTGCGCTGCCGTTCTTCCAACTCTATTCATCCATCGGTTTGTTCGACACTCACATCGCGGTGGCGTTGGCGCATTGCCTTTTTAATATACCGCTCGCGGTTTGGATTTTGGAGGGCTTTATGTCCGGAGTGCCGCAGGAAATCGATGAAACCGCTTTCATCGACGGCCACTCCTTCCCGCGCTTCTTTGTCAGGATTTTCATTCCGATTATCGCCTCCGGCATCGGCGTCGCGGCTTTTTTCTGCTTCATGTTTTCATGGGTGGAACTGCTGCTGGCCAAAACCCTCACCTCGGTGGAAGCCAAACCCATTGCGGCGACCATGACGCGCACCGCCAGCACCGCCGGCTACGAGCTGGGCCTGCTGGCGGCGGCCGGTACATTAACCATCATCCCCGGCGCCCTGGTGATTTATTTCGTGCGCAACTACATCGCCAAGGGTTTTGCCCTGGGGCGCGTTTGAGGAGGGGCGGTGATGGATCTTTCGTGGATGGCGTGGACCGGCCCGACTGCGGCGTTCTTTCTCGCCGTTGCATTGGCGCTGGCCGGCATGGTGGTCTGGGAACTGAAGCGGCCGGGCGGCGCGCCGCGCCGGGGAGTGCTCGGCATCGTGACCACCCGCGGCGACCGGCTCTTTATATCGCTGCTGGGCAGCGCCTACATCCACCTTGCATGGCTTGGACTGGTGGGCCCCAACCTGTGGTGGGCGCTGCTGATCTCGGCGGCCTACACTTTTTGCGTCTTCCGCTGGGCCTGAGTCACTGCTCACTAAACCGCCCGTAGGAGCGCAGCCTCTCGTGGCGCTTGCCCAGCAGGTCGTTCACCGAGACCGCGCACAGGCGTTCCAGATTTTCGCCCAGCGCGGTTTGGACCGCGGCGGCGGCGGCGGCGGGGTTGCGGTGGGCGCCGCCGAGGGGTTCGGGAATGATCTTGTCCACCAGGCCGAGGCCGTTGAGTTTGTCGCTGGTGATGCACATGGCGGCGGCGGCCTGCGCCGCCTGCTCGGCGCTTTTCCACAATATGGAGGCGCAGCCTTCGGGGGAGATGACGGCATAGATTGCATACTGCATCATCAGCACGCAGTCGGCGACGCCGATGGCGAGGGCGCCGCCGGAGCCGCCCTCACCAATGACGGTGGCGATGATGGGCGTGCGCAGGCCCGACATGGCGAACAGGTTGCGCGCGATGGCCTCGCTCTGGCCGCGCTCTTCGGCGCCAACGCCGGGGTAGGCGCCGGGGGTGTCGATGAAGGTCAGCACCGGCAGCGAAAATTTTTCCGCCATTTCCATTAAGCGGCGCGATTTGCGGTAGCCTTCGGGGCGTGGCATGCCGAAGTTGCACGAAACTTTTTCTTTGGTGTCGCGGCCTTTCTGCTGGCCGATGACCATCACCGGGCGCCCGCCCAGGCGGCCAATGCCGGCGATGATGGAGCGGTCGTCGGCGAACATGCGGTCGCCGTGCAACTCTTCAAAGTCGCTGAAGACGCGCGCAATGTAGTCGCGGGTGTAGGGCCGCTGCGGGTGGCGCGCCACCTGGGTGATTTGCCACGGCTCAAGGTCGGAAAATATCGACTCGGTGAGTTTCCTGCTTTTTTTCTGCAGGGTCTCAATCTCTTCGCTGACGCTCAGCGCGCTGGAAGCGGTGACATGGCGCAACTCTTCAATCTTTGCCTCCAGTTCGGCGATGGGCTGTTCAAATTCCAGAAAGTTGGGAGTCATGCCGGCGTTATCCTGAGGGTGACGGTGAACCGCGCGCGGCTCAGGCCGGCGCAAACTTGCGCATATCATACCTGATTTGCATGTTCCCTTCGCCGGCCAGGTTGCGCATGCTGTCGACGAAAGCCGGGTCCAGCCGCAATTTGTAATCTTCGCCCAGTTGCAGCAGCACTTGCGTACCGGCCGAGTCGCGGTAGCGGATGTAGACCTCGCACTCACCCGGCGAACGCTGCGCAAGGAGTTTCTCCAGGTCGGCAATAAAACCGTTGGCCATGCGCTCGGCCGTTGTGCTCAGCACTAGCGCGCCGCCGCAGGCGCGACGGAATGCCGCGATGTCCATGAACATGGACGCGCGCAACACAGCGCCGCCGCGGTTGCCGCCTTTAAGTTCGCCGCGCACCACCAGCATGCGGCCGCTGTCCACCAGCGCGCGCTCGCCCAGTATTTTTTCCGGGATGCGGACGTCAAAACCGCCGGTGCCGTCCTCCAGAAACACCAGAGCAACCCGGCCGCCGTCGCGCCAGTCTTTGAAAAAGCGCGCCGAGGAAACCATGCCGGCGACGGTGACGGCGGCGTCGGTTTTGCTGCGCAGTGAGCCGAGGGTGCCGCTCAGGCAGCGCTGCAGGTCTTCACGGTGGGTGTCAAAGGGGTGGCCGCTCAGGTAAAAACCCAGCGCCTCCTTTTCCCGCCGCAGCAGTTCTTCGTTGCTCCATGGTCCGGCTTCGGTGAAACGGTTTTCTTTCTTGTCATCGGCGGCGGCCCCGCCCTCACCGCCGCCGCCGCCGAAGATGTCGTTCTGGCCGGCGCTCTTGTCGTGCTGCTTTTGCGCGGCGGCGTTGACCGCGGCGGTGATGGATTCCATGCAGGCGGCGCGGTGTGCGCCAAGTTGGTCCAGGGCGCCGGCCTTCACCAGCGACTCCAGCGCGCGGCGGTTGATTTTCTGCGCGTCGCTGCGCTCGCACAGGTCAAACAAGCCGGCGTAGGGCCCGTTGGCCTCGCGCTCGGCAATCAGCAACTCGGCCGCGGCGGCGCCGACTCCCTTAAGCGCGCCGAGTCCGTAGACAATGCCGCCGCTGTCGTCTACATAAAACTCCAGTTCGCTGCGGTTCACATCCGGCGGCGCGATGTTGATGCCGAGGTTGCGGCATTCGTTTCGCAGCGCGATGAGTTTGTCGGTGCGCTGCATTTCCGATGACATGGACGCGGCCATGAACACCGCCGGGTGGTTTGCCTTGAGCCAGGCGGTGCGGTAGGAGATCAGCGCGTAAGCGGTGGCGTGGGCCTTGTTGAAGCCGTAGCCGGAAAACTTGTCCATCAACTTAAAAATTTCCCCGGCGGTTTCTTCGTTTACGCCGTTCTTCCCGGCGCCGGCAATAAACACCGCGCGCTGCTTCTCCATCTCCTCCGGCTGCTTTTTGCCCATCGCCTTGCGCAGCAGATCGGCGCCGGCCAGGGTGTAGCCGGCCAGCGCGCGGGCGAGCGCCAGCACCTGCTCCTGGTAAACAATCACGCCGTAGGTGGGCAGCAGAATTTTTTCCATCAGCGGATGCAGGTAGGCGATTTTTTCACGCCCATGCTTGCGCTCCATAAAATCGTCCACCATCCCCGACTGCAGCGGCCCCGGGCGGAACAGCGCCACCAGTGCGACGATATCGTCGAAACAATTCGGCTTCATGCGGGCAATCAGTTCGCGCATGCCGGAAGACTCCAGTTGAAACATGCCGGCGGTGCGGCACTGGTTAATCAGCGCATATGTCCGGGCATCATCCACCGGCAGTTGGGTGAGTTCAATTTCCTCCTCGCCGCTCTCGGCGCGCGCGCGGTTGATGGTTTTCATCGACTTGTCGATGATGGTCAGGGTGCGCAGGCCGAGAAAATCGATTTTCACCATGCCCAGGCTCTGCAGGTCGTCCATGTCCATCTGCGTAATCATGGAGGCCGCGCCTTTTTCACGGTACAGCGGAATGAACTCGGTCAAGGCCTTCGGCGCCACCACCACCCCGGCAGCGTGCCGGCCCGGGTTGCGCTTGACGCCCTCCAGGGTGCGCGCCTTGTCAATCCAGTCGCGCACTTCACTGTCGTTTTCGTATTTTTCCTGCAGGCTTGCTTCCTGTTTCATCGCCTGGTCCAGCGTCATGCCGGGCTTAAACGGCACCAATTTTGCGATGGCGTCGCGAAAACCCGGGTTGTGCCCGAGCACCCTTCCCACATCGTGGATCACCGCCCGCGCGGCCATGGTGCCATAGGTGATGATTTGCGCGACGCGGTCGGCGCCGTAGCGCTCGGCCACATATTCAATCACGCGGTCGCGTTTTTCCATGCAAAAGTCAATGTCAAAATCCGGCAGCGACACGCGCTCCGGGTTGAGAAACCGCTCAAACATTAAACCGTGCGCAATGGGGTCCAACTCGGTGATGCCCAGCGTCCACGACACCAGCGAAGCCGCGCCGGAACCGCGCCCGGGCCCCACCGGAATATCATGCGCCTGCGCCCAGTGGACAAAATCGGCGACGATAAGAAAATAACCGGCGTAGTCCATGCGGTTGATGACCGCAAGTTCCATCGCCAGACGCTCGCGGTAAACCGCCGCGTCCATCGCCGGATTCTGCTCCAGCAGCCGCGCCAGCCCGGCCTCCGCTTTCTGCCGCAGCATTTCCCCGGGCGCGGCGTTTTCATCCCCGCCCTCACCGCCCTCAAACGCCGGCAAATGAATGGAGTCAAAATCAAAAACCACATTGCAGCGGCGCGCAATCTCCACCGTGTTTTCCAGCGCTTCGGGCAGGCCGGCAAACACCTCGCCCATTTCCTTCGGGCTGCGCAGGTATTGCGCCTCGGTGAAGCGGCGCGGGCGGCGGCGGTCTTCCAAAATGCGCCCTTCGTTCACGCACACGCGGATTTCGTGCGTTTCAAAATCCTCGCGGCGCAAAAACTGCACCGCGTTGGTGGCCGCCAGCGGGATTCCTTTGGCCGCGGCAAACGTGGCTGCGGCGGCGATGTACTGCTCCTCGTCGTCGCGCCCGATGCGGCTCAGTTCAATGTAAAAACGGTCGCCGAACAATTGCAGGTAACGCTCGGCCGCCACTTCTGCGGCGCCGTTGCTGTCCAGCAGAGCGCGCCCCAATTCGCCATCCTGCGCGCCGGACAGCGCGATTAACGATTCGCCGTGCTCGGCAAGCCAGGCAAAGTCCACCCACGGTTTGTCGGCGTCACGCTGCGGGCTGCGGTAGGCGCGGGTCAGGACATCGCACAACGCGCGGTAGCCGTGGTTGTCGCGGCAGTACAAAAGAAGTTTGTGCGCCGCGCCCCCGCCGCCGGGGCCGCCGGGGCGCGCGATGCGGCCGCCGCCGCCGTTGGCATCGCGCAAGCGCACCTGCACGCCGAGCAGCGGTTTAATGCCATGGCGCAGCGCGGCCTGGTAGAACTTCACCGCGGCGAAAAAATTACTGTCGTCGCTCAGCCCCACCGCCGGCATGTCCGACTGGCGCGCGCTTTTCAGCAAATCGTCAATGCGAATGATGCCGTCGCTCAGCGAATACTCGCTGTGCACATTGAGATGAACAAAACCTGGCTGCATTTTCTTCGGTGAGGGTGAAAGCCGGCCTATTTTAGCAGGCGCCGCGCGCAAGCATCAGCCGCAGCGGCGCAAAACTCCGCCGGTGCGCCGGGCAGGGGCCGTGCTCGGCCAGCGCCCGGCGGTGGGCGCGGCTGCCGTAGCCCTTGTTGGCGGCAAAATTATACTGCGGCCAGCGGCGGTGAAGGCCGCGCATTTCCCGGTCGCGGCATTCCTTGGCCAGGATGGACGCCGCCGAAATCACCGCAAACCGCGCATCGCCGCGCACAAAACAGCGCGCCGGGCACGGCAAACGCGGCGCGCGGTTGCCGTCCACCCAGGCCTCGGCCGGCGCCACCGGCAGCGCCAGCAGCGCGCGGCGCATCGCCAGCAGGGTGGCGTTCAGAATGTTCAGACGGTCGATCTCGGCGACGCCGGCGCGGCCCACGGCGCAGGCGATGCAGCATTTTTTGATTTCTTTTTCCAGCCGCGCCCGCGCGCGCGGGGGCACCGTTTTGGAGTCGCCGAGTCCGGGCAGTTGCACGCCGGGCGGCAGAATCACCGCCGCCGCCACCACCGGCCCGGCCAGCGGCCCGCGCCCGGCCTCGTCGATGCCCGCCACCAGCGCCGCCGCCGCCACCACCCTCACCCCCGGCCGGCCAGCAGTTCGGCCAGCACCGGCGCCGCGCGCTCAATGCCGGCGGCGGCGAGTTGTTCACGCACGGCGCGGAACTCGGCGCGGATTTTTTCCCGGTAGCGGTCATCGCGCAGCACTTCGCCAAGGGCGCGCGCCAACTCGCCGGCGGTGGCGCGCCGCTGAATGCGCTCCGGCACCAGCGGCTCGGCCAGCAGGTGGTTGGGCATCGCGTAATGGCGCACGCGGCTGAACATGCGCACCAGCGCGGCCGACAGCGGCGTCGCCTTGTAGGTCACCACCATCGGCGTCCCCACCAACAGCGCTTCCAGCGACGCGGTGCCGGAGGCAAGCAGCGCCGCATCGGCTGCGGCCAGCGCCTGCCGGGAGCGGCCGTCTACAATGCGCAGCGGCAGGCCGGCCAGCGCATCGCCGGCGCAGCGCACAAAACAGTCGCGCATCGCCGCGCTCACCATGGGCGCGACGAAAGTCACCGCCGGCAACTCACGCCGCAGGAGTTGCGCCGCGCGCGCCATCACCCGCGACAGTTGGGTCACCTCGCTGGCGCGGCTGCCCGGCAAAAGCGCCACCACTGTGGACGCCGCCGGCAGCGCCAGTTCCGCGCGCAGGGTTTTTTTATCGGCCATGGCGGACACTTCGCGCGCCAGCGGGTGGCCCACAAAAGTGGCGGCAATGCCGCGCGCTTCAAAGTAGTCCGCCTCAAACGGAAACAGCGCCAGCATGTGCGACACGCCACGGCGGATTTTGCGGATGCGGTAGCCGCGCCACGCCCACACCGCCGGGCTGACGTACTGCACGGTGGGAACGCCGCGCCGGCGCAGAGTGTTTTCCAGCGTTAAATTAAAATCCGGCACGTCAACGCCGATGAAAAGGTCCACTTTTTCGCGTAAAAAATATTTTTTCAACCGGCGGCGGATGCGCAAAATGGACAGCAGTTGGCGCGGCGCCCCTTCCAGCCCCATCAGCATGATGCTTTCCATGGGATGCAAAATTTCGACGCCGGCAGCGCGCATTGCCGGTCCGCCGATGCCGGCCAGGCGGGCGCCGGGGAATTTTTCGCGCAGCAACCCGGCCATGCCGCCGCCGAGAATGTCGCCGGACGGTTCACCGGCGACGATGCCGATCTGTGGCGGGCGGCTCACCGTCGGCGCCGGCGGTCAGCGCAAAACCCCGCGCACCGAGGACTGCATAAAATCCGCCAGGTGCCGCACCTCGGCGTGCTCCTCGCGCAGGTCGCCGAGTTGCTCCAGCGCGTTGTGCAACTCGATGCCGGAGCGGAAAATCACCCGGTAGGCGCGCCCCAGGGCGGCGATGCTGGCGGTGGAAAAATGCCGCCGGCGCAGGCCGCGCTTGTTGATGCCGTGCAGGGTCGGCGTGTTGCCGGTGACGGCCGCGACCATCACGAAAGGCGGAACATCGTACAGGCAAATCGCGCCGGCGCCGGTCATGCTGTGCGCGCCGATGCGGCAGAACTGGTGCACCAGGGTGAAGCCGCTGAGGATGGCGTGGTCCTCCACCGTCACATGGCCGGCGAGGCCGGCGCCGTTGACCAGCACGCAGTTGTCGCCGATGCTGCAGTCGTGCGCGACGTGTACGTAAGCCATGAGAATGTTGCGGTCACCGATGCGGGTCACGCCGCCGCCTTCGGGGGTGCCGCGGTTCAGAGTGCAAAACTCGCGGATGGTGTTGCCGGCGCCGATGAACAGGCGGGTTTGTTCACCGGCGTAGGCGGCGTGCTGCGGGTCGTCGCCGATGGAACTGAAGGAAAAAATTCTGTTGCCGGGGCCGATGACGGTGCCGGGGCGAATCACCACGTGGGATCCAATCACGGTGTTTGCGCCGATCTCCACCTCGTCGCCGATAACGCTGAACGGGCCCACCGAAACGCCCGGGGCCAGTTGCGCGTTGGGGGCGATGTTTGCCTGCGGGTCAATCAACTCAGGTTCCGGTAGGTGAACAGCAGATTCGCAGTGCAGCATTTTTTGCCGTCCACTTTCGCCTCGGCGGCGCAGCGCCAGATGTTTTTAACCCGGCGCTCCATGCTGACATGAATGAACAACTGGTCGCCCGGCGCCACCGGCCTTTTGAAGCGCACTTTGTCCAGGCCGGCGAACAGGTAGACTCGGTTGTCGTCAATTGTCTGGCCGGCGGTGACGGTGGCCAGCAGCGAACAAGCCTGCGCCATGGCCTCCACAATTAAAACCCCGGGCATAATCGGATGATGCGGAAAATGTCCTTGAAAAAACGGCTCGCCGGCAGTCACATTTTTAAGCGCGGTCAGCGAAACCCCCGGCTCACACGCCACCACCCGGTCAATCATCAAAAAAGGATAACGCTGGGGAAGGTGCTCCTTGACCGTGTTGATGTCGAACTGCATGGCGCGGATTATACACCGGCCGGACCGGCGGAGTCATTGCGCCGGTGCGGCGGTTTTTTTGCCGGCGGGGAAAGTTAATCTGAAACTTTGGTCTTACTTCATTTTCATCTTCCTCCCGGACGAGCGGCATGGAGTGGTGGCGGCGGACGGCAGGCCTCACTTAGCCGCCCGCCGCCATTGACGGTTTAGAAGCGCAA
>JAPPPZ010000142.1:0-15993 GCA_028817275.1 Gammaproteobacteria bacterium
AAACCGTTACATTCCCCCGCCTGTCCTGGGGCCATAGCTCAGCTGGGAGAGCGCTACAATGGCATTGTAGAGGTCGGCGGTTCGATCCCGCCTGGCTCCACCAGCGTCCCCATCGTCTAGTGGTCAGGACACCGCCCTTTCACGGCGGCAACAGGGGTTCGAATCCCCTTGGGGACGCCACACCGAACGCAGCACGAGGTGCAAAGATGAAATACGACCCCCAATCCTTGCAAAGTTACTGGATGCCGTTCACCAGCAACCGCGACTTTAAGTCCGAGCCGCGCATCATTGAGCGCGCCGAGGGCGTCTATTGCTGGGACCAGAATGGACACAAAATCATTGACGGCTCGTCCGGATTGTTTTGCGTCGCCGCCGGGCACAGCCGGGCGGAAATTGCGGAAGCCGTTCACGCGCAACTGAAAGAACTCAGTTACTCGGCGCCGTTTCAACTGGGCCATCCGCTGTCCTTTGAACTGGCGGCGCGCATCGCCGAGTTGGCGCCGCCGGGCATTGACCGGGTTTTCTTCACCAACTCCGGCTCCGAATCGGTGGACACGGCGATGAAAATCGCCTGCGCCTACCACTACGCCCGGGGCGAGGGCCAGCGCCAGCGGTTTGTGTCGCGCGAGCGCGCCTACCACGGCGTGAACCTCGGCGGCGTCGCCCTGAGCGGCATGATTAAAAACCGCCAGGCCTTCGGCCTCGGCCTGCCCGGCGTCTGCCACATGCGCCACACCTGGCTGGCCGAGAACCGCTTCACCCGCGGCCAGCCGGAGCATGGCGTTGAACTTGCCGATGACCTGGAACGTTTCGCCGCCACTTTCGGCGGCGACACCATCGCCGCCTGCTTCATTGAGCCGGTGGCCGGCTCCACCGGCTGCCTGGTGCCGCCCAAGGGTTATCTGGAGCGGGTGCGCGAGATTTGCGACCGCCACGGCATCCTGCTGGTGTTTGACGAAGTGATTTGCGGTTTCGGCCGCGTGGGCAAGGCTTTCGGCGCGCAGAGTTTCGGCGTCAAGCCCGACATCATGACCATGGCCAAGGCCATCACCAACGCCGCCCAGCCCATGGGCGCGGTGGCGGTGGACGAGGCGGTGCACCAGGCCATCCTCAACGCCGCGCCGGGCAAATCCATTGAGTTGTTCCACGGCTACACCTTCGGCGGCCACCCCGGTGCCTGCGCCGCCGGCCTGGCCACGCTGGACATTTACCGCAAGGAAAATTTGTTCGAGCGCGGCGAGCAGATGTCGGGGCATTTTCTCGACACCATGTTCCAGTTGCAGGACCTCCCCGCCGTCACCGATGTGCGCGGCTACGGCATGATGGCCGGTTTTGACGTCGCCCCCGGCGATGTCCCCGGCGCGCGCGGCCTGGAAGTGCAGAAAAAATTATTCGCCGCCGGCCTGCACATCAAAATGACCGGCGACTCCGGCATCGTCGCCCCGCCGCTCATCAGCGAGCGCGAACACATCGACGAAATCGGCCGCATCCTGCGCGAGGTGCTGTCATAACCGAAACCGCCGCCGAGGATTTGCACGCCCTGGCCGAGCGTTTCGGCGCGGCGTTGCTTGACGCCGGGCTGGAGTTGGTGACGGTGGAGTCGTGTACCGGCGGCGGACTGGCGGCGGCGGTGACGGCGGTGCCGGGGGCGTCCCAATGGTTTGAGCGCGGCCTGGTCACTTACAGCAACGACGCCAAGCGCGAACTCGCCGGCGTTTCCGAGGATGCGCTGGAGCACAACGGCGCGGTCAGCGAGGCGGTGGCGGTGGAAATGGCCGAAGGCGCGCGCGGCGGCCAGGAGTTGCTTGCCGAGGGCGGCCAGGAACACCGCATCGCCATCGCCATCACCGGCACCGCCGGCCCCGATGGCGGCACCGCGGCCAAGCCGGTGGGCACCGTGTGCATGGCCTGGGCCGGCCCCTGGGGCACCCGCGCCGAGACCGTGCTGTTCCAGGGCGGCCGCGACGAAGTCCGCCGGCAGTCGGTGGCTTTTGCGCTGGCCGAAGGTTTGCGGCTGGTGGAAGGCTGAAGCCCGGCGCTGAGATTCATTGCGCTATAATCCGCCGACCGTGGGGTTGCGCAAAAATCGAAAGTCGGCCAGAAAGCGCAATGTTGCGGCCGCGGCTGCCGTGGGTGAGGGTGCGGCGGTGATGGCGGCGCCGAGATGGATTGCGCGGGCGGTGCGGGAGAGCGGGATGATTTTTCTCGCCGCGCTGTCGGTTTATTTAATTACCTGCCTTGCCACCTGGTCGCCGGCCGATCCGGGGTGGACCAACAACAACAACCCGCCGCAAATCGCCAACCTCGGCGGGCGCGTCGGCGCCTGGCTGGCCGATTCGCTGCGCCATGGGTTTGGCGCCATGGCGTATTTGTTTCCGCTTTTGACCGGGGTCTGGGCGTGGCGGATTTTTCGCGCGCGCCATGCCGAGCCGCCGGGGCTGCCGCAGCGGCTGGTGGTGGCGGCCGGTTTTTTGCTGACTCTGATTAGCGGCGGCGCGCTGGAAAATTTGCGCGCCGGCAGCGGCGGCGGTGACGGCGTCATGGCGGCCGGCGGTTTTATCGGCGCCATGGTCGGCGGCGGTTTCACCTCGCTGTTCGGCGCGGTGGGGGCGACGGTGTTTCTGCTGGTGCTGTTCATCACCGGCCTCACCCTGTTCACCGGCATCTCGTGGCTGCGGCTGATGGACTTCACCGGCGCGCTGGTGTGGCGCGGGGTGGCGGCGGCGCGCCTGCATCTGGGGCAGGCGGTGGACCGGGTGGTGGGCCTGCGCGCGCGCCGCCAGCGGCGGGATGCGGTGCAGGAACGGATGCAGAAACTGGAGCGCGGCAAACCGCCGCGCATTGAGCCGAAGATTAAGTTGCCGGAAGCCGGCGAGCGCGCGTCACGTGAAAAACAGACGCCGCTGTTCACCGAGCCGGCGGCCGGGGAGTTGCCGGCGCTGGACCTGCTGCAGCAGCCGCTGCAGGCGACCCATGGTTACTCGCGGGAATCGCTGGAGGCCATGTCGCGGCTGGTGGAGAAAAAGTTGGGCGACTTTAATGTGGAGGTGAAGGTGGTGGAGGTGCATCCGGGGCCGGTCATCACCAGTTTTGAGATCGAGCCGGCGCCGGGGGTGAAGGCGAGTCAAATCACCGGCCTGGCGCGCGACCTGGCGCGGGCCCTGTCGGTGGTCAGCGTACGGGTGGTGGAAAATATTCCGGGCAAAACCGTTGTCGGCCTGGAAATCCCCAACGAGATGCGCGACACCGTCACCCTGGTGGAGGGGCTGTCGTCCAAGGCCTACGAAAACGTGCGCTCGCCCCTCACCCTGATGTTGGGCAAGGACATCGGCGGGCTGCCGGTGGTGGCCGACCTGTGCAAAATGCCGCACCTGTTAATTGCCGGCACCACCGGCTCCGGCAAATCGGTGTGCATCAACGCGTTAATTCTCAGCATTCTGTACAAGTCGCGGCCGGACGAGGTGCGGCTGGTGCTGGTGGATCCGAAAATGCTGGAGTTGTCCATTTACGAGGGCATTCCGCACCTGCTGGTGCCGGTGGTGACCGACATGCAGCATGCCTCCAACGCATTGCGCTGGAGCATCGCCGAGATGGAGCGCCGCTACAAGCGCATGGCGGTGCTCGGCGTGCGCAACATTTCCGGCTACAACGCCAAAGTGGAGGCCGCCCGCAACAGCGGCGAGCCCATTGCCGACCCGCTGGCCGAGGCTGATGGTGAAGAACAAATTTTTCTGCAGCGCGAGCCGTACATTGTCATTGTCATCGATGAGTTGGCCGACCTGATGATGACCACCGGCAAAAAGGTGGAGGAGTTAATCACCCGCATCGCCCAGCGCGCGCGCGCCTCCGGCATTCACCTGGTGCTGGCCACCCAGCGGCCGTCGGTGGACGTGGTCACCGGCTTAATCAAGGCCAACATTCCCGGCCGCATCGCGTTTCAGGTTTCGTCGCGGGTGGACTCGCGCACGGTGCTCGACCAGATGGGCGCCGAGCAGTTGCTCGGCCACGGCGACATGCTGTTCCTGGCCGGCGGCCAGTCGGTGCCCATGCGGGTGCACGGCTCCTTTGTCGCCGACGAGGAGGTGCACCGGGTGGTGAAGGCGCTGAAAAAGCAGGGCGCGCCGGCCTACAACGAGTCGATCCTGGCGCCGCCGGCGGAGGGCGGCGGCGGCGCCGGCGGCGACGAAGCGGGTGAGGGCGAGAACGACCCGCTGTACGACCAGGCGCTGCGCATCGTCACCGAAACCCGCCGCCCGACCATCTCCCACATCCAGCGCCACCTGCGCATCGGCTACAACCGCGCCGCGCGCATGCTGGAAACCATGGAGCAGAGCGGCGTGGTCGGGCCCATGCAGGCCAACGGCAAGCGCGAGGTGCTGGCGCCGCCGCCGGCCGGATGATGCGCGCGTTTTTTTTCATTGCGGCGATGGCGGCCGGGTTTGCGGCGGCGGCGCAGGAAATGCCGTCCGGCGCCGAGCAGTTGCAGCATTTTTACGCCGAGGTGCGCGAATTCCATGCGCGCTTTGAGCAGGCGGTGCTGGATGAAAATTTGTCGCGGCTGGAGGAGAGCGCCGGCGTGGTGTGGATTTCGCGGCCGGGAAAATTCCGCTGGGATTACGAGCAGCCGGCGGCGCAGCAGGTGGTGAGCAACGGCGTCAAACTGTGGGTTTACGACCCGGACCTGGCGCAGGTGACGGTGCGCAACAGCGGCGATGCGTTGGGCGAGACGCCTGCTTTTCTGCTGGCCGGGCGCGGCGATTTGGAGGCGCGCTACCGGGTGGAAGACCGCGGCGTGCAGGGTGCGCTGGCCTGGGTGGCGCTGTCGCCCAAATCGCCGCGCAGCAACTACCGGGAAATCCGCATCGGTTTTGACGGCGGCGAGTTGCGCGTGCTGGAGTTGGTGGACGGGCTTGACCAGACCACGCGCATGACTTTCTTTGCGCTGGCGGATGGCGAGGGTGAGGGTGACGACTCGCGTTTTGAATTCACGCCGCCGCCGGGAGTGGATGTGCTGGATGAATCCGGCTGACAGGTGAAGGCGGGCGCGCCAACCCCCCTTGCCGACCGCATGCGCCCGCGCCGGTTGGAGGAGGTGTGCGGGCAGCAGCATCTGCTGGCCGGCGGCAAACCGCTGCGCGCCGCATTGCAGGGCGGCCACCTGTATTCCATGGTGCTGTGGGGCCCGCCGGGCAGCGGCAAGACCACGTTGGCGCGGATTTTTGCCGATGCATTGCAGGCCGAGTTTCTGCAACTGTCGGCCATCTCAAGCGGCGTCAAGGACATTCGCGCCGCCGTGGACGTGGCGCGCGCCAACCGTGAACAGGGCCGGGTGACGGTGCTTTTTGTCGATGAGGTGCACCGCTTTAACAAAAGCCAGCAGGACGGTTTTCTGCCGCACATTGAGGACGGCACGCTGGTTTTTATCGGCGCCACCACCGAGAACCCGGCGTTTGAGTTGAACAACGCGCTGCTGTCGCGGCTGCGGGTGCATGTGCTGAACCCGCTGGCCGACACCGACATCCGCGCCATCCTCGGCCGCGCCGTGGAGGCGCTGGCAAAAGAACCGGCCGCCGCGCCGCCCATGCCGCAAGTGGACGATGCGGCAATGGAAGTGTTCACCTTTGCCGCCGCCGGCGATGCGCGGGTGGCGCTGAACCTGCTGGAAACCGTGCTCCAAATGCAGCGCGGCAAAACCAAGGCCATCGGCGCGGATGAAGCGCAGGCGGTGGTGGACGGGCCGGGCGCGCGTTTTGACAAGCAGGGCGACCTTTACTACGACCAGATTTCCGCGCTGCACAAATCCATTCGCGGCTCCAGCCCCGATGCCGCGCTGTACTGGCTGAGCCGGATGCTGCAGGGCGGCATGCCGCCGGTGTACATCGCGCGCCGCCTGCTGCGCATGGCCAGCGAGGATGTGGGCAACGCCGACCCGCGCGCGCTGGAGGTGGTGCTGGGTGCGTGGGATGTTTACGAGCGGCTGGGCACGCCGGAGGGCGAGTTGGCGCTGGCCCAGGCGGCGGCCTACCTGGCCTGCTGCGCCAAGAGCAATGCGGTTTACAAAGCCTTCGGCGCGGCATGGAAGGACGCCGAGCAAAGCCCCGGCGCGGCGGTGCCGGCGCACCTGCGCAACGCGCCGACGCGGCTGGCAAAATCCATGGGCCACGGCGCCGATTACCGCTACGCGCACAACGAGGAGCACGGCTACAGCGCCGGGCAGGAATATTTTCCGCGCGAACTGGGCGAGCGGCGCTACTACAAACCGGTGGACCGCGGGCTGGAAAGCCGCATCCGCGAGCGCCTGCAATTTTTCGCCGAACTGGACCGCAAGGCGCGCGGTTATAATCGCAAGGCTTAAATCGAAAGGCCGAAACGACGATGCTGGACCCGCAACTGCTGCGCAAAAAACTGGAGGACACGGCGCGCATCCTCAAAACCCGCAACTGCGATTTGGATGTGGCGCGCCTGCAAACGTTGGAGGAGCGGCGCAAGGTGCTGCAGGTGCGCACCGAGGAGTTGCGCAATCTGCGCAACACGCGCTCCAAAGCCATCGGCGCGGCCAAGGCGGCCGGCGGCGGTGCCGGTGCGCTGATGGCCGAGGTGAAGGAGTTGGGCGGTGAACTGGAGCAGTGCGAGGCGCAGTTGAACGGGGTGCGGGAGGAGTTCACCGCCATCGCCCGGCAAATTCCAAACCTGCCGCATGACACTGTGCCGCGCGGCGCCGACGAGTCGGACAACCGCGAGGAGCGCCGCTGGGGCGAGGCGGCGCGGAAAGACTTCACCCCTGTGGACCACGCCGAGCTCGGCGCCGGCCTTGGCATGATGGATTTTGCTTCGGCGGCCGCGCTGGCCGGCGCGCGTTTTGTGGTCATGAGCGGCGCGCTGGCACGGCTGCACCGGGCGCTGGCGCGCTTCATGCTCGACCTGCACACCGGCGAGCACGGCTACACCGAGGTGATGACGCCGTTTATTGTGAACAGCGACACGCTGTACGGCACCGGCCAGTTGCCGAAATTTGCCGACGACCAATTTCAACTGGCCGGCGAGCGCGGCTTTTATTTAATTCCCACCGCCGAGGTGCCGCTGACCAACCTGGTCAAGGACCGCATCGTCACCGCCGCCGAATTGCCGATGCACCTGGTGGCGCACACGCCGTGCTTCCGCCGCGAGGCCGGCGCCCACGGCAAAGACACCCGGGGCATGATCCGCCAGCACCAGTTTGAAAAAGTGGAACTGGTGCACATCACCCGCCCGCAGGATTCATGGGACACGCTGGAACTGCTGGCCGGCCACGCGGAAGCCGTGCTGCAGCGGCTGGAGTTGCCGTACCGGGTGGTCACGCTGTGCACCGGCGACATGGGATTCTCCGCGGCCAAGACTTACGACCTGGAAGTGTGGCTGCCGGGGCAGAACCGCTACCGCGAAATTTCCTCGTGCAGCAACTGTGAAGCGTTCCAGGCCCGCCGCATGCGCGCCCGCTGGCGCAACCCGGACAGCGGCCCGGAATATTTGCACACCCTGAACGGCTCCGGCGTCGCCGTCGGCCGCGCGCTGGTGGCGGTGATGGAAAATTTCCAGAACGCCGACGGCACCGTGACAGTGCCGGACGCGCTGCGGCCGTACATGAACGGCGAGGAGAGGATTGGGCGGGGGTGAGGGTTGGTAAAAAAAAGGGGCGACGGTGAGGTCGCCCCGTTTTTTTTTGCTCAGTCATCACCGCCGAATATTCCCAGCAGTTGCAGCAGGCTCAGGAACAGGTTGTAGATGGAGACATACAGCGTCACCGTCGCCATGATGTAGTTGTTTTCGCCGCCGTGGATGATGGCGCTGGTCTGGTAGAGGATGAGGCCGGACATCAGCAGGATGAACATGGCCGACACCGCCAGCGACAGGGCCGGCAGGCTGAAGATTGCCGCGCCGAGGCCGAGCAGGAAAGCGGTGAGGATGCCGGTGAACAGCATGCCGCCGATGAACGAAAAGTTTTTGCGCGTCACCAGCGCGTAGGCGGACAGGCCGAGGAAAATTAAACCGGTGCCGCCGAGGGCGGTCATCACCAGCCGGCCGCCGTTGGGCAGCGCGTTGACGTAGGCGCTGATGATGGGCCCGATGGTGAGGCCCATGAAGCCGGTGAGGGCGAAAGTGGACAGCAACCCCCACGCCGAGTTGCGCAGGCGCGCAGTCAGGAACAGCAGGCCGTAGAATCCGACCAGCGTGATGACCAGCCCGGGGTGCGGCCAGTTGAAAGCGTAGGACAAGCCGGCCACCACGGCGCTGAACAGCAGCGTCAGCGACAGCAGCGCGTAGGTGTTGCGCAGCGTTTTGTTGATCTCGAGGCCGCGGATGCCGATGGCGGATGCCGGGGCGGTGGCGGCGGTGTGGCGAATGTTCATTGCAATCCTCCGATTGGTTGTGTTGCGGACAAGCTCAGATTATGCGGCGGCCGGGATGGAGATTCAAGGGGCGGAATTACCGGGGCGATGCCTGCACCCGCCGCCGCAACTCCTCCACCAGCCCGTCCAGCGGCAGCATTTCGGTTTCCCCGCTGCGGCGGACGGTGTGTTCGGCGGCGCTTTTGTCCAGGGTTTGCCCGCTCAGCACCAGGCGGCGGGGGATGCCGATGAGTTCCATGTCGGCGAAGATAACGCCGGGGCGCTCGTTGCGGTCGTCGAGCAGGGTTTGGATGCCGGCTTTGGTAAGGCTTTGGTGGAGGGCATCGGCGGCCTGGCGGACGGCCGGGGATTTGTGGTAGCCGATGGGCACCAGGCAAACATCAAACGGCGCCAGCGGCGCCGGCCAGATGATGCCGCGCTCGTCGTGGTTCTGCTCAATGCAGGCGGCCACCAGCCTGGTCACGCCGATGCCGTAGCAGCCCATGAACATGGGCACCGCCTCGCCGGCTTCGTTTAAGCAGGTGGCGTTCATGGCGCGGCTGTACTTCTGGCCGAGTTGGAAAATGTGGCCGACTTCAATGCCGCGCCGGATTTCCAGCGCGCCGCCGCCGGCCGCCGGGCACCGGTCACCAGCCGCCGCCTTGCGCAAATCAGCGGCCTCGGGCAGCGGCATGTCGCGTTCCCAGTTGGCGTTTTTGTAGTGCATGTCGGCGCGGTTGGCGCCGCAGTAGAAGTCGGCGAGTTGCAAGGCGCCGTGGTCGGCCACCACCTTCACCGCCAACCCCGGCGGTCCGGCAAAGCCCTTTGCTGCGCCGGCGGCTTGTACCTCGGCGGCATCGGCAAACTGCAGCGGCGTCCGCACCCCGGCCACCGCCTCGGCTTTGACCAGGCTTAAATCGTGGTCGCCGCGCAGCACCAGCGCCACCGGGCCGGCCTCGCCCTTGACCAGCAGCGTCTTGACCGTGCGCTCCGGCGTCGTGCCGCAGGCGGCGCACAAGTCGGTGATGGTTGCCGCGCCCGGCGTGGACACTTCCTCCAGGGCCGCGCCCGGCGGCGGACGTTGTTCGGCTGGCGGCGGCAGCGGCACCAGTTCGGCGTTGGCGGCGTAGTTGGCGGCGGGGCAGGTGGCGATGGCGTCCTCGCCGGAGTCGGCAAGGACATGAAACTCGCTGGAAAAATTGCCGCCGATGGCGCCGGGGTCGGCCTGCACCGAGGTGAACTGCAACTGCATGCGGGTGAAGATGGCCGTGTAGGCGCCGTGCATGGCGTCAAAGGATTGCTGCATGCCGGCCGGGTCCACATCAAAAGAGTAGGCGTCTTTCATGATGAATTCGCGGCCGCGCATGACGCCGAAGCGCGGGCGGATTTCGTCGCGGAATTTGGTTTGGATCTGGTAGTAGTTGGCCGGCAGTTGGCGGTAACTGCGCACCTCGTTTTTAATCAGCGCGGTGATGATTTCCTCGTGGGTGGGGCCGATGCAGAAGTCGCGCTGGTGGCGGTCGGTGAAGCGCAGCAACTCCGGGCCGTATTCCTCCCAGCGGCCGGACTCTTTCCACAATTCGCCGGGCTGCACCGCCGGCAGCAGCACCTCCTGCGCCCCGGCGCGGTCCATTTCCTCGCGGATGATGGTTTCCACCCTGCGCAGCACGCGCAGGCCCAGGGGCAGCCAGTTGTAAACGCCGGCGGCGACGCGGCGGATCATGCCGGCGCGCAGCATGAGTTGGTGGCTCAGCACCTCGGCGTTGGCCGGGCTTTCCTTAAGCGTGGCCAGCAGGTAGCGGGAGACGCGCATGGCGGCGAGTATAATCCATTCCATGGCCGGCCATTCACATGAGCGCATTTACCGCCTGGTGCGGCGCATTCCCCGGGCGCGCGTCGCCACTTACGGCCAGATCGCGGCCATGGCCGGCAGCACGCCGCGCATTGTCGGCTACGCCATGGCGGCTGCGCCGGCCGCGGAAAAAATTCCGTGGCAGCGGGTGATTAACAGCCAGGGCCGCATCAGCCCGCGCGCCGGCGGTGACGGCGCCCCGGATGCGCGGCAGCGGCGGCTGCTGGAAGAGGAGGGGGTGGTGTTTGACGCCGCCGGGCGGGTGGACTTTGGAAAATTTGGGTGGGACGGACCTAATCCTGAGTGGATGAGGAAGAACGGGTATGGAATTTGGAGCCCTGTTGGAGGTTGAAAGGGGGCGTATTTTTCCCGGCGGGGAGGAATTTTTATGGTACATTACCGATGTTGGGCGGGCATAGGTGCAACCCATCGGTGCCCGGGCCTTAAATCGTTATCAAATGCCGATAAACCGGATAAACCTTTTGGAGGAAGAAGCAATGAAAAAAAACCGCAAATTTGCCATTGCATTTGCACTGCTGGCAATTTTAATTATCGGAGGCGTGCTGTTCAATCAGTTCCGCGAAGGCGACATTAAAATTCCGCTTTACGAAGCTGAAGCGGATTGTCCGCGCGGCGATCTTGACAGCCGCTTTTGCGACCGGGACGGCGACCTGCTGGCCGATCCACCCGCCGATTCTGCCGATTGGCTGGACCCCGACACACTGATATTTGCCTATACTCCGGTGGAGGATCCGGCTGTGTACAAGGCGGCTTGGTCTGACTTCCTGTCTCATCTGGAATCAGTGACCGGTAAGGAGGTGATGTTCTTTCCGGTGCAGTCGAATGCCGCCCAGATTGAAGCGATGCGCTCCGGTCGTCTGCATATTGCCGGCTTTAATACCGGGTCGAATCCGTTGGCGGTGAACTGTGCCGGGTTCAGGCCCTTTACCATCATGGCATCTGCGAACGGCCAATTCGGCTATGAGATGGAAATCCTGACCTATCCCGGTTCGGGCATCACGTCGGTCGAGGACATCAAGGGCGGCCAGTTGGCTTTTACTTCGCCCACCTCAAACTCAGGCTTCAAGGCCCCATCGGCAATTCTGAAGAGTGACTTCGGGATGGAGGCCGAGCGTGACTTCGAGCCCGTGTTTTCAGGCAAGCACGATAATTCCATTCTCGGCGTGGCCAACAAGGATTATCCGGCGGCGTCCATCGCCAACTCGGTTCTCAACCGAATGATCAGCCGCGGCGTGGTCAGCCCTGACCAATTGGTGTCCATTTACAAATCCCAGACTTTCCCCACCACCGGCTATGGCGTGGTTTACAATCTTAAGCCGGAGTTGCAGAAGCAGATCCAGGATGCGTTCTTCAGTTTTGAATGGGCCGGCACGACGCTGGAGGAAGAATTTTCAAAATCAAATGAGGCGCAGTTTCTGGAGATTACCTACCAGAAATTCTGGGAGGTGATTCGCAAAATCGACGCCGCCAACGCGGTCAGTTATGCTTGCGAGTGATCCCCATGGACGGCAATCCCCGGACGGGCTTGCCGCTCCCTGACTGAAATGCAAAAATCCGGGGCGAAGTTGTGCTGAAGATTGAGAAACTGGTCAAAACTTACAAAACCGGAGACAAGGCGCTCAAGGCGGTGGACATGGAAGTCCCCCGGGGCCAGGTCGTTTCTCTAATTGGACCGTCGGGCGCCGGGAAATCAACGTTAATCCGCTGTATTAACCGGTTGGTCGAGCCAACCAGTGGGAAGGTCTGGCTGGGCGATGTCGAGATATCGGGGCTCAATGCGGGCGCGTTGCGCCGCGAACGTCGGCGAATGGGGATGATTTTTCAGGAATACGCCCTCATTGAGCGGTTGACGGTGATGGAAAATGTCCTGTCGGGCCGTCTGGGGTACGTTGGATTCTGGCGCAGTTTTTTGCGGCGTTACCCCCAATCCGACGTGAACGAGGCGTTTCGCCTGCTCGACCGTGTGGGCCTGCTGGAAATGGCCGACAAACGTGCTGACGAATTGTCGGGCGGGCAGCGCCAACGGGTCGGTATTTGCCGTGCGCTAATCCAAAACCCTGCGCTGCTGCTGGTGGATGAACCCACGGCTTCGCTTGACCCCAAAACATCGCGCCAGATTATGCGGCTGATTACCGAACTTTGCGCCGAGCGCAAACTGGCTGCCATCGTGAATATTCATGACGTGGCCCTTGCCCAGATGTTTGTGCAACGAGTCATCGGTTTGCGATTTGGCGCCATAGAATTCGACGGCTTGCCAACGGCGCTGACTCCAGAGGTGCTGACGGCGATCTACGGCGAGGAAGACTGGCAGGCGACTATCCGGAAGGATGGCGAGTCCGGGGAACTGTCAGTATGAGAAAGCCGGACACACTGTCAGACCGCATCGACAGGCCCTGGCGTAAACCGCCGCTCATTAAATCCCTTTGGTTGCGCTGGGCGCTTGCCATTGGCGCCGCGGCCTACCTGGCCGCGGCCGTGTTTTCTATTGAGGTGAACTGGCTTCGCGTCTACGAAGGACTCGACCGTGGCGCGGAGTTCATCACGTCCTTCGCCCGGCTCGATTTTGTATCCCGGGCAGGCGATATCTGGAGTGGGATGCTGGAAAGCATCATTATGACCGTCACCGCTTCCGTTGTTGGCATTGCCATCTCAATCCCCATCGGTTTGGGAGCGGCAAGCAACATCGCGCCCCTGCCGATCTACTTGATTTGCCGGGGAGTCATTGCGGTCTCACGCGCGCTGCAAGAAATCATCGTTGCAATCCTGTTGGTTGCCATATTCGGTTTTGGGCCGCTGGCCGGGTTTTTAACGCTGTCATTCGCCACCATCGGTTTTTTGTCCAAGCTTCTGGCTGAGGACATTGAAAGCATGGACAAGGCCCAGGCCGAGGCAATCCGGGCCACCGGATCCAAGTGGCTGCAATGGATCAACTACGGCGTGCAACCGCAGGTTATTCCACGGCTTGTGGGACTTGGCATGTACCGCATTGACATCAACTTTCGCGAGTCCGCCGTCCTGGGGCTGGTTGGCGCCGGCGGGATTGGGGCCACGCTCAACACCGCCTTTGACCGTTACGAATTCGACACTGCCGCCGCGATTCTGGTTGTTATCATCGGCATCGTCATGGCGCTGGAATATCTGTCAGGCGTTATTCGCGCGAGGGTTCAGTAAATGCCGGTATTTCCTCTGGGCGATGACCGTTTGGGCTGGACCCGGCGTACGCCTGTCGCGAGGCTGGTCCGTTGGGCTGGCTGGCTAATCGGCGTCGCCGCTTTTGTTTGGTGCTGGAACCGAATTTCCGAGGTGACGACCTGGTTCTTTGTGTGGGATGCGCCGCGCATCGCCCAGGATATCCTTGCCCGCGCCACCCCGCCACGCTGGTCATACATGGATCATTTGTGGGTGCCGATTTGGGATACGCTGAACATCGCCACCCTTGGCACTCTGATTGCGTTGTGTTTGGCGGTGCCGGTGGCCTTTCTCGCTGCGCGAAACACCACGCCATCGCGGGTGTTTGTCCGCCCTGTCGCATTACTTATCATTGTCTCCACCCGTTCAATCAACTCGCTGATATGGGCGCTTTTGCTGATAGCGATCATCGGCCCCGGCGTATTTGCCGGCATTATCGCCATCGCCATTCGTTCCATCGGATTTTGCGCCAAACTGCTGTATGAGGCGATAGAGGAGATTGACCCGGCTCAAGTTGAGGCGATTACCGCCACCGGTGCCAGCCCTTTGCAGGTCATGAGTTACGGGATTGTGCCGCAGATTCTGCCTGCTTTTGCCGGCATTGCAGTATTTCGCTGGGACATCAACATCCGTGAATCCACCGTGCTTGGCTTGGTTGGCGCAGGCGGCATTGGGCTGCAACTGTCGTCATCACTGAACACGCTGGCCTGGCCCCAGGTGTCGCTTATCCTGATAGTGATTCTGCTGGCGGTCATAATTTCGGAATGGGTTTCGGCCAAAATCCGGGGCGCCATTGTTTGATGGCCGTTAGGGATGCCGCTCAGGCATTTGCCGCATATGAAGCGGTGCGCCACCGCCTGCCTTGCGCTGCGTTTCCGAAGCGCGCGCAACGCCGCACTTCGCTGGCCGACATTGCCGACTTGTATGATGTGTTTCTTCTGGACAGTTTCGGCGTTCTTAACCGGGGGAACACCGCTGTTCCAAGCGCGGTGGAACGCATTGCGGCTTTGCGTGCGGCAGGCAAGCAAGTCATTGTCGTGACCAATGCTGCGGGTTACCCCAAGCGGTTGGTGATGGAGCGTTATCGACGGCTTGGCTTCGACTTTGCCGAGGATGAGGTCGTATCCGGCCGCGACACGCTGATGGCGCATTTGGCCGCTCAGCCGTCGCGCCGGTGGGGAATGATGGCCTCGCAACGGCTCGGATGCGACCGGGAATTGGAGCATCTCAACGCGGTGTTCCTGACCGATGACCCGCTCCCATATGCCGAAGTCGCTGGTTTTCTTCTTTTTGGCTCCGCTGAATGGACCGGGCACAGGCAGGCATTACTGGAATCTGCTGTGACCGGCCACGCGCGGCCGGTTTTAGTCGGAAACCCCGACATTGTCGCCCCATGCGAAAACGGTTTCTCCCAGGAGCCCGGTTACTATGCCCACCGATTAGCCGACGCCACCGGAATTACGCCTGAATTCTTCGGCAAGCCTTTCCCGGCTATTTTTAAGCATGCTTTGGCGCGTGTAGCGCCGGCCCCGCCGGGCCGCATAGTAATGGTGGGCGACACACTGCAGACCGACATCCTGGGCGGCGCGGCGATGGGGTTCGATACCGTTCTGGTTGAAGACCACGGTACGTTGGCGGGCGAAAACGTTGCCGCCGCCTGTACATCCTCAGGCATCCATCCCACCTATATTGTCCCTTCAATCTGAGTTTCCCGATGCAGCCCCGCTTTTACCGGCCGGGTATCTGGCGGATTAACGTCTGACTGGTTGCTCCTCAGCTTGTGCATCCCGCTCGATTTTTGCGTAAGCCGAGTGGTTGTGAATGGACTCGAAGTTTTCCGCCTCCACGCAGTAGCCGGCCACCGCCGGGTTTTGGTCCAGCGCCAGCGCCACGTCGCGGACAATGTCCTCCACGAATTTCGGGTTTTCGTACGCGCGCTCGGTGACAAACTTTTCGTCGGTGCGCTTCAGGACGCTGAACAATTCGCAACTGGCCTGCTGTTCGGCGCTGCGGATTAATTCGGCGAGGGTGAGGGTTTCGCCATCGGCCGGGGTGATGTGCATGGTGATGTGGGTGCGCTGGTTGTGGGCGCCGTGCCGCGCGACTTCCCGCGAGCACGGGCACAAACTGGTCACCGGCACCACCACCGTCACCTGCGCCCGGCACTCGCCATCGCGCATCTCACCGCTCAGCGTCACCCGGTAATCCATCAGCCCGGCGATGCCCGACACCGGCGCGCGCTTGGCGAGGAACAGCGGAAACCGCAACTCCACACGCCCGCGCCCGGCGTCCAAACGCGCCGTCATCCGCGCCAGCAGTTCACGAAAACCGGCCAGCGAAAACGCGCCGTCGTGTTCCTCCAGCAACTCCACAAAGCGCGACATGTGGGTCGCCTTGCGCTCGGCTTCCAGGTTCACAAACAGGCTGAGTTCGGCGACGGTGTTGCACACCTCGCCGTCACCGTCCACAAACCGCACCGGCCGCCGCAGCCCCTTGACCCCGGCCCAGTCCAGCGCAATGTCCCGGTGGTCGGCCCGGCCCTGGACGTCGGGGATGGCGCTGTGG
>JAPPPZ010000142.1:16797-19855 GCA_028817275.1 Gammaproteobacteria bacterium
CGGGCGGATTGGGCGATGCCGGCGGCGTCCAGGCCGCATTGCGCGAGGACTTCGGCCGGCTTGCCGTGGGGCAGGTGGCGGTCGGGCAGGCCGAGGTTCACCACCGGCAGCGCCAGGCCGGCCGCGGCCAGGGCCTCATTCACCGCCGAGCCGGCGCCGCCGGCGGTGACGTTCTCCTCCACGGTGACGATGACCGCATGCGCGCGGGCCAGTTGCGCCACCATGGCCGCGTCCAGCGGTTTGATGAATCGCATGTTGACCACCGTGGCGTTCAGCATGGCGCCGGCCTCGGCGGCGGCGGCGACGCAACTGCCGAAGGCGGCGATGGCGATGTCCACCCCATCGCGCACCACTTCGGCAACGCCCATGGGCAATTCACGCATGGCGTTGTCCACCGCGGCGCCGGGGCCGGCGCCCCGGGGGTAGCGGACGGCGGCGGGGCCGGGGTGGCGGTAGGCGGTGGTCAACATTTGCCGGCATTCGTTCTCGTCGGCCGGCGCCATGACAGTGATGCCGGGCACGCAGCGCAAATAACTGAGATCAAAAACGCCGGCATGAGTCGGGCCATCGGCGCCGACAAAACCGCCGCGGTCAATGGCGAAGGTGACGTCCAGGTTCTGGATGCTGAGGTCATGAATCAACTGGTCGTAGGCGCGCTGCAAAAAGGTGGAGTAGATCGCCACCACCGGTTTGTAGCCTTCGCAGGCCAGGCCGGCGGCGAAGGTCAATGCATGCTGTTCGGCGATGCCGGCATCAAAGTAACGCTCGGGAAAACGCCGGGAAAATTCCACCAGCCCGGAGCCTTCGCGCATGGCCGGGGTGACGGCCAGCAGCCGCGGGTCGGCGGCCGCCATGTCGCACAGCCAGTCGCTGAACACGCGGGTGTAGGTGACGGCCTGCGGTTTGGCCTCCACCTTGCCGGTGTCGGGGTCAAAGGGCGCGACGCCGTGGAACGCCAGCGGATCGCCCTCGGCCGGATGGTAGCCGCGGCCTTTTTGCGTCACCACGTGCAAAAATCGCGGGCCTTTAAGGTTGCGCATGTTGCGCAGTGTCGGAATGAGTGTTTTAAGGTCGTGGCCGTCAATGGGGCCGATGTAGTAAAAGCCGAGTTCCTCGAACAACGTGCCGGGCATCACCATGCCTTTCATGTGCTCCTCCCAGCGTCGCGCGAATTTTTTTGCCGGCGGCAACGTGCTGAGCACCATTTTGCTGCCTTCGCGCACCGTGGTGTACGCGCGGCCGGACAAAACGCGCGCCAGATAGTTGGAAATGGCGCCCACATTCGGCGAGATGGACATGTCGTTGTCGTTTAAGATGACCAGCAGGTCGGCATCCATGGCGCCGGCGTTGTTTAAGCCCTCAAAAGCCATGCCGGCGGTGAGGGCGCCGTCGCCGATGACGGCCACGACCTTGTTATCGCCGGGTTGACTGTCGCAAGTGCCGGATGCGGAGTCATGAACGCCGGCCTTTTTTTGCGCCAGGCCCACGGCCATGCCCAGGGCGGCGCTGATGGCGGTGCTGGAATGGCCGGCGCCGAAGGTGTCGTATTCGCTTTCGTCACGGCGCAGGAAGCCGGAGATGCCGCCGGCCTGGCGGATGCCGTGCAATTGTTCACGGCGGCCGGTGAGAATTTTGTGCGGGTAGGCCTGGTGGCCGATGTCCCACACCAGCCGGTCGCGCGGCGTGGCAAAAACATGATGCAGCGCGATGGTCAACTCCACCGTGCCGAGCCCGGCGGCGAGGTGGCCGCCGGTTTGTGAAATCACTTTAATTAAGTACGCGCGCATCTCGGCGGCTAACTGCGGCAATTGCTGCGGCGCCAACTTGCGCAGGTCGGCGGGCGAGTCAATTGCGTTCAACAGCGGCGTGTCACCGGTCATCACCTTCACCTTCGTTTATTTTTCTCGTTGCGCGACAAAGTCGGCAATCTCGCGCAGCCGCTGTGCATTGCCCCCCAGCCCGGCCAATGCGGCAACAGCCTGGTCGCGCAACGCCCGCGCTTTTTCCGAAGCGCATGCGGCGCCGAGGACGGTGACGCTGTTGGCGGTTTCGGTTTCGCCGGCGCCGGCGTGGTCCAAAATATCGTCCACCACTTGAAATGCGAGTCCCAAATGGCGGCCGTAGTGGGTGAGGGCGGTGAGGGTTTTTTCGTCAGTGCAGCCGGCCGCCGCCGCGCCCAACTGCACAGAGGCGCAAATTAATGCACCGGTTTTTTTGTGCTGCACCGTTTCCAGTGCGGCCGCGGTTAATCCGCCGCCGTCACCCTCCATTTCCAACGCCTGCCCTCCGACCATGCCGCCGCTGCCAACGGCGACGGCGAGGATTTGCAGCATTTTCATTTTGCGCGCTTCCAGCAAATCTGATTCGGCCAGCGTTGCAAAGGCCAGCGCCTGCAATGCACTGCCGGCCAGGATGGCGGCGGCTTCGCCGAATTGAATGTGGCACGCCGGGCGGCCGCGCCGGGTGTCGTCGTCGTCCATGGCCGGCAGGTCGTCGTGCACCAGGGAATAGGCGTGAATCATTTCCAGCGCGCAAGATGCATCGTCGGCGGCCGCCGTTTGCGCGCCGCACAATTCGGCGGCGGCGTAGGCCAGCACCGCGCGCAGGCGTTTGCCGCCGCCGAGGCAGGCCTCGCGCATCGCCGCATGCAGGCGCGCCGGCGGTTTTGCGGCCGACGGCAGGCGCACCGCCAGCAACTCTTCGCAGCGGCGGCGGCGGGCGGAAAAATATTCGTAGAGGCCGCTCAAGGCGGGCGCGCTCCGGGTTATTCCCGGTCTTTTTCCCCGTCCGGGTCAAAGGGAACGGCTTCGCTGAGGCCGTGCTTTTCCATCAGCGTCTGCACCCGCTGCTCGGCTTTTTTGAGGTGCTGGTGGCACTGCTGCGACAACTCCATGCCGCGCTGAAAATCGCGCAGGGAATCCTCCAGCGGCTGCTCCTGCTCCTCCATCCGCCGCACAATCTTCTCCAACTCGGCCAGCGCGGCCTCAAAATTTTCCCCCACCGGCGGTTTTGCTTTGCGGTTCATTGCTGGAGCATAGCAAATCGGCGGGGGTGGGGG
>JAPPPZ010000153.1 GCA_028817275.1 Gammaproteobacteria bacterium
TTCACAATTGCCCCCCACCAAAAAACCCCTTATACTCCCCCCAACCACCAACCCAAACCCCCATGCCCCGCCGCCCCCGTCATGAAAGCACCGCCCGAAAGTCCGCTGGCTGTTTGTGTGCGGCGTGCTTTGCGGGGGTATTTTAAGCACCTGCGCGGCGAGCGGCCGACGCGCATGTATGACATGGTGATGCGCGAGATGGAAAAGCCGCTGCTGGAGACGGTGCTGCGCGAGGCCGGTTACAACCAGACCATGGCGGCGAAAATGCTTGGCCTCAGCCGCGGCACGCTCAGCGCAAAACTGCGCCGCCACAAGATCAAAAAGCGCCCGGCCGCCCGGTGAGCAGGTGACGGTGTGACCCCCATCCGCCGCGCCCTCATCAGCGTCTCCGACAAAACCGGCGCCGCCGGCTTCGCGCAATTCCTCGCCGCGCAGGGCGCGCAAATCATTTCCACCGGCGGCACCGCGCGCCTAATCAAAGAGTCCGGCACCGGCGTCACCGAGGTTTCCGCGTGCACCGGCTTTCCCGAAATCATGGACGGCCGCGTCAAAACCCTGCACCCGCTAATCCACGGCGCCATCCTCGCCCGGCGCGGCGTGGACGACGAGGCCGCCGCCGCGCACGGCATCCGCGCCATTGACCTGGTGGCCGTCAACCTCTACCCCTTTGCCGAAACTGTCGCCGCCGGCGCCGGCTTCAGCATTGCTGTGGACAACATTGACATCGGCGGCCCGGCAATGCTGCGCGCCGCGGCCAAAAACCACGACGCCGTCACCGTCATCGCCGACCCGGCCGACTACGCAACGGTGCAAGCCGAGATCCAAAAACACGGCGGCGTCACCCCCGCCACCCGCCGCGCCCTCGCCGCCAAGGCCTTTGCGCACACCGCGCAATACGACCGCCGCATCGCCGATTATTTTTCCGCCGCCGATAAGGGTGGGGGCGAACACTTCCCCGCCGCGCTCACCCTGCAATTGCGCAAAAAAACCGACCTGCGCTACGGCGAAAACCCGCACCAGCGCGCCGCGCTTTACCGTGTCGACGGTGGCGGTGACGACGGCGCCGTGCAACTGCAGGGCAAGCCGCTTTCTTTCAACAACATCGTGGACGCCGACTGCGCCATGCGCTGCGCCGCCGAGTTGGGCGGTGAAGGCGAAGGCGCCGCCGTGGTCATTGTCAAGCACGCCACCCCGTGCGGCGCCGCCGTCGCCGGCAACGCCGTGGACGCCTATGCCGCCGCCCACGCCACCGACCCGGACTCCGCCTTCGGCGGCGTCATCGCCTTCAGCACCGCCCTCAGCAAGGCCGCCGCCGAAGCCGTCCTCGCGCGCCAGTTTGTGGAAGTGCTGGCCGCCCCGGCAGTGGACGAGGACGCCATTCCGGTACTCGCCGGCAAGAGCAACGTACGTGTGCTAACCGCTTCCGCCACTGCAACCACCGCCCGGCGGCTCAGTACCGTCACCGGCGGCATCCTGATTCAGGACGCCGACAACGCCGCCGCCATGCAGGCCGCCGGCCTCAAGGCCGTGACCACCGCCCGGCCGGATGCGGCCACCGTCGCCGACCTCCGGTTCGCGTGGACGGTCGCCGCGCATGTCAAATCCAACGCCATCGTCTACGCGCGCGGCGGCCGCACCGTCGGCATCGGCGCCGGGCAGATGAGCCGCGTGGATTCGGTGCATCTGGCCGGCCGCAAAGCCGCCGCCGGGCCCGGCGCCGCCGGGGCGGTGATGGCCTCCGATGCGTTCTTTCCGTTTCGCGACGCCGTGGACGCCGCCGCCGCCGCCGGCATCCGCGCCATCATCCAGCCCGGCGGCTCGCTGCGCGACCCTGAGGTCATCGCCGCCGCCAATGAACACGGCATGGCCATGGTGTTCACCGGCCGGCGGCGGTTCCGGCACTGAGTTGTCCACCGTGAACGTGCTCATCATCGGCGGCGGCGGGCGCGAGCATGCGCTGGCCTGGAAGTGCGCGCAGTCGCCGCTGGCCGCTGCCGTGTTCGCCGCCCCGGGCAACGCCGGCACCGCCGCCGAGCCCGGCGTCACCAATGTGGACATCGCCGCCAACGACATCAGTGCACTGGCCGGCTTCGCCGCCGCCAACGACGTGGGACTCACCATTCCCGGCCCCGAAGCGGCGCTGGTGGCCGGCGTAGTGGACGCGTTCACCGCGCGCGGCCTGCGCTGCTGCGGTCCGCGGCAAAACGCGGCGCGGCTGGAAGGCTCCAAAGCCTTCGCCAAGCAATTCATGGCGCGCCACAACATTCCGTCTGCGGCGTGGCGCGAGTTCACCGCCGCCGAAGTGGACGCCGCCATCGCCTACGTGCAGAAACGCGGCGCGCCTTTGGTGGTCAAGGCCGACGGACTCGCCGCCGGCAAGGGCGTGGTGGTGGCCGCCACTGTGGAACAGGCGGTGGACGCGGTGCGCGCCATGCTCAGCGGCCGCGCCTTCGGTGACGCCGGTGCCACCGTGGTGGTGGAGGATTTTGTCGCCGGCGAGG
Source organism: Gammaproteobacteria bacterium (assembly GCA_028817275.1). Lineage (GTDB taxonomy): Bacteria > Pseudomonadota > Gammaproteobacteria > Arenicellales > Spongiicolonaceae > Spongiicolonus > Spongiicolonus versatilis. Next base: position 2,502 of record JAPPPZ010000153.1, read on the forward strand.
AGGCGAGTTTTATCTGCATTGCCGACGGTGAAACCGTGATTCCCTTAGCCGCGTCGCAAGACCACAAAGCGCGCGACGCCGGCGACCGCGGGCCCAACACCGGCGGCATGGGCGCGGTGTCGCCGGCGCCGGTGGTCACCGATGCGGTGGCGGCCAGGGTGATGGAAACCGTCATCCGGCCGGCGGTCGCCGGGCTTGCAGCCGAGGGCGCGCCGTACACCGGCTTTCTGTACGCCGGCCTGATGATCGACGACGCCGGCAACCCGCAGGTGCTGGAGTTCAACTGCCGCCTCGGCGACCCGGAAACGCAGCCGCTGCTGATGCGCCTGCAGTCCGACCTGGTGCAATTGTGCACCGCCGCCGCCGGCGGTGAACTCGGCGCCGCGCAAACCGAATGGGACGCGCGCGCCGCGGCCGGCGTGGTGCTCGCCGCCGGCGGTTACCCGGGCGAAGTCCGCCGGGGCGATGTCATCCACGGTTTGGCCGCGGCCGAGGGGGACGGCGGCGCGGTTAAAATTTTTCACGCCGGCACCAAACTCGTGAACGGCGAAACCATCACCGCCGGCGGCCGCGTCCTGTGCGCCACCGCCCTCGGCGCAACCCTGAAAGAAGCGCAGCAGCGCGCTTACACATCGGCGGCCGCGGTACAATGGCCGGGAATGTTTTACCGCGCCGACATCGGCCGCCGCGCAATTCAACGTGAACAAACCGGAGAACAACCATGAACACAGGCAAACCTTTCGCCGCCATTTTGATGGGCTCGGAGTCCGACCTTGGGGTGATGCAAAACACCGCCGATGTCCTGGGCCAACTCGGCATCGCCCATGAGATTCGCATCCGCTCGGCGCACCGCACGCCGGAGGAGACGCGCCGCTACATCGCCGATGCCGAGCAGCGCGGCTGCGCGGTGTTCATCGCCGCCGCCGGCCTCGCCGCCCACTTGGCCGGCGCGGTCGCCGCGCACACCGCAAAACCGGTGATTGGCGTGCCCATGGACGGCGGACCGTTGCGCGGTTTTGATGCGCTGCTGTCCACGGTGCAGATGCCGGGCGGCGTGCCGGTGGCATGCGTCGCCGTCGGCAAGGCCGGGGCGGTGAACGCGGCATGGCTGGCGGCGCAAATTCTCGCCCTGTCCGACGCCGCCCTGGCGGCGCGCCTGACCGAGGAGCGCGCGCGCCGCGCCGCGACGGTGCTCGCCCGCGACGCCGCGCTGCAGGCGGAAAGCGGCGCCCGGTGAACCCGCCGCGCGCTGCCCTGGTGCGCGCCGCCGCCGTCATCCGCCGCGGCGGCGTGGTTGCCTGGCCGGCCGAGGCCTGCTACGGGCTCGGCTGCGACCCGCTGAACCGCGCCGCGCTGCGCCGGATTTTGCGCATTAAGGGGCGGCCGGCGGCGGCGGGTTTGATTGTGGTGGCGGCGGATTTTGCCCAGTTGGCGCCGCTGCTGGCGCCGCTGCCGGCGGCGGTTAAAAAAAAGGTGACCGCCGCCTGGCCGGGGCCGGAGACCTGGCTGCTGCCGGCGCGCGCCAACGTGCCGCGCCTGTTGCGCGGCCGCCACAAGACGCTGGCGGTGAGGGTGACGGCGCACCCGCCGGCCGCCGCCCTGTGCCGCCAGGCAGGCACCGCGCTGGTGTCCACCAGCGCCAACCGCCACGGCCGCCGGCCGCTGGGCGCCGCCATTGCAGTGCGGCGCGGCTTCGGCCGCAACGTGGATTTTGTCGTCCCCGGCCGCACCGCCGGCTTGGCGCGGGTGACGCGGATTCGTGACGGCGCCAGCGGCGCGGTGCTGCGCGCATGAACGGCGGCGTTCCCGACGCGGCGGCGGTGGAAAAATATTTTCGCGCGCTGCAAGACCGCTTGTGCGATGCATTGGAATCGCTGGACGGCGGGAAAAAATTCACCGAGCAAAAATGGCGCCACCGCTCCGGTGACGGCGGCGGCCGGGCGCGGCTGCTGAGCGGTGGAACAGTGCTGGAAAAAGCCGGGGTCAATTTCTCGGCCATCGGCGGCGGCAGTCTGCCGGCCGCGGCCAGCGCGCGGCGGCCGGAGTTGCGCGGTTCCGCATTTCGCGCGCTTGGCGTGTCGCTGGTGGTGCACCCGCGCAATCCGTTTGTGCCGACTGCGCATCTGAATGTCCGGTTTTTTGCCGCGCGCGAAAAACCCGGCGGGGAAAAAACCACGGCGTGGTGGTTTGGCGGCGGTTTTGATTTAACGCCGGTCTACGGCTTCACCGAGGACGCCCGCCACTGGCACCGCACCGCGCGCGCGGCGTGCGAAAACTTCGGCGGCGGCTGCTACGCCCGGTGCAAGGCGGAGTGCGACCGTTATTTCCACCTCAAGCACCGCGAAGAGATGCGCGGCGTCGGCGGAATTTTTTTTGACGACTGGAACCGGGGCGGCTTCACCGACTCTTTCGCGTTCTGCCGCAGCGTCGGCGACCATTTTCTGCCGGCCTACCTGCCCATCGCGCGCCGCCGCATGGACACGCCGTGGGGCGAGCGCGAGCGCGCGTTTCAATCGCACCGCCGCGGCCGTTACGCCGAGTTTAATCTGGTCTACGACCGCGGCACGTTGTTCGGCCTGCAGAGCGGCGGGCGCGCCGAGTTCATTCTGATGTCGCTGCCGCCGCGCGCCGAGTGGCGCGGCGGCTTCCGCCCGCAGGCGGGCGGCGCCGAGGAAAATCTGGCGCGGGATTTTCTGCAGCCGCGCGACTGGGCCGGCGAATGATGCGCCGCGTTTACACCGCGCTGCTGTTTTTGCTGAGTCCGCTGGCGCTGCTGCGGCTGCTGTTCAAGGGCATGAAAAACCCGCGCTACCTGCGGCGCATGGGCGAGCGTTTCGGCGGCGGCGCGGCCTGCGGCATGCAAAAACCGGTGTGGATTCACGCCGTGTCGGTGGGCGAGGTGCGCGCGGCGATGCCGTTTATCCGCGCTTTTGTGGCGCGCGGCAACCGTGAAATTTTGGTCACCACCATGACCCCCACCGGCGCCGCCACGGTGGCGCCGGCGGCGGGCGGCGTGGTTGTGCACCGCTACATGCCTTACGACTTGCCGGTTGCGCTGCACCGTTTCATCGACCGCCACCGCCCGGCCGTGCTGCTGGTCATGGAAACGGAAATCTGGCCCAACTTAATTCACACCGCGGCCGCGCGCGGCGTTGCGGTGGTGTTTGCCAATGTCCGCATGTCGCAAAAATCCATGCGCGGTTATGCGAGGTGGCGTTCACTTTTTGCGCCGGCGCTGCAGGAGGCGGCGGCCTTTGCCGCGCAGTCGGCGGATGACGCGGCGCGCATTGTGCAACTCGGCGCGCGGCCGGCGGCGGTGAAGGTCACCGGCAATGTCAAGTTTGACATTCCGCTGCCGCCGGGGCTGGCCGCAGACGCCGCAAAGTTGCGCGAGGAGTGGGGCGGCGGGCGCGGCGTGTGGATTGCCGGCAGCACCCATCCCGGCGAGGAGGATGTGGTGTTGGAGGTTTTTGCGCGGTTGAAAAAGAACCACCCCGGCCTGCTGCTGCTGCTGGTGCCGCGCCATCCGGAACGCGCCCCGGCGGTGGCGCGCCTGTGCAAAAAACAAAAGATGCGCGCCGTCCGCCGCAGTGAATCGCCTGCGGTGGACGCCGCCGTGGACGTGTGCATCGGCGACACCCTGGGCGAGTTGTGCATGCTCTACGCCGCCGCCGATGTGGCGTTTGTCGGCGGCAGTCTGGCGCCCACCGGCGGCCACAATGTGCTGGAGCCATGCGCCGCCGGTGTGCCGGTGCTGTTCGGCCCGCACATGTTTAACTTCGCCGAGATCAGCCGCCTGGTTTTGCGCAACGGCGCCGGCACCATGGTCGCCGGCGCGCCGGAATTAGAATCGGCGGCGGCGCAACTCCTCGCCGACCCGGCAAAGCGCGCGCGCATGGGTGAAGCCGGCCGCGCCCTGGTCGCCGCCAACAGCGGCGCGCTGGAAACAACCATGGATTTTATTGAGCGGCATTTGCCGGTGGTGTGACTTGGTTAGTCTGGAAATCTATTCGGACTCAATACGGAAAACTCTTGCTCGCGGTTCCAGAACAATCGAGAACAAACTCACTCACCGCCGGCCTTCATCGCGCAGGTCTTTCCAGTTCAGGCCGCCAAGTTTCACGGTTTTGCGAAACGCACGCAGTTCGCGCATGGTTTTGTCGAACCTTGCCTGCTTGGCCTTGAGTTCCCGCTCCTCCCGCCCGGCGAGGGTCAGGCGCGCCACCGCCTTGCCCTGCTGGGTGATGAGCACTTCTTCGCCCTTGCGGACTTTTTCCAGCAGGGAAAAATCAATCCCCGCTTCTTGTGCGTTGACTGTGATCATGGTTTGCCTCATTGGGTGGGTGGTGGCGGCCAGTATAACAGCGGCGCGCCCGGTGTTGGCGCCTGCCGCCAAAAAAGCGCGGGCAATTCTTCCGCTGAAACCACCATTTCCGCATGTCAAACCACCATTCCGGCCTCTGCAACCATCGTTTCCGCACTTGCAACCACCGCCCCCGCTCCCCGCACCGTCAGTTTTACTCTCATGCATCACTTGATGCGCCAACGGCCGCCCGCGAACCGGTTCCCCGGCAGCAGAACCAGCGCCACGCCGAACAGGATGACCGCGCCGCCGGCGAAGACCTGGGCGGTCGGTATCTCATCCAGCCACAACCACGCCATGACGGTGACGAACACCGGCTGCAGAAACAGAAAACTGGTCACCGTGCCGGCCGGCAGTTTGGACAGCGCGTACAGCCACAGCACGAAGCCGATGCCGCTGGAAAACACGCCCATCGCCGCCACCGACCACAATGCCACCGCCGGCGCCTGCAGCGCGGCGTCCACCGCCGCCGGCAGTTGGTAGAGCAGCGACAGGGTGCCGGCGAGGCTGGTCCAGGCGGTGAGCGACAGCGGCGAGTAGCGGCTGAAAAACGGTTTTTGAAAAACGAAGTAGATGGAAACCGACACGGTTGCCATGATGAGAAGAATGGCGCCGGAAAATTCGCCGGCGATGTCTTTCTCCACGGCAATGAGCGCGACCCCGGCGAGGCTGATGGCGATTCCGCACCACGCCGGCCGCGACAGTTTCTCGCGCAGAAAAAAGCGCGCCAGCAGGCCGGCGAACACCGGGATGGCGGCGATAATCATGGCCGCGGCGCCGGCCGTGACCCGCCCGATTCCATGGACGAACAGCAGTTGATACACGGTCACGCCGAGTACGCCGAGAATAAAAATCAGCGGCAGGTCGCGCAGTTGCGGCCAGGCAAAACGCCCGGCGGCGAACAGCGCCAGATAAAAACCGCAGGCCACGGCATAGCGCAGCAGCACTATCTGCTCGGCGCTGAAATACGGCAGCGCGGCCTTGCTGGCCGGAAACGCGAAAGCCCACAACAGCACCGTGGCCAGCGCGGCCAACAGCGGTTGTTTGGCGGAGCTCATCGGCGGGGCGGGGCGGCTTCACCGCCGGCGCGTTTTTTTAATCCCCGCCGCCATATGCTTTCACCTTCACCCCCTCCCTCGGCGCGAGGTAGCGGTTGGTGGGGGTGTAGCCGAGGTCGGGGAGGAGTGCGCCGTTGTCGGCTTCGGCGTTGCGCTGGCGGGTGATGCGGGAGACTTCGGATTCGGGGTCGTCAAAGTCGCCGAACAGGCGCGCTTTGGTCGGGCAGGTTAAGACGCAGGCCGGCTGGCGCTCCTCCTCGGGCAGGTTTTCGTCGTAGATGCGGTCGATGCACAGCGTGCATTTTTTCATGGTGCCGCTGGCCGGGTCCAACTCGCGCGCGCCGTAGGGGCAGGCCCAGGCACAGTAGTTGCAGCCCATGCACTTGTCCTGGTCCACCAGCACCACGCCGTCCTCGGGGCGCTTCCACGTGGCGCCGGTGGGGCACACGCTGACGCAGTGCGCATCCTCGCAGTGCAGGCATGACATGGGGAAGTGCACGGTTTTGTTGTCCGGGTAGTCGCCGACCTCAAAGTTGCGGATGCGGTTGAACCACACGCCGCCGGGGTCCCGGCCGTAGGCGCGCAGGTCGGTGAGCGGGCCGGTGGTGCCGGAGGCGTTCCACTGCTTGCAGGCCACGGCGCAGGCGTTGCAGCCGACGCAGGTGTCAAGATCAATGGTGAGGCCGAGCCGCATTTACTTGTGCCCCCGGGTTAATAAATCGCGCCATGGGCGTTTGATGTTGACCGCGGCGTGGGTTTGGTAGTGCACGTCGCCAGCGCCGCCGCCAGCCATGCCGGGCAGTTTGCCGGCGGCGGGGAAGCGCGGCCACACGCCGTGCTCGCCGGGCGCAGCGGCGCGGATGCGCACGCGCAGGTCATACCACGCCGCCTGGCCGGTGACCGGGTCGGAGTTGGAGTACGCCCGGCCTGCACCGTCGCCGGGCAGAAGTTCGCTGATTAAATGGTTGAGCAAAAAGCCGTCCACCGCCTCGTTGGCGTCGGCGCTGAGGCCGCCGGTGCCGGCCTGCTTGCCGATGGCGTTCCAGGTCCACACGGTGTCCGGCTGCACGCCTTCCATGTGTTTAATTTGCACGCGGATTTTGCCGTTGCGCGACTCGAGCCACACCCATGACAAATCGCCGATGCCGAGTTGTTCGGCGCGGCGGCGGTTCATGTAGAGGTGGTTCTGCGCCAGAATTTGCCGCAACCACGGGTTCTGCCCGTCCCACGAGTGGTAGTGCATCATCGGCCGCTGGGTGATGGCATGAAAAAGAAAATCTTCACCGCCCTCACCCCCGCCGCCGCTGTCGCGCGCCTGGTCCAGCGGCGCGTAGTAAAACGGCAGCGGGTCAAAATATTTCGCAAGCCGCGCGCGGTCGGCGGCGTTGTTCGGCTGCGGACCGGGGTACAGCCCCCGCCCGGCGAGGCGGAATGTTTGCAGCACCTCGGAGTACAGTTGAATGGCGATGGGCGCGCGGTCGGTGGTGAAGCCGGCGTCTTCGGCAAAGGCGAGGTAGTCGCGGTTGGCGAAACGGTAAAAGCGCATGTGCGCCGGCAGCGGGTGGCGGAAAAAACATTCGTGTTCAAGGTAGCGCTCCCACTGCTTCGGGTTGGGCGCGCCGCGCAAATGCTGCGCGCCGTCTTCACCGCGCCAGCCGGCGAGAAAGCCGATGCCCGGGGATTTTTCATAGCGCGTGATGAAGTCGCGGTAGTCGCGGAATTTTGCGCCGCCGCCGGCGTCCACAAATTCCGGCAGTTTAAGCCGCACCGCAAGTTCCAGCATCACCTCCTGCCACGGCCGCACGTCACGGCCGGGCGCCAGCACCGGCGCGCGAATGGAATCGCACACCGCATCGGGCTCCGAGATGGGACGGTCCAGCAGCGAGATGGCGTCGTGCCGTTCCAGATAAGTGGTGTCCGGCAGCACCAGGTCGGCGAAGTTCACCATCTCCGAATGAAACGCGTCCACCACCGCCACGAAAGGTATTTTGTATTCACCGCCGGCGTCTTTTTCCACTAGCATCTCGCGCACCCGGCCGGTGTTCATGGCGGAGTTCCACGACATGTTGGCCATGAACAACAGCAGCGTGTCCACCGGGTACGGGTCGCCGTTGACCGCGTTGGTGATGGCCATGTGCATCATGCCGTGGCTGGCCAGCGGCGCCTCCCACGAGTAGGCCTTGTCCAGCCGCAGCGGTTTGCCGTCGGCGTCCACCGCCAAATCCTCCGGCCGCATGGGAAAGCCGAGGGGCGGCCCGTCCAGCGGCCGGCCGGGGCGCGCGCGGCAGCCCGGTTTGCCCGGCGGCGGCACCGGGCGCGGGTACGGCGCCTTGGCGCGGAAGCCGCCGGGGCAGTCCAGCGCGCCGAGCAGCGACTGCAGCAGGTGCAGCGCGCGGCAGGTCTGGAAGCCGTTGGTGTGCGCCGAGATGCCGCGCATGGCGTGCATGGAAACCGGCCGGCCGGTGAAACTCCGGTGGCGGCGGCCGGCGGCGTCGGTCCAGGGCGTGTGCACTTCAATGCTCTGGTTGAATGCAACTTCCGCCATCTCCAGCGCCAGCCGTTCAATGGTGGCGGCGGCGACGCCGCAGATTTTTTCAGCGCGCGCCGGGGCGTATTCCTCGGCGAGATAACGTTCTGAAATTAAATCAAACACCGGCCGCGCCCGCCGGCCGTCCACGGTGAAAGCGCCGCTGAGGGCGGCAGCGTCCACTTCAGTACCGGGCGCGGCGGCGGCGGCGTTGGTTTTTGCATTCCACACCAGCGCATTGCCGCCGGCGTCGCGCAGCAGCAAACCATCACCGCCCCCGCCCGGCGTGTCCGCGACCAGGTGCGGCGCATTGGTGTAGCGGCGCAGAAAATCACGGTCAACCAACTGGCGCGACAGCAGCACATGCACCATGGACAGCGCCAACATGCCGTCGCTGCCGGGGATGATGGGCACCCACTCATCGGCGATGGCCTGGTAGCCGGTGCGCACCGGGTTGATGGCGACGAAGCGCGCGCCGCGCCGTTTGATTTTTTCCAGGCCGAGTTTAATCGGGTTGGAGGAATGGTCCTCGGCGACGCCCCACAGCATGAAATATTTGGTGCGCTCCCAGTCCGGCTCGCCGAACTCCCAGAACGAGTAGCCCATGGTGTAGAGCCCGGCGGCGGCCATGTTCACCGAACAGAAGCCGCCGTGCGCCGCCCAGTTCAACGTGCCGAACTGCTCGGCCCACAAGCCGGTGAAGGCCTGCATCTGGTCGCGGCCGGTGTAGAAGGCGAGTTTTTTCGGATCCTCGTTGCGAATGCGCGCCAGCCGTTCCGTCAGCAAATCCAGCGCCGTCTCCCACGACACCTCTTCAAACTCCGCCGCGCCGCGCTCGGCGTTTTTTTTGCGCAGCAGCGGCGCGCGCAGTTTGGCCGGCGAATTTTGTTTCATAATTCCGGCGTTGCCCTTGGCGCACAGCACGCCCCGGTTCACCGGGTGGCGCGGGTTGCCCTGGATGAAGCGCACCCTGCCGTCCTCCAGCGTCACCTTGATGCCGCAGCGGCAGGCGCACATGTAGCAGGTGGTGTGGCGCGTCTGCTGGCGCCGGTGGTCTTCAAAATCGGGCAGTGCGCGGGCGGGGTTCATGACGTGGCGGCGGGAATGGCGGAAGTTTACAACACCGCGCCGGCCGCCGCCCGGCTTTTGCTACACTGAGGCCGAAAAACGGTGACCAAATCATGGGAAAGATAACCACGCACGTGCTGGATACCGCCCACGGCTGCCCGGCGGCCGGGGTGGCGGTGGAGTTGTTCTTTTGCGGCGGCGAAACGGCGCTGCTGGCCAGCGCGGTGACCGATGCCGACGGCCGGTGCCCGGCGCCGCTGGTGGACGGCGCGCCGCTGGCGGCGGGCGAATACCAACTGGTGTTCCACGCCGGCGACTACTTCGCCGCGCGCGGCCTCACCCTCGGCGCACCGCCGTTCCTGGACCGGGTGGCGGTGCGCTTCGGCGTCAGCGATGCCGCCGGCCATTACCACGTGCCGCTGCTGCTCGCGCCCCACGGCTACTCCACCTACCGCGGCAGTTGACATGGGCGGTGCGGTGCGTTTTGTGCTGGGCCTGGATGCGCATGAGGTGCGCGGCCTGCCGCCGACCACCACCGTGCTCGCCTACCTGCGCGACCACTGCCGCCGGGTGGGCACCAAAGAAGGCTGCGCCGAAGGCGACTGCGGTGCATGCACCGTGGTGCTCGGTGAAGTCGACGGTGAAGGCGGCGGCGGCGCCATCCGCTACCGCGCGGTGAACTCGTGCATTCAATTTCTGCCGCAACTGCACGGCAAACAGTTAATCACCGTGGAAGACCTGCGCGGCGCCGATGGCGCGCTGCATCCGGTGCAGCAGGCGATGGTGGAGGAACACGCCTCGCAGTGCGGCTTCTGCACGCCGGGATTCGTGATGTCGCTGTTCGCCATGTTCCATGACGCCGGCGCCGCCGGCCGCGCCGCTGTGGACGACGCCCTGGCCGGCAACCTGTGCCGCTGCACCGGCTACGCGCCCATCATCTGCGCCGCGCAAAAAATTCTGGCACAGCGCGGCGCCGACAAATTCGACGCCGCAAACAAAACCACCGTCAAAAAATTGCGCGCCGCAAACGGCGGTGAAACGTTAACCGTGCGGTGCAACGGCCAAAGTTACTTCGCACCGCGCACCTTGCGCGGGCTGCTGCAACTGCGGGCGCGCCATGCGGATGCAACACTGGTGGCCGGCGCCACCGATGCCGGGTTATGGGCGACCAAACAACTGCGCCGGTTTGGCACGCTGCTCGACACCGGCCGGGTCGCCGAGTTGCGCCGGCTGCGCGAGCGGGGCGGCATGCTTGAAATCGGCGCGGCGGTCACCTACCGCGATGCCGCCGCCGCCCTCACCGCCCACTACCCCGCCCTGGGCGAACTCATGCGCCGGCTGGGCTCGGTGCAGGTCAGAAACGCCGGCACCATCGGCGGCAACATTGCCAACGGCTCGCCCATCGGCGACATGCCGCCGCCGCTGATTGCCGCCGGCAGCCGCGTGGTATTGCGCTCGGTGCGCGGCGCGCGTGACATTGCGCTGGAGGATTTTTTTGTGGACTACGGCAAACAGGACTTGCGCGCCGGCGAGGTGCTGGAAAAAATTCTCCTGCCGCTGCCGCCGGCCGGCTTGCATTTCAAGGTGTACAAACTCTCCAAACGTTTTGACCAGGACATTTCCACCGTGTGCGGCGCTTTTGCGCTGCGCATGCAAAAGGAAAAAGTCGCCGCCATCCGCATCGCCTTCGGCGGCATGGCCGGCATTCCCCAACGCGCCCGCCGCACCGAGCAGGCGCTGGCCGGCAAAACGTGGAGCGAATCGACGGCGGCGGCGGCGGCCGCGGTGCTGGAAAAAGAGTACACACCGCTCAGCGACCTGCGCGGCGGCGCGGCTTACCGCACTTTGGCGGCGAAAAATTTACTGCACAGGTTTTACCTTGAAACCACCGGCGGCGACGTGGTTAACCTGGCGAGGCCGGCGCAATGACCGGCGCGCGCCCCGCCCTCACCGCCGTCCACCAGCCGCTGCCCCACGACAGCGCGCGCCTGCATGTGACCGGCGAGGCGCGGTTCATCGACGACCTGCCGGAGCCGCGCGGCATGCTGCACCTGGCCGTGGCGCGCAGCGAGCATGCCCATGCGCGCATCAAAAAGATCAACCTCGCCCCGGTGCGCGCCGCTGAAGACGTGGTGCGCGTGCTGGGCGCGGCCGACATCACCGGCGCCAACGACATCAGCCCCAAAGGCTTGGGCGACGACCCGGTGTTTGCCGATGGCTTGGTGAAGTTTTACGGCCAGGCGCTGTTTGCGGTGGCGGCCACCGACCGTGACTCGGCGCGCCGCGCGGCGCGGCTGGCGGAGGTGGACTACGAACCGCTGCCGGCGGTGCTCAGTCTGGAACAGGCGGTTGCGCGGGAAGAGTACGTGGCCCCGCCGCTGCTGCTGGAACGCGGCGACGCCGCGCGCGCCATCGCCAAAAGCGGGCACAAAATCAAGGGGCGCTTGTGCAGCGGCGGGCAGGACCATTTTTATCTGGAAGGCCAAATTGCCCTCGCCGTGCCCGGGGAAGACGGCGCCATGTTTGTCCGCAGTTCCACCCAGCACCCGGCCGAAGTGCAGCACCTGGTGGCCCAGGCCCTGGGCATCGCCGACGGCGCGGTGACGGTGGAGGTGCGGCGCATGGGCGGCGGCTTCGGCGGCAAGGAAACCCAGGCCGCGCAGTGGGCGGTGATTGCCGCGCTGGCCGCCCGCGCATGCAACGCGCCGGCCAAGTTGCGCCTCGACCGCGACGACGACATGGTGATGACCGGCAAGCGCCATCCTTTTGTCAGCGACTACCAGGCCGGCTTCGACGGCAGCGGCCGGGTCAACGGCCTCGCCCTCACCTTCACCGCCGACTGCGGCTTCTCCGCCGACCTGTCGGGGGCGGTGAACGACCGCGCCGTTTTGCACGCCGACAACGCCTACTATCTGGAAAACGTTTCCATCCGCTCCCGGCGCTGCCGCACCAACACCGTATCCAACACCGCCTTCCGCGGCTTCGGCGCGCCGCAAGGCATGCTGGTGGTGGAGCGGGTGATGGAGCACATCGCCGCGCACCTCGGCATGGACGCCCTCGCCGTCCGCCGCAAAAATTTATACGGCATCCGCAGGCGCAACACCACGCCTTTCGGCATGACAGTCAGCGACAACGCCCTGCCGCGCATCATTTCCCGGCTTGCAACCACCGCCTCGTACCAAAAGCGGCGCGCGGCGGTCATCAATTTCAACCGCGCCCACGCCACCCGCAAAAAAGGCATCGCGCTGGCCCCGGTCAAGTTCGGCATCGCGTTCACCACCACCTTCATGAACCAGGGCGGCGCGCTGCTGCAGGTGTACACCGACGGCAGCGTGCACGTAAACCACGGCGGCGCCGAGATGGGCCAGGGCCTGTTCATCAAAGTCGCGCAGGTGGTGGCCGACGAGTTGCAGGTGGACATCGGCGCCGTCCATCTCAGCGCCACGCGCACCGACAAGGTGCCCAACACCCCGGCCACCGCGGCCTCCTCCGGCGCCGACCTGAACTGCATGGCGGCGCTGGCTGCCGCGCGCAAAATTAAAAAACGTTTAACCAAAGTCGCCGCGCAAAGTTGCGGCGTCGCCGAGTCGGCGGTGGTGTTTCACCGGGGCGGGGTTGCGGCGGGAAAAACGCGGCTGAGTTTTGCCGCGCTGGCGCGGCGCGCATGGCTTGCGCGGGTGCCGCTGTCGGCGACCGGTTTTTACCGCACGCCGAAAATCCACTGGGACGCAAAACAAAAACGCGGGCGGCCGTTTTTGTATTTCGCCTACGGCGCGGCGGTGGCCGAAGTGGTGGTGGACACCCTGAGCGGCGAGTCCAAAGTGGAGCGCGTGGACATCCTGCACGACGCCGGCCGCTCGCTGAACCCGGCGGTGGACCGCGGGCAAATTGAAGGCGGCTTCGTTCAGGGCCTGGGCTGGCTGACCACCGAGGAGTTGTGGTGGGACGCCGCCGGCCGCCTCCAAACCCACGCGCCGTCCACCTACAAAATCCCGGCCTGCGCCGACCTGCCGGCCGATTTTCGCGTGGAAATTTTCGCCGCCGGGCGCAACCGCGAGCCGACCGTGCACCGTTCCAAAGCGGTGGGCGAGCCGCCGCTGATGCTGGCGATTGCGGTGTTCAACGCGCTGGCGCAGGCCGCGGCCGCCGTGCATGGGGAACGCGCGCCGCCAACCGTGGACGCGCCGGCGACGCCGGAGAGGCTGCTGCTGGCGATGCAAAAACCGGGGCCGGCATGAGCGCCGAAGGGCAATGGCTGGCGCAGGTGCAGGAGCGTCTGGCGCGCGGCGAAAACGTGGCGGTGGTCACGGTGCTCAGCATCGCCGGCTCGGCGCCGCGCAGCGCCGGGGCGCGCATGGTGCTGGGCGCGGACTCGGCGGACGGCACCATCGGCGGCGGCAATCTTGAGTTTGAGGCGGCTGCTTTGGCGCGGCAACTGCTGGCCGCTGCGGAACACGGCCGCCAGCAACTGGAACATTACGGCCTCGGGCCCTGGCTGATGCAGTGCTGCGGCGGCGCGGTGGACTTGATGGTGGAAACCTTCACCACTGCGCCGGCCTGGCTGCAGGCGGCGGCGGACGCGCCGCAGGATTCGCTGCTGCTCAGTGAGTTGCGCGGCGACGGGGAAAAGAAAACGGTGTTTGCAGCCGGCGCGCCGCCGATTAAATTAACCGCCGAAGACTACCAGGGCCTGCCGAAAATATTGCGGCGCGACGGCGGCGGTTATTTTCTTGAGCAACTGGCGGCGCGGCAGACGCCGCTGTGGCTGTTCGGCGCCGGGCATGTGGGCAAGGCGGTGGTGGACGCGCTTGCGCCGCTGCCGTTCACCGTCACCTGGCTGGACAGCCGCGCCGGCATGTTTCCGCATGCATTGCCGGCTGCCGTCACCAAGCATTGCACCGGGGATTTGCCGGCGGCGGCAAAACAAATTCCGCCCGATGCATTCGCGCTGGTCATGACCCACAGCCATCCGCTGGACGAGGACATCTGCGCGCAACTGCTGCGGGGCAAATTTGCCTGGCTTGGCTTAATCGGCTCGCGCACCAAGCAGCGCCGCTTCGCCGGCCGCCTGAAAAAACGCGGCATTCCCGAAAGCAAAGTGCACAGCCTCACCTGCCCCATCGGCATCCCCGGCATCAGCGACAAAACCCCGGCCGCCATCGCCCTGTCGGTGGCGGCGCAACTGCTGGTGGAGCGGGAAAAGTTGGCGGCGAACGTTGCCGCCGGCGAGGACAAATTCACGCGCACCGCGCGCTGAGCATGGCTTGCACATTCACCCACAAACCTTAAGGAAAAATTTCCGCGCAAACTTTAAGCAAAAACATTTTTCCACAAAACCTTTAAGGTATGAACAAAAATCAATTGACAGCATCGCCTCCCGCCGCACAATAAAAAAATGAACACCGGAAAATTTTTCCTCGCGCTCGGCGTTTTTCTTCTTCCGTTTCACGCGACCGCCGGGGAGGAAGTCAACGTGTACTCCTACCGCCAGCCCTTTCTGGTGCAGCCGCTGTTTGACGTGTTCACCGAACAAACCGGCATCAAGGTCAACACCGTCTTCGCCCGCCAGGGCCTGGTGGAACGCCTCAAGCAGGAAGGCGCCAACAGCCCGGCCGACGTGATTCTCACGGTGGACATCAGCCGCCTGGCCGAATCGGCCGAAGCCGGGGTGACGCAGGCGGTGCGCTCGCGGAAGTTGCGCCGCAATATTCCCCAAGCCTACCGCGACCCGCGCCGCCACTGGTTCGGCCTCACCACCCGCGGCCGCATCATCGTCGCCTCCAGGGAACGCGTGCAGCCCGGGGAAATCACCCGCTACGAAGACCTCGCGCTGCCAAAATGGCGCGGACGGATTTGCACGCGCTCCGGCAAGCACATTTACATGGTCGCCCTCACCGCCTCGGCCATCGCCCGCCACGGCCGCGATGGCGCGCGCCGCTGGCTGGCCGGGTTAAAAAACAATCTGGCGCGCAAGCCCCAGGGCAACGACCGCGCGCAGGTCAAGGCAATCCGCGACGGCGTGTGCGACGTGGCGGTGATTAACACCTACTACATGGGCAAAATGCTCGCCGACCCCAAACAGGTTTCCTGGGCCGAGTCGGTGTTCATGATTTTCCCCAACCAGGCCGGCCGCGGCGTTCATGTTAATGTGAGCGGCATGGCCATGACCCGCTCCGCCCCCAACCGCGCCAATGCGCTGCGCCTGATGGAGTTTTTGTCCGGCGATGCTGCACAGCAAATTTACGCCGAGCAAAACCACGAATACCCGGTGAAGCGGTCCACGCCGCGCTCCGGCCTGGTCGCATCCTGGGGCGAGTTTAAGGCCGACGACCTGGCGCTGGCGCGCATCGCCGAGTTGCGCGGCGAGGCTTCCCGGCTGGCCGATGAGGTTGGCTACGACAATTAAACCCCGGCGGCGCCGCGCCGGCCCGGGCCCGGCTCCGGCCGCCGGCCGCCGCCTGTGGTGGTGGACGTTGCTGGCGCTGCTGTGCCTGCCGGTGCTGGCGCCGATTTGCTCGGTGGTGCTGCTGTCGTTTTTTCCCGACAGCGCCGGCATCTGGCCGCACCTGTACTCCACCGTCCTCGGCGGCTACATCTTCAACACCGTCGCCCTCATGGCCGGCGTCGGCATCGGCGTGTTCTGCATCGGCACCGGCACGGCGTGGCTGGTGACCATGTATTCCTTCCCCGGCCGCGCCGTGTTTGAGTGGTGCCTGCTGCTGCCGCTGGCGGTGCCGGCCTACCTGATGGCCTACTGCTTCACCGACCTGCTGGAATTTTCCGGGCCGGTGCAGGTTTTTCTACGCGGTATTTTCGGCTGGAGCAGCGCGCGCGACTACTGGTTTCCCGACATCCGCACCTTGCCCGGCGCGGTGGCGGTCATGAGTCTGGTGTTGTACCCGTACGTTTACCTGATGGCGCGGCTGGGCTTTCTGGAGTTGTCGTCCAACCTGCTGGAGTCGGCGCGCACCCTCGGCTACGGCGCCGCCGGGGCCTTTTACAAAGTCGCCCTGCCGCTGGCGCGCCCGGCCATCGCCGTGGGCATCGCGCTGGTGTGCATGGAGACGCTCAACGACTACGGCACCGTGGACTACTTCGCCGTCGCCACCCTGTCGCGCGGGGTGTTTGATGTATGGCTCAACATGGGCAGCCTGGGCGGCGCCGCGCAATTGTCATCGGCCATGTTAGTGTTCGCCGTTCTGCTGGTGGCGGTGGAAAAAGCCGCCCGCCGCCGCCGCCGCTACGACCAGGACCACCACCGCTTCAAGCCCCTCACCCGCCAGCCCCTGCGCGGCGGCCGCGCCTTTCTCGCCACCGCCGCCTGCGCGCTGCCGGTGGCGGCCGGTTTTGTCCTGCCCGGCGCGCTGCTGGCGCATTACGCCATCGGCTACTGGGATCCGTCGCGCGCCGGCAGGTTTCTGGAATTCGCCGCCAACAGCATCCTCTTGTCCGCCCTCGCCGCCGTCACCGCCGTTTTGTTCGCGCTGTTTATCGCCTACGCCCGCCGCCTGTGCCGCAACCCCACCAGCAACGCCCTCGCCGGCCTCACCGCCGGCGGCTACGCCCTGCCCGGCGCCATGTTAGCCATCGGCGTCCTCATTCCGCTGTCGTGGATTGACAACCGCGTGGACGCCTGGGCCGAGGCCAACCTCGGCGTGGACACCGGCCTCCTGCTGAGCGGCACATTGGCCGCGCTGGTGCTGGCTTTTGTCGCGCGCTTTTTAGCCGTCGCCTCCGGCGCCGTGGAGGCCAGTTTGACCCGCATCACGCCCAACATGGAGCACGCCGCCCGCTCCATGGGCTACCCGCCGCTCAAGGTGCTGCGCAAGTTTCACCTGCCGGCCATTCGCGGCGGACTGTGGGCCGGGCTGCTGCTGGTTTTTGTGGACGGCATGAAAGAATTGCCCATGACCCTCCTCCTGCGCCCGTTTAATTTTGAGACGCTGTCCACTTTCGTCTACCAATACGCCTCCGACGAACTGCTGGAGGAATGCGCCGCCGGCGGCCTCTTAATCCTCGCCGCCGGCCTGATTCCCGTCATTCTTCTGAGCCGCGCCCTCACCACCGGCGCACGCGGCGGCCGGCGGGTGGCGCGGGAGCCGGTTGTGGTGGAGTATATTTGACCCCCCGGCCTGTGCTATACTCGCCCCGACACTCAACCCTCACTTCGGAGAACTCACGCCATGAAAACC
>JAPPPZ010000084.1 GCA_028817275.1 Gammaproteobacteria bacterium
CGGCCGCTCAGGCCGCCTGTCGCAAGCCGGCCTGGCGGTCGAATTCTTCCTGCGATTGCCGGGCCTCGCCGGTCAGCCATTCTATGAAGTCGGCCACCGACTGCTGGCGGGCGCTTTCGGGGCGGCAGACCAGGTGGTAGGCGACCGGGGACAAACTGGAGACGGCGAACAACTTCACCAGCCGGCCGGCGCTGAGGTCGTCCACCACATGGGCGCTGCGGGCCAGGGCGATGCCCTGGTGGTCGATGGCCGCCTGCACCGCCATGCTGGTGTCGGGGAAGTGGGTGCCGTGGGGCAGGATGCGCGGCTCGCAGCCGGCATCGCGGAACCAGTCGCGCCAGCGCGGGCAGATGTCCACGGCGGTGCGGTAGAGCAGCGGGTAATGGTGCAAGTCGGCCGGGGTTTCGGGCATGCCGTGCTTCTTGAGAAAGTAGGGGCTGGCCACCGGGAAGACGAACTCGCGTAGCAGCGGGATGACCTTGAGGCCGGGGTAGTTGCCGCGGCCCAGGCGAATCCCCACATCCACGCCGCCGGCCGAGAGGTCGGCCAACTCCTCGCTGGTGGCAATCCACACATCCACGCCGGGGTGGCGCTCGTTAAAGTGGCCCAGGCGCGGCACCAGCCACTTGAAGGCCAGCGACTGCAGCAGACTGACGCGAATAGCGCCGCCCTCCACGCGCCGCTGCAGGCCCTCCACGGTGGCGCTGATTTTGTTGAGGAAGTCGCGCACCACCGGCACCGTGACCTGGCCGCTCTCGGTGAGGGCGAGGGTGCGGCCCTTTTTTTCAAACAGTTTCATTTGCCACAGCGCCTCCACATGGCGGATTTGGTGGCTGATGGCGCTCTGCGTCACATGCAACTCCTCGGCGGCGCGGGTGAAATTGAGGTGGCGGGCGGCTGATTCCAGCGCGCGCAGGGCGGTGATGGGCGGATAGCGGAAAGGCATGATGGCGAACCTCGGCGATTTCAGTATGAGATTTCTCTCATGGATTATATGAAAATATATCCTTTGATTACAAGGGATTGCCCCTATATTATGCGCGTCCGGCTAATGAATGGCAAGGGCCAACCATGCCGCCGGTTAACAATTCCGGGCAACAACTCACAACGAGGGCAAAACCATGATGTGGACCATGCACACCAAATTGGGCACCGCCTACATTGGCGCGGTTGTTCTTCTCACCCTGGCCATGACCATTCTGGGCTGATGGGCCTTTTCACCATCACAACCAACAGGAGCAAAAAATGACGACATCAGCAGTAATCCGCATGATCGGCGATGGCTTGAGTCGCGTCGGCTTCCCGTCGGGCGCTGCTGAGGGCGCGCCCCATGGGCGGCGGACGGCGGAGCAAATCATCCACGCGATTGGCAGCCAGGTGCGGCGGATGGCCGCGCCGGTGATTTTGTGGCGGCGGCGCGAGCAGACCATCAAGTCGCTCTCGCGGCTGTCCGACCACCACCTGAGAGACATCGGCATTGAGCGCGCCGACATCCGTCGGATCGCCCACCAGATGACTTTCCGCAAATAACAGAATCCTCTCCTCCTCTGTGACTTGGCCGGCGCGCAAGGTGCCGGCCTTTTTTTTGCGCGGAGCGGCGGCGGACGGTGTATATTGCCCGCCATCGCCTGCATTCAAGGGGGCCCGGCCATGAAAACGAAGAAAAAAATTCTGTACATCGCCTTGTGCGCGCTGGCGGCAATGGCCGGCGCTTCCATGACCCTCACCGCCGCCCACGCCGGCAAGCCGCCGGTGAACACCGAAGGCGGCGAGTTCGCCATTGACGGCTACGATGCGGTGGCCTATTTCCATGAGCGGCGGCCGGTCAAGGGTTCGGCGGAATTTTCCGCCGCCTACAACGGCGCCCGGTGGGCTTTTGCCAGCGCCGCCAACCGGGACCGGTTTCGCGCCGCGCCGGAAGATTTTGCGCCGCGCTACGGCGGCTACTGCGCCTACGCCGTCAGCCAGGGCTACACCGCGCCCATCGACCCGGCGGCGTGGAAAATTGTGGACGGCCGGCTGTATCTGAACTACAGCAAAGGCGTCCAGCGGCGCTGGGAGGCCAACCAGGCGCGCCACATTCGCGACGCCGACCGCAACTGGCCGACGGTGCTACAATAACAGCGACTCGCCACCCACCGGGGACCCCGCCATGACTCTCGATGAACAAGCCGTTGAGCACCTCCGCGTCTCGCGCAAACATCTGGAAGTGAAGGTCAAGATGTACGCCGAATACATCGAATCTGAAATGCGCAAAATCCGCGGCCTGTATTCCGACACCGCCGCACATGCGCAAAAAGTGCTGAGCGGCGAAACCATCTCCCGCGAGGAGGCCGAAGAAATGATCGAGGAGCGCGCCCAGTACGACACCGAGATTCAAAAAAGCCTGCTCATCATCCGCGGCGCCAGCCAGAAACTCGCCAGACTCAACAACAACGCCTCCGCCGCCATCGGCAGCATCATCCGCCAGCGCGCCGACGACGGTTCCTGAGCCGGGCGGACCGTGATGCTGGACAAGTTTTACACCAAGCCGCAAACCGCGGAACGGTGCTACCGCCATGCGCTGGCCGC
>JAPPPZ010000002.1 GCA_028817275.1 Gammaproteobacteria bacterium
CCGATGCTGGCGCGGGTGCATGAGGCGCTGGAGAATTGGGAATGGCCGTGGGAGTTGATTGTGGTGGACGACGGCAGCGAGGACGGCACCGTGGATGCGCTGCGCGGTGCGGCGCGGCGGTATGGGGCGCATGTGCGGGTGCTGGAACTGCAGCGCAACTTCGGGCAGACCGCGGCCATGCAGGCCGGCATTGACGCGGCGCGGGGCGGGGTGATTGTCACGCTGGACGGTGATTTGCAAAACGACCCGGCCGACATTCCGCAAATGGTGCGGCGTTTGGTGGACGAGGATTTGGACCTGGTGTCGGGCTGGCGCAAAAACCGCAAGGACAAATTATGGTCGCGCAAAATTCCGTCGCGCATCGCCAACCGGCTGATTGCCGGGGCCACCGGCGTGGTGCTCCACGACTACGGCTGCTTCCTGAAAGTGTACCGCGCATCGGTGCTCAAAGACGCGCGCCTGTACGGCGAGATGCACCGCTTCATTCCGGCGTGGCTGGCGACGCGCACCAAACCGTCGCGCATCAAGGAACACGTCGTCATCCACCACCCGCGCATGCACGGCAAATCCAAATACGGCATCACCCGCACCTTCGGCGTGCTGCTGGATTTAATCACGGTGTTTTTCTTCATGCGCTACGCCGCCAGGCCGGGGCACTTCTTCGGCAGGATCGCGCTTTTCTTCGGCGCCGTCGGCGGCGGGATATTCGGCTGGCTGTTCATTCTTAAACTGCTCGGCGAGGACATCGGCGCGCGGCCGCTGCTGCTGGCCGGCGTGCTCAGCGTGGTGATGAGCGTGCAGTTTTTGACCACCGGCATTCTCAGCGAGTTGCTGGCGCGGACGTATTTTCAAACCCGCGCCGGGGCCTCCTACGCGCTGCGCAATCCCGAGGATGGTGAGGTGGGTGAGGGCGAGGGCTGGGCTTAGCGCGCGGTCACTGAATCTTCGCCAGAATTCCGTCCAACTCATCCAGCCCGTGGTATTCAATCACCACCCGGCCTTTTTTTGCGCCGTGCTGAATGTGAACCTTGGCGCCGAGTTTCTGCGAGATTTGGTCCTGCAGCCGCGCCACATCGGGGTCGCCGGGGCCTCCTTGGCGCGGCGGTTTGCCGTCGCCGGCGAGAAGTTGCTTGACCAAGTTTTCCACCGCCCGCACCGAGAGTTTTTTCTGCACCGCCTTGCGCGCCGCCTGTTTTTGCAGGTCTTCCGGCAGCGCCAGCAGCGCGCGGGCGTGGCCCATGTCCAGGTCGCCGGCTTCCACCATCGCCCGCACCGGCTTGCTCAGGTTAAGCAGGCGCAGCATGTTGGTGACGCCGGCGCGCGACTTGCCCACGCTGTCGGCGGCCTGCTGGTCGGTGAATGAGAATTCTTTTTTCAGCCGCAGCAGCGCCTCGGCTTCTTCTATGGGGTTCAGGTTTTCGCGCTGGATGTTTTCAATGATGGCGACGGTGATGGCGGCTTCGTTGGAAATGTCGCGCACAATCACCGGCACTTTGTCCACCCCGGCCAGTTGCGCGGCGCGCCAGCGGCGCTCGCCGGCGATGATTTCAAACGCGCTGCCGTCACCGGTGCGGCGCGCCAGAATCGGCTGGATGACGCCGCTGGATTTAATCGACTGCGCCAACTCGGCCAGCGCTTCCTTGTCCATGCGCGTGCGCGGCTGGTAGCGCCCGCGGCGCAACTGCGCGACGGACAACTCGCGCAACTGTTCACCCTTGCGGCCGGGCGCGGGCACGGTTGAGGCCGCGGCCGCGGCGGGAGGAACGCCGTCACCGAGCAGGGCGTCCAAGCCTTTGCCCAGGCGTTTTTTCTTTTTGCGAACAGTCATGCGCGGTTTTCTTTTTTCAGAATCTCGCCGGCCAGGGCGAGGTAGGCGGTGGCGCCGCTGGAGTGCATATCATATGCCAAAACCGACATGCCGTGCCCCGGCGCCTCGGCCAGCCGCACGTTGCGCGGCACGATGGTGCGGTAAACCTTGTCGCCGAAATAGCGCGCCACCTGTTCCGAAACCTCGCGGCTCAGCGCGTTGCGCGTGTCGTGCATGGTGCGCAGCATGCCTTCAATCACCAGCGACTTGTTCAGCGAGTCGCGGATGCGGTCGATGGTGCGGGTCAGCGCGGCCAGGCCTTCCAGGGAATAGTATTCGCACTGCACCGGAATCAGTACGCCATGGGCCGCGGCCAGCGCGTTCACGGTGAGAATGTTCAGCGCCGGCGGGCAGTCCACCAGCACGTAATCGTACTCGCCGGCGCCCCGCAAAACCTGCTGCAGGCGGAAGTAACGCTGCTCATCCATGTCCAGCAGTTCCACCTGCGCCCCGGCCAGGTCGTCGTGCGCCGGCAGAATGTGGTGGCCGGAGTCGCGCCTGACCACCGCCGCCGCCGCCACCGCCGGATCCAGCAGCGCGTCGTACACCGACAATTCCAATTCATCGCGCACCACGCCGCTGCCGACGGTGGCGTTGCCCTGCGGGTCCATGTCCACCAGCAGCACCCGCCGCCGCGACTGCGCCAGCGCGGCGCCCAGGTTCACCGCCGTGGTGGTCTTGCCGACGCCGCCTTTCTGGTTTGCGATGGCCAGGATTTTTCCCATCACTCGCCGCCTTTGGCGCGGGTTGCAATCACCGCACAGCGCCGGCGGTCCAGCCCCGGCACCGCCAGGGCCACAGTTTCCAAATGCCAGCCGCGCATGTTTGCCGCCGCCGCAACTTCATTTGCTGCGCGCGGGCCTTTCATCATCACCACGCTGCCATGGGCGGCGCACAAGTGGCCGGCGCTTTGCAGCACCGCCTTCACCGAACCCACCGCGCGCACCGCCAGCGTATCAAATTTTTCCGTCTTTCGGTCCTCGGCGCGCGCATGCAACACGTGTACGTTGGACGCGCCGGTCGCCCGCACCGCCTCGCGCAAAAATTCCACGCGCCGCGCCCGCGACTCCAGCAGCGTCACCGCCAGCGCCGGCAGCGCCAGCGCCAGGGGCAAACCCGGCAGCCCGGCGCCGCTGCCCACATCCAGCACCCGCCCGCGCAGGTGGCGGTGAATGGACAGGCTGTCCAGCACATGCCACCGCGCCATTTTTTCCATGCCGCGCACCGCGGTCAGGTTCATGCGCCGGTTCCAGCGGTGCAAAAGCGCCAGATACCGGCACAGCCGCGCCACCAGTTCATCGCCGGCGGTGAGTCCCAGCGCGGGAATGCCGCTGTGGAGGACGGCGGCGGCGGCGGCGTGGCCGGGGATGGTGGTTGCGATTCCGGAAACGGTGGTTTGGACGTCGGGAACGGTGGCCCCGGCACCGAAACCGGTGACTCCGCCCCCGGCGCTGGTGGCGGCGGCGGTCACGCCGCTTTGCGGAGCGCGCGCTTCTTCAAGTGCACCAGCAGCAGCGACACCGCGGCCGGCGTCACCCCGTCCATGCGCGCCGCCTGGCCGATGGTGGCCGGGCGGTGGGCGTTCAGTTTTTGCGCGGCCTCGGTGCTGAGGCCGGTGACACCAGAGTAGTCCAGGCCGGCCGGCAGCGCGGTTTCCTCGTGGCGCCGCTGGCGGGCGATTTCCTGCTGCTGGCGGCGCAGGTAGCCGTCATAGCGCGCCTGCACCTCCACCTGTGCGGCGACTTCGGCGTCACCAACGCCGGGGCCGACGGCCGGCAGTTTCACCAGGTCGCCGTAGGTGACGCCGGGGCGGCGCAGCAAATCGGCGGCGCGTGACTCGCGGGACAGCGGCCGGCCCAGCGCGGCCTCCATGCCGGCGCCGGCATCGGCGGGCCTCACCCACACTTCCTTCAGCCGCTCCTGCTCGCGGGCCACGGCGTCGCGCTTTTCGGCGAAGCGCCGCCAGCGTGCGTCGTCCACCAGCCCCAGCCGGCGGCCGGTGTCGGTGAGGCGCAGGTCGGCGTTGTCCTCGCGCAGCAGCAGGCGGTATTCGGCGCGCGAGGTGAACATGCGGTACGGCTCGCTGGCGCCGCGCGTTGCCAGGTCGTCCAGCATCACGCCGATGTAGGCCTGGTCGCGGCGCGGCTGCCACGGCGCATCGCCGCGCGCGCGCAGGGCGGCGTTGATGCCGGCGATGAGGCCCTGGCCGGCGGCCTCCTCGTAGCCGGTGGTGCCGTTAATCTGGCCGGCGAAAAAAAGATTGTCCAGGCCGCCGCTCTCAAGGCCGGGGCGCAAATCGCGGGGATCGAAAAAATCGTACTCAATGGCGTAGCCCGGCCGGGTGATGCGGGCGCGCTCAAAGCCGCGAATGCTGCGCACCACCGCCCACTGCACATCAAAGGGCAAACTGGTGGAGATGCCGTTGGGGTAAATCTCGCGGGTGTCCAGCCCTTCCGGTTCCACAAAAATCTGGTGCGCGGTTTTGCCGGCGAAGCGCACCACCTTGTCCTCCACCGACGGGCAGTAGCGCGGCCCGGCGCCGCCGATGGCGCCGGTGAACATGGGCGAGCGCGCCAGGTTGGCGCGGATGATGTCGTGGGTGCGCGGGTTGGTGTGGGTGATGTGGCACGGCACCTGGCGCGGGCGGGCGGC
Organism: Gammaproteobacteria bacterium; assembly: GCA_028817275.1. GTDB lineage: Bacteria > Pseudomonadota > Gammaproteobacteria > Arenicellales > Spongiicolonaceae > Spongiicolonus > Spongiicolonus versatilis. The sequence goes on from JAPPPZ010000002.1 coordinate 4,520, forward strand.
GGCATCGCGCAAAAAAGAAAAAAACGGCGGCGGCGAATCGCCCGGCTGCACGGTGAGGGCGGCGAAGTCAATGGTACGGCCGTCGAGGCGCGGCGGCGTGCCGGTTTTCAGCCGGCCGACGCGAAACGGCCCGCCGCGCAGCCGCTCGGCCAGCGCATCGGACGGCGAGTCGCCGGCGCGGCCGCCGGGGGAACTTTGCAGGCCCACGTGCATGCGGCCGCCGAGAAACGTGCCGGCGGTGAGCACCACGCAGTCGCCGCAAAACTGTACGCCGTCTTTGGTCACGGCGCCGGTGACGCGGCCGCCGCTTTGGCTGAGGTCGCAGACTTCACCCTGAAACAGCGCCAGGTTTTCCTCGCCTTCCACGGCGCGGCGGACGGCGCGGCGGTACAGCGCGCGGTCCATCTGCCCGCGGGTGGCGCGCACTGCCGCGCCTTTGCCGGCGTTCAGGGTGCGGAACTGGATGCCGGCGCGGTCGGCGCAGCCGCCCATCACGCCGCCCAGGGCGTCCACCTCGCGCACCATGTGGCCCTTGCCGACGCCGCCGATGGCCGGGTTGCACGACATCTGGCCGATGGTCCCGAGGCTGTGGGTGAGCAGCGCGGTGGGCATGCCCATGCGCGCCGCGGCCGCCGCGGCCTCCACGCCGGCGTGGCCGCCGCCGATGACGATGACCGAAAAATGGCGCGGGTATTTCACTGGTAGTAGTAGTCGTATTTGCGCAGCACTTCCTGGGTGAACTCCAGCGCCTCGCTGTAGGACAGGCCGCTGTCTTCGGGAATGATGATTTTGGTGTACAGGTTTTGCGGATGCTCGCGGCTGAGCGCCTCAAGGCGCGCCTCCATCTCGGCGCGGCTGAGCTCGGTGAACCCGGCGGCGCCGGGCTCGGCCAGTTGAATCAGCCGGGCCTCACCCTCGGCGCGGTAGCGAATGCGCACCACCACCCGCCCGAGCTCGCTGCGCGCCAGGCCCACCAGCCGCTCGTATTCGGTCTGCAGTGCGGAGTGCTGCTCCTGCAGCGCGCCCAGTTTTTGCTCCAGCAGGTCGGCGCGCTCTTCCAGAGTCAACTTCTCGGTCTCCAGCCCGGCGTATACCGCGCTCAGCAGGTCAAACCGCCGGCCGCTTTCCTCGGCCTCGGCTTCGGCGGCGATCTTTTCACGCTGCAGCCGGGCGCGCTCCTCCTGCAGCGCGGTGATTTCCAGGGCCAGTGCCTGCTTCTGCTGTTCCAGATCGCCGATGCTCTGCTGCGCGCTTTCAAAGTTGCGGCCGAGAGCGCGGTTTTGCGCCAGCAACTGGTCGCGGCTGCGCTGCAATTGGTCGCGCACCAGGCGCAGCGCCAGCAGGTCGTTGGTCAGTGCTCGGGTTTCCTCGCGGCTGGCGGCCAGGCGGGTGGCGGTGGCGTCGCGCTCGCCTTGCGCGCGCAGCAGGCGGACGCGGATGTCGGCGATGCTGCGCTCCATTTGGCTGAGCCGCTGCTCCAGCACGATGCGGCCGGCGGTGGCGTCGCGCTCGGCGCGCACCAGTTCCACGTTGCGGATGAGGATCACCACCAGCGCCATCAGGAAAATCATCACCACCACCGTCATGATGTCGGTGAACGACGGCCACACGCTGTCGTCGCTGTGGCTGCCCTCGTGGCGCCCGCGGACGCGCAGATCGATAAAGCCGCCGGCGGGCTCAGCGGCCACCGTCGCCCTCCGTGCCGTCGCGCAAACGGAAGCCGCTGCGCAGCAGTTGCACGATTTCATCCAGCGCCGCGCGGCCCTGGGGAATCTCGCTGTGCAGGGTGCCCAGCAGCGCCTCCACGTTCTTCTGCGTGCTGAGCAGCGCGTCCTGAATGACGCTGAAACGGTGCACCAGATCGCTCACCGACTGCAGCATGTCGGAGTAGTCGTTAATCACCGACTCCGGCGCGTGCTGGAAGCGCGGCAGCAGCAGGGTGGTGGTGACATGCTCCACCCGCGCCAGAAACGACGTCTGCACATCCTGCAGCCGCAGGTAGAAATAACCGAAAAACAGAAAGGCCAGAATGGCGGTGATGGTGGTGGACAGGGCGGTGGACATGCCTTCAATGACGGTGCCGAGGCCGCCCAACTCGGTGGTGGAGGTGATCATGTCCGAGGCGCCGAGCAGCGCGATGGACAGCGACACGATGGTGCCGAACACGCCGGTGAGGATGAGAATGTTGTTCACAAAACGCGGAAAACTCACCTTGCTCGACTCGGCGGCCAGCAGCGTCGCCGCCAGCGCGCTGTGGTTAATCACCGCGCGCCGCTCGTACATCTCGTTCAAGGTCGCGTAGCGCGCGGCGATGATGGCGCTCTCGTCAACGCCGCGCACCGGCGGCTCCACCAGCGTGCGCAGGTTGTGCACAAAACGGTTCACCGCCCGCTCTTCGCCGTGGTAGCGCAGCAGCAACCAGGCCACCCGCGCGATGCCGCACAAAAACAACAGCGCGATGGCGCCGTTAATAAAATAGCCGACGCGCCCGGCCTGGTTTTCGGTGTATAGCCCGAGCAGAAACTCCGCCTGCCAGGCCGCCAGCACCAGGGCCGCCGCCCCGGCGCAGGCCAACTGCACCAGAACCGTGAGGCTGACTCGGGAAGACTTGGGTGTATGCATAAAATCTCCGGCGCGATGGCGGCGGCAGTGAAATGAGGGCGCATTATAGCGCATTTGCGGTGCCTAATGGCGGCGTTTAACCGGGTGCCGGTTTTGACCGCATGGCTTTTCGCGCCTTGCGCACAGCAGTCGTGCGGGCGCGGCGGATGGCCTCGCCGGGGTCTTCAGGTTTGCAGGATGCAACCACCGCGGCGCCGTCGATGTTTTGCGCGGCGGTGAACAAAGCCTGCAATTGTTCGCGCTGCGGGTACGGCTCGTTTTCCAAGCCGCGCCGGCCCTGGGCGTCGGCCTGGCAGGCATCGGTGAAGCGGGCGACGGTTTGCGGGCTGCGGAATGCGTCCAGCGATTCCAAAACTTTCACCACCGTCGCGGCGCGCAACTCGTGCAGGCGGTGCATGTGCAAGTGCAGGCGGCACACTTTTTCGGCGGTGCGGCGGAACACCGCCGGCGCGCACAAACGTTCGCACATCTCGCGCAGCGGTTTCAGGCCGTGCAACTCGTGGCCGTGGTGGCGCGGCCATTGGTCTTTCGGCGTCAGCGCCTTGCCGAGGTCGTGGGTGAGGACGGCGAAGCGCGTCACGCAGTCATCGGTGAGGGCGGCGGCGCGGTCCAGCGCAAGCAACGTGTGCTCGCCGCTGTCCACTTCCGGATGGTGGCGCGGCGGCTGCGGCACGCCGAACAGCGCGTCCACTTCCGGGAACACCCGCGCCAGCGCGCCGCACTCGCGCAGCGCGCGAAAGAACAGCGACGGTTTTTCCCCGCCCAGCGCGCCGTGCAATTCGGCCCACACCCGCGCCGGGGTCAGCGCGTCCACCTCGCCGCTGTCCACCATGCCGCGCATCAACTGCACGGTGCCGGCGCTGATGTTGAAGCCCAGCCCGGCGTAGCGCGCATACAGCCGGGCGACGCGCAGCACGCGCAGCGGATCTTCACCGAAGGCGCCGGTCACATGGCGCAGGATGCGGCGCTCAATGTCGGCGCGGCCGCCGAACGGGTCCACCACCTCGCCGGACTCGGCGATGGCGATGGCGTTGATGGTGAGGTCGCGGCGCGCCAGATCCTGGTCCAGGGTGATGTCGGAGGAGGCGTTGAATACGAAGCCGCCATGCCCCGGCCGCGACTTGCGCTCGGTGCGCGCCAGCGCGTACTGCTCGGCGTTTTGCGGGTGCAGAAAAACCGGGAAGTCGCGGCCCACCGGCTTGAAGCCGAGGCTGAGCATCTGCTGCGGCGTGGCGCCCACCACCACCCAGTCGCGGTCCCTGACCGGCAGGCCGAGCAGTTGGTCGCGCACCGCGCCGCCGACCAGGTAACGGCGCAGGTGTTTTTCCGGGTGCGCCGCCGGCCGCGTCATGGCGCGGCGCCGACGCCAAAGCGCGCGGCGTATTCGCGCATGGCGGCGAGGGATTCTTTGTGCCGCGCATCGGCGGATAAAAACTCCAGCAGGTCGCGGAAGCGCGCCACGGCATGCAGTTGCACGCCGTGTTTTTGCAGCAGCATCGCGGCCTGGTCTTTTTTGTTTTCCTCGCGGTCCAGCGCCACCACCACCGCGGCCGGCACGGCGCCGGCGTCTTCAATCAGCCGCGCCGCTTCAGTCACCGAGGTGCCGGCGGTAATGACATCGTCCACAATCACCACCCGCCCGCCGAGGGCCGCGCCGACCAGCACGCCGCCTTCACCGTGGTCTTTGCTTTCCTTGCGGTTGAAGGCGTAGTTCACATCGCGGCCGTGGTTGCGCGCCAGGGCGATGGCAACGGCGGCGGCGAGGGGAATGCCTTTGTAGGCCGGGCCGAACAGCATGAACTCGCCGGCAACACAGCGCGCGATGGCGGCGGCGTAAAAATCGGCCAGCCGCGCCAGTTGCGCGCCGCTCTGAAACATGCCGGAGTTGAAAAAATAAGGACTCAGCCGGCCCGATTTCAGGGTAAACTGCCCGAACTTAAGCGCGCCGCAATGCACGGCGAAGTCGAGAAATTGTTTCCGGTAGTCCAGCATCGGTCGCCGCGAGGTGGCCGTCGCGGGCGGGAGGTTTTGGTCTTGCGCATTATAACCCTGAACCTGAACGGCATTCGCGCAGCGGCGAAAAAGGGATTCTATTCGTGGCTTGCCCGCCAGCGCGCCGACCTGGTGTGCCTGCAGGAAACCCGCGCGCAGGAGGCGCAACTGGGCGACCGGGTGTTTGCGCCGGCCGGCTTCGGCGCATGCTTTTGCGCCGCGCAGAAAAAAGGCTACAGCGGCGTCGCACTGTACTACCGCCGGCAGCCGGACGCTTTGCGCCGCGGGCTTGCCGGCGCGGCGTGGAAAGAGTTTGACAGTGAAGGCCGCTGGGTGCAGGCCGACTACAAAAACCTCAGCGTGGTTTCCCTCTACATGCCCTCCGGTACCAGCGGTGATGTGCGGCAGGCGTACAAATACCAGGTGATGGCGCGGATGAAACCGCTGCTGCGCAAACTGCGCAAGGGCCGCCGCGAGTGCGTGATTTGCGGCGACATCAACATCGCCCACCGGGAAATTGACCTGAAGAACTGGCGCGCCAACCAAAAACATTCCGGCTTTCTCCCCGACGAGCGCGCGTGGATGGACTGGCTGCTGGAGGAGTGCGGTTTTGTGGATGTGTTTCGCACTTTGGACCCGCGCGCCGGGCAGTACACCTGGTGGTCCAACCGCGGGCAGGCGTGGGCGAAGAACGTGGGCTGGCGCATCGACTACCAGTTGGCGACGCCGGGCCTCGCCGGCCGCGCCCGCCGGGCGCGCATTTACAAAGCGCGCCGGTTTTCCGACCACGCGCCGCTGGTGATTGATTATGACTTCCCCCTCTGAGCGCGCGCGCGAGGAACGCAGTTATCTCGCCGCGTGGCGCGCATGCAAGGATCCGCGCATGCCGCGCATTTTGCTGATTGGTTTTATCAGCGGCTTCCCGTGGGTGCTAATCGGTTCATGCCTGACGCTGTGGCTGCAGGAGCACGGCCTGTCGCGCTCGTCCATCGGGCTGTTCGGCCTGGTGTTCACACTGTACGCGGTGAACGCGCTGTGGGCGCCGCTGGTGGACCGGGTGCAACTGCCATGGCTTGGAATGCTGCTCGGCGCGCGCAAGGCGTGGATCGTGCTCATGCAAACGGTGATCCTGGCCGCGGTACTGGTGATGGGAACGTTCAACCTGAACGAACAATTGTGGGCGGTGGCGGTGACCGCGGTGGTGATTGCGGCCGCATCGGCGACCCAGGACGTGGCCATCGACGCGCTGCGCATCGAACTCATCGGCGAGGACGAGCAGCGCCACATGGCGGCCGGCGCGGCCATGGCGACCAGCGGCTGGTGGGCCGGCTACGGCCTCGGCGGCGCGTTTGCGCTGTACCTTGCCGATTATTTTCAGGGGCGCGGGCTGGCGGACTCGTGGCAGTTGGTTTACTGGTCGCTGGGCGCGGTGGTGGTTTTGTGCTCGGCGCTGTTAATTTTCCGGGTCACCGAACAGGATTCATCACAGCGCCGCCGCGCGCAGGAGAAAGACTACGCCGCCGCGCGCCGGGTCATGCCGGCCGGGGCGCGCCTGCTCGGTGACGCCGCCGCCTGGCTCAGCGCGACTTACGTGATGCCGGTGGCGAATTTCATGAAACGCCACGGCCTGCGCATCGGCCTGGCGCTGCTGCTGTTCGTGATCCTGTTCAAGGTGGGTGAGGCTTTCCTCGGCCGCATGTCGCTGGTGTTCTACCGCGAGGTGGGTTTCGACAAAACCCAAATCGCGCACTACTCCAAACTGGCGGGCAGTTTCACCATTTGTTTTTTCTCCATCCTGTGCGGCTACATCAACGCCAACTTCGGCATCTTCCGCGGCCTGCTGATCGGCGGCATCGCCATGGCCGCCACCAACCTGATGTTCACCGTCCTCGCCCTCACCGGCCCGCTGGCCTGGTGGTTCGCCCTCACCGTGGTCGCCGACCAGTTCACCACCGCCTTCGCCACCGTCGCTTTCGTCGCCTTCCTCTCCCAACTCTGCGACCGCCGCTACACCGCCGCCCAGTACGCCGCCCTGGCCTCCCTCGGCAACCTCTCCCGCACCACACTCGCCGCCGCCAGCGGCTTCGTGGTGGACGGCCTGGATGGAAACTGGGCGGTGTTTTTTATCCTGACCGCGGTGATGGTGGCGCCGGGGCTGCTGATGTTAGTGGCGATGCGGCGGCGGCTGGCGCCTTTGGCGTGACTGTTTTTTAAATTTCGCGCCATGGAAAAGACGTTCATTAAATCCAAACCCCGAACGGTTCCACCGTCACCGCCGCCCCCGCCGCCGTGTCGCCCTGCGCCGGTGGCAGGACGATGTAGCAGTTCGCCTTGCGCATGGAACTGAGCACCGCCGAGTCCTGGCTGCCGGTGGTGCGCACGGTGTATTCGCCGTTTTTTTCCAGCGCCAAAATGCCGCGCTGAAATTCCAGGCGGCCGGGGATTTTTTGCAGCGGCGCCGCCAGCCGCGCGCTGATTCTCAGCGGCGCCGCTTCGCGCAGGCCCATCAGGCGGCGCAAGGCCGGCAGGACGAACTGGCGGAAAGTGACCATCACCGACACCGGGTTGCCCGGCAGGCCGAAGAACAGCGCGCCGCCGATTTCGCCGAAGGACAGCGGCCGCCCCGGTTTCATGGCGATTTTCCAGAAGTGCACGCGGCCCATTTCGCCCAGCATGCGGCGCACATAATCAGCGTCGCCGACCGAGGCGCCGCCGGTGGCGATGACGGCATCGGCGCTGGCCGCGGCATCGCCGAGGGCGCGGCCGGTGGCGGCGGGGTCGTCGCGCACGATGCCGAAGTCCGCCGCCTCCACGGCCAGCGCGCGCAGCATGGCGCCAAGGGTGTGGCGGTTGCTGTCGTGCAACTCGCCGGCGGCCAGGGGCTGGTCCACGGCGCGCAACTCGTCGCCGGTGGAGAAGAACGCGACGCGCGGTTTGCGCACCACGCGCACGCTGGCGGCGCCGGCGGCGGCCAAAACGCCGAGGGCGGCGGCGTCGATGAAATCGCCGGCACTGAGAATGGTGTCGCCGGCGTTGAAATCGCCGCCCACTTCGCGCACGAATTGATTCCTGCGCTGGCCGGCGCCGATGGTGACGGCGGCGGCGCCAACGTTGACGGTGGCGGCCTCCTGCATGACCACAGTGTCGGCGCCGGCCGGCAGCGGGGCGCCGGTCATGATGCGCGCGCACTGGCCGCGCTGCAAAACACCGGTGAACGGATGGCCGGCGGCGGCGGTGCCTTTGATGCGCAACGTGCAAGCGCCGCCAGCCGGCAGGTCCAAAGCGTTGACCGCGTAGCCGTCCATGGCCGCGTTGCGCGAGTTGGGCACCGGCGCGGCGGCGGTGATGTCGGCGGCGGCGACGCGGCGGAAAGCATCGCTGAGCGCGACGGTCTCGGCGCCGGTGACGGCCTTGACCGCGGCGCGCATCCGCCGCAATGCCTCCTCGGCCGGCAGCGAGTTGGGGTCAAAGTCGCCGCAGCCGGCGCGCTCAGCCATGGCGCGTCCACCGGCCTGAGCGGCCGCCGCGTTTTTCCACCAGCGCGATGCCGTCCATCACCATGCCGCGGTCGGCCGATTTGCACATGTCGTAGACCGTCAGCAGCGCGACCTGCACCGCCGCCAGCGCCTCCATCTCGACGCCGGTGCGCTCGCGGGTGGTGACGGTAGCGGTGCAGCGCAGCGCGGATTCTTCAACCAGCGGCGCGAAGTCAACGGTGACGCCGGTGAGCGCGATGGGGTGGCACAGCGGCACCAGTTCGGCGGCGCGCTTGGCCGCCATCACCGCCGCCACCCGCGCCACGCCGAGCACATCGCCCTTGGCGTGCACGCCGTCCACAATCCCGCGCAACGTGGCCGGCGCCATGCGAATGAAACCCTCGGCCCGCGCCAGCCGCGCCGTCACTTTTTTGTCCGCGACGTCCACCATGCGCGCCGCGCCGCCGGGGCCGAGGTGGGGAAAAGAGTCGTTCATGCGGCGACTGTAGCACTTTAGTCAACGCCGCCGGCCGCCGCCGGGTGCTACACTGCGGCCATGGACGACGAACAACTCCTGCGTTACAGCCGCCAGATCATGCTGCCGGAGGTGGACGCCGCCGGGCAGCAGCGGCTGACCGGGTCGCGGGCGCTGGTGGTGGGGCTTGGCGGGCTGGGGTCGCCGGCGGCGATGTACCTGGCGGCGGCGGGAGTGGGGCATCTGGTGCTGAGCGATCCGGACAAGGTGGACCTGTCCAACCTGCAGCGGCAGATTATTCATGGCACGCGCGCCATCGGCTGCCCGAAGACCGAGTCTGCAATTCACACGTTGCAATCGCTGAACCCGATGGTGAAGGTGGAGGGCCTGGCCAGGGTACTGGAGGCCGGAGAACTGGAGGCGCAGGTGGCGGCGGCCGATGTGGCGCTGGACTGCAGTGACAACTTTGCCGCGCGCTTTGCGCTGAACCGCGCCTGCATAAAACAGCGGACGCCGTGGCTGTCGGCGGCGGCGATCCGGATGGAGGGGCAGATGATTGCGTTTGACCCGCGCCGCGACGACTCGCCGTGCTACCGCTGCCTGTATCCGGACGACGCCGAACTGGCCGAGCGCTGCAGCGACACCGGCATCCTCGGCTCGGTGGTGGGCATCTTCGGCGCCATCCAGGCCACCGAGGCGGTGAAGATTCTGCTTGACATCGGCCGGCCGCTGGTGGGAAAACTATTGACGCTGGACGCGCGCACCATGGAGTGGCTGACCATTCGGGTGCCGCGCCAGAAAAACTGCCCGCACTGCGGCGGCAAAATAAAAACCGAATCCAAAACCAAAAGCAAAGAGGAAAATCCGTAATGGCCGAAACCCCCTCAACCATGCTCACCCTCGGCACCCGCGCGCCGGGGTTTCGCCTGCCGAACTGCAACCCGGACGCGGGCGGCGCGGTGGTGGCGCTGGAAGATTACGCCGGCGCGCCGGCGCTGCTGGTGGCGTTTATTTGCAACCACTGCCCGTACGTGGTGCACCTGCGCGATGCGTTGTGCGATTTTGCGCGCGAGTTTGCGGCGCAGGGGCTGGCCACGGTGGCGGTGTCGGCCAACGACGCCGAACGTTACCCGGACGACGCGCCGGAAAAAATGACCGCGCATGCGAAACGTTATAAATTTCCCTTCGCGTATTTGTATGACGCCGAGCAGGGCGTGGCCAAAGCCTACCGCGCCGCATGCACGCCGGATTTTTTTCTGTTTGACGGTGAGGGCGCGCTGGTTTACCGCGGGCGTTTTGACGGCAGCACGCCGGGCAACAACGTCGCGCTGAGCGGCGGCGACATGCGCGCCGCGGTTGAATCGGTTCTCGCCGGGTGCAAACCGGCGGCGGAGCAGTTGCCGAGTCTGGGCTGCAGTATTAAGTGGAAGACCGGCAACGAGCCGGATTATTTCTGAGCGCCGCCCTCACCCTCGCCCTCCAGATAAAACCTGCGGCGCACTTCCATCTGCGCGCCGAACTCGTACACCAGCGGCCGGCCGGTGGGGATTTCCAGCGTCATGATGTGGTTATCGGAAATGCCGTCCAGATGCTTGACCAGCGCGCGCAAACTGTTGCCGTGCGCCGAGATGATGATGCGGCGGCCGGCGGCGACGCCGGGTTTAATTTCCCTCTCCCAGCACGGAATGACGCGGGCGATGGTGTCGGCCAGGGACTCGCCGCCGGGCAATTTTTCCAGTTCGGCGTAGCGCGGGTCGCGGCTGGGATGCAGCGGGTCGCCGGCGTCCAGCAGCGGCGGCCGGACATCAAAACTGCGCCGCCACATGCGCACCTGCTCGGCGCCGTGGCGCTCGGCGGTTTCGGCCTTGTCCAAACCCTGCAGCGCGCCGTAGTGGCGCTCGTTCAGCGCGATGCGCTTGTGCACCGGCAGCCACAAACAGTCCATCTCATCCAAAATTAACCACAACGTGCGAATGGCGCGCTTCAGCACCGAAGTGAACGCAAGGTCAAAAACAAAACCGCCGCGCCGCAGCATTTCCCCGGCGCGCCGCGCCTCGGCGACGCCGCCCGGCGACAGGTCCACATCCACCCAGCCGGTGAAGCGGTTGGCGAGATTCCATTCGCTCTGGCCGTGGCGGACCAGAACCAGGGTGCGGGTTTGCGGGGTCATTTCTCGACGATAACAGTTTTCACGCGTTAGCCGGTGTTGCGCAGGCCGTTGGCGACGGCGTTGATGGTGCGCAGCAGCGCGTCGGTCCACACGCCGCCGTCTTCACCGCGCGCACGCGGCAGCAGTGCGACTTGAATGTGGTTCATCGGGTCAATGTACGGGTCGCGGCGGGCCAGGGCCACGGCCAGGCGCGGGTTGTCGGGCAGCAGGCCATCGCTTTGCATGATGCGCCGCATGATGCTGCAGGTGCGCTCGTACTCGCCGCGAATTTGCGCGAACACCCGGTCGCGGATGCGCGGGTCATCGCACAACTTTGCATACTCGCCGGCGATCTCCATGGACGACTTGGCCAGCGTCATCCGCGTGTTGCTCAGCAGCGCGGCGAAGTAGGGCCACTCACGGTTCATGCGGCGCAAAATTTGCAGGCCGTCACCCTGGTTTTCGCGCATGAATTTTTCCAGCGCAAAACCCACGCCGAACCATGCCGGCAAAGTGCACCGCGACTGCGCCCAGCCGAACACCCAGGGAATGGCGCGGATGGAAAACCGCGACAAGTCGCCGGCCTCGCGGTGGGTGGGGCGCGAGCCGATGTTGAGTTTGCCGAGGTCGCGCACCGGCGTGGTTTGGTAGAAATACGCCACCAGGTCTTCGCTGTCATCTGCCGCCGCGCGCCATGCGCCCTCGCCGTCGCGCGCCAGTTGCGCCATCACCTTCGCATGCGCCGGGGCGTCACCGGCGGCGCGCAAGTTGCAACTTGCTTTCATCAAACCGCTGATGCCGGCGGTCATCTCAAACACCGCGGTTTCCGGGTGCAGGTACTTAAACGAGAGCACCTCGCCCTGCTCGGTGAACTTGATGCGGCCGCGCACCGTGCCCGGCGGCTGGGCGAGAATTGAGTCGTGGGTGGGGCCGCCGCCGCGGCTCACCGTGCCGCCGCGGCCGTGGAACAAGCGGCAGGCGACGCCGAAGCGGTCGGCGATGCTGCGCACCCGCTGCTGCGCGCGGTACAGCGCCCACGACGAGGCGAGGATGCCGCCGTCCTTGCACGAGTCAGAATAGCCGAGCATCACCTCCTGCAGGCCGCCTGCGGCGCGCAATGAGTCGCGGTAACGGTCCACGCTGAACAGCGCGCCCAGCACCTGTTCAATGCGGCTGAGGTCGTCGACGGTTTCAAACAGCGGAGTGATGCGGATGGCGGCGGTTGCGGCTTTGGGGCCGCCGTTTTCAACGTCGCCACCGTCATTTGCGGAGGCTGAGTCACCGTTTTTAACTCTGGCGCCGTCACTTTCAGCCCCGCAGTCACCGTTTTCACCCCCGCCCGCGCCGGCCACTGCGGCCAGCAGCAGGACTTCCAGCACATCGCTGGCCTCGCGCGTCATGGAAATGATGTAGTTGCCGATGGCGCCGGCGTCGCTGTGCGCGATGAGCAAAAAAACTTCCAGCGTTTCGCGCGCCTCGGCGCTGAGTTGGCCCGGGCGCGGGCGGATTTTTTGCGCTTTGCCAACCCATTCGCCGAGCAGCGCGCGGCGTTGCTGTTCGCCGAGGGCGGCGTAGTCATCGCACACCCCGGCCAGCGAAAAAATTTCCGCCACCGCGCGGCCGTGGCGTGACGATTCCTGCCGCAAATCCAGGCGCGCCAGGTGAAAGCCGAAGGTCTCCACCAGCCGCACCAGGTCGCGCAAGTCGCCGTCAGCCAGGCTGGCGTCGCCGTGATGGCGCAGCGAACGGTCGATGACGGCAAGGTCGTGGAGAAACTCGGCGGCCGATGCGTAGCCGTGTTCACCCTTGTCTTCACCTTGCACGGCGCGCAGGTTGTGGCGCAGGCGAAACGCCATGAGAAAAAGTTTGCGCCGGTAGGGTTCGCGCGCATACAAGCCGGGGTCGCCGGCAAAGGCCTGTGCGGCGCGGGCGGCGTCTTTTTGCATGGCCGCGGAAAATTCCGCCGACACCTGAATTAATTTATCGGAGAAGGTGAGGGTTTTTTCCAGCTGCGCAACGCGCCGCGCGTATTCGGCCAGCACTTCGGCTTTTTGCATGCGCAAGGTTTTGCGCGTCACTGCCGCTGTCACATGCGGGTTGCCGTCGCGGTCGCCGCCGATCCATGAGCCGAAGTGAATAAAGCCCGGCGCGCGCAAGTCGGCGGCATAGTGTTTGCGAATGGCGCGCTCCAGATTGCGGTAAACCACCGGCACGCTCTGAAAAACCGACTCGCGGAAAAAATACAAACCCTGCCGCACCTCGCCCTCCACGGTGTGCGGCATGGAGCGCACCTCGTCGGTCTTCCACAGCACCTGAATCTGGGCGCGCAGGCGGGCGGTGGTTTGCCGGCGGCGGTGCGGGTTGGCGGCCGCCGCGTCCAGTTCCTCGCAGGTCAGAAAAATTCGGCGCAGCGATTCCAGAATGGTGCGGCGTTTAATTTCGGTGGGGTGGGCGGTGAATACCGGAATGAATTCCATGCCGTCCAGCAACTTCTGCAGCCCGGCAAGGGTGAGGCCGCTTCGCCGCAACTCGGCCACCGTGCGGTCAAAGGAACCGTGCCACAGCGCCCGCCCGGCGCCCACCCGGTCGCGCCGCAGGCGGTGCTGAAACGCCTCGTCGGCAAGGTTGACCAGGCTGAAATACGCGCTGAACGCGCGGATGACATGGGTCACCTCGGCCGCTTCCATGTGCGCGATGCGGCGGCGCAATTTGTCGCGCAATTTTTTGTCGTCGGCGCCGCGCAGGCGAATGAAACCGCGCCGCAACTCCTCCACCGCCGCCAGAATTTCCGCGCCCTCGTGCTGCGCAATCACCTCGCCGAGCAGTTTTCCCAGCAGCCGCACACGGGCGCGCAGCGCCTGGTCCTGTTGTTGGTCGGTGTTCATCATCGCGCGCGCCGGCGCGGGGGAGTATAATCGCCCGGCGCCGCGACGGTGCTTTTTTATGCCGGCAACCGAGTTACATTTTTCCCGCGCAGAATACGCCGAGCGCCTCGGCAAAGTGCGCGCGGCCATGGAGCGGCGCGGGCTGGAACTGCTGGTGGTCAGCGACCCGTCCAACATGGCGTGGCTCAGCGGCTACGACGGCTGGTCGTTTTATGTGCACCAGTGTTTGGTGGTGGCGCACGACGGCGAGCCGCTGTGGTTCGGCCGCGGCATGGATGCGGCCGGCGCGGCGCGCACGGTTTACATGGACGCGGCCAGCATCGTCGACTATCCGGACTCTTACGTGCAGACCGCCGAGCGCCACCCCATGGATTATTTGTGCGCCGAAGTGCTGGCGGCGCGCGGCTGGGACGGCAAAACCATCGGCGTTGAAATGGACAACTATTATTTCAGCGCGGCGGCGTTTCAGTCGCTGCAAAAAAACCTGCCGCGCGCGACGTTGCGCGACGCCACCGCGCTGGTGAACTGGCAGCGGGCGGTGAAGTCGCCAGCCGAAATCGCCTACATGCGCCGCGCCGCGCGCATCGTGGAAAACATGCACGCCCGCGCCCTGCAATGCATCGCGCCGGGCGTGCGCAAGTGCGATGTGGTGGCGGAGATTTACCACGCCGCCATCAGCGGCGCCGACGGCCACGGCGGCGACTACCCGGCCATCGCGCCCATGGTGCCAAGCGGCGCCGATGCCGCGGCCGCGCACCTGACCTGGGACGACAAGCCGTTTGCCGAAAACGCCGGCACATTTTTCGAGATCGCCGGCTGCCACAAGCGCTACCACTGCCCGCTGTGCCGCACGGTTTACCTCGGCAAGCCGCCGCAAAAATTTCTGGATGCGGAAAAAGCCGCCGTGGAAGGCATCGCCGCCGCCCTGGAAGCCGCCCGCCCCGGCAACACCTGCGAACAAGTGGCCGCCGCTTTCCAGCAAACCATCAACCGCCACGGCTTCACCAAAGACACCCGCTGCGGCTACTCCATCGGCCTGAGCTACCCCCCGGACTGGGGCGAGCGCACCATGAGTTTCCGCCCCGGCGACCAGTCGGTGCTGAAAGAAAACATGACCTTCCACCTCATGCCCGCGCTGTGGATGGAGGACTGGGGCCTGGAAATCACCGAGTCAATCCTCATCACGGCCGGGGGGGCGGAGTGTTTTTGCGATTATCCGCGGGGGGTGGTTGTTAAGGGGTGAGG
>JAPPPZ010000007.1 GCA_028817275.1 Gammaproteobacteria bacterium
TTGCGCTTCTAAACCGTCAATGGCGGCGGGCGGCTAAGTGAGGCCTGCCGTCCGCCGCCACCATTCATGTTACGCCGCCGCCCTCGGCCTGCCAACCGGCGACAATACCGCCCCGGCGAAAGTCACAACGCCGCCCGCGACATCGGCGGCATTGGTTTGGCGGGCGGCGTTGCCGGCGGCGGCGTCTCCAGAATTTTCGGCGTCAGGAAGATGAGCAACTCGGAACGCGCGTCATAATGTTCGGATTTGCGGAACAGGCGGCCGAGCACCGGGAGGTCGCCGAGGAACGGAACTTTGTAGGTGCGGTCGCGCTGTTCTTTCTGGTAGATGCCGCCGATGATTACGGTCTCGCCGTTGTTCAGCAGCACCTGCGTGTTAATTTGCTTGGTGTTAAGCGTGTCGGCGACGGTGTCGGAGAACGTGTCCTGGGTGATGAACACATCCAAAATCAACCGCTCGTCCGGCGTGATGTGCGGCGTGACGGTGAGTCCGAGCACCGCTTTCTTGGTCACCACCCGGTTCTCGCCGAGCAGGCTGCCGCCGCCGCTGGTGGTGAACACGCGCTCCTGGCCCTGCTCAATGTGCGCCTGCTGCTGGTCGGCGGTGACCAGTTTGGGACTCGCAATCACCTGTCCGCGGCCTTCGGCCTGCAGCGCGCTGATCTCCAGACTGATTAAGTGACTCAGGTGGCGGCCGATGCGCAGGATGGAAAAAGCCGCGCTGGCCGCATCGGTGCTGCGCAGCGCGCCGGCGCCAAGGTCAACGCTGAGGGCGTCACCGGCGCCGCCGAGGGGCGAGTCGGCGGGCAGGCCGTGGGCGCCGGCGGCCGACTCGGCGCTTCCCGAAATGGCGGCGCCGCTGCGCCCGGGGCCGGCGTCGCGGTTGACCGCGTGCACGCCGAGACGCGCGCCGAGGTTGCGGCTGAAGTCGCCGCCGGCCTCCACGATGCGCGTTTCAATTAAGACCTGCGGCACCGGGCGGTCCAGTTGCGCCAGCAGTTTTTTCACCTCGCGGATTTTTTGCGCGGTGTCCTGAATCAGCAGACTGTTGGTGCGCTGGTCGACGCTGACGCTGCCGCGCGCCGACAGCAGCGAGTTGCTCTCGGTGCGCACCTCGCCGATGCTGATGCTGCCAAACGGCTGCGCGCGCACGCCGGAGTCCACCGCGCGCACCGACTTCAACAGCGCGGCCAGGTCGGCGGCGCGCGCGTAGTGCACCGCCACCAGTTCCGACACCAGCGGCGCAAGTTCACGCCGGCTGCGCGCGCTGCTCAGGCGGCGCTGCTCGGCGGCGGCCAGGTCGGCGGCCGGCGCCACCCACACCACATCGCCCTCGCGGCGGTGCGCCAGGCTGGCCGCGCGCAGAACCAGGTCCAGCGCCTGCTCCCACGGCACCCCGCTCAGGCTGAGCGTCAGCGATGCGTCGACCCCGGCGGCGGCGACAAAATTCAGGCCGGTGAGTTCGGCGAATTGTTCCAGCACCAGGCTGAGCGGCGCGCCCTGCAAGCGCAGGGAAATTTTTTTCACCGCATCGGATTGCGCCGCGCGCTCTGTTTGCACGGTGATGTTTTCGGCGATGTCCAAAATAAACCGCGCGCCGTCACGGCGGTGGCGGTAGCCGGCGGTGCCGTTGGTGGCGACGCGCACGTGCACTGTGCCGCCGTTCTCTTCCACCGCGATGCTGCGCGCCGGCGTTGCAAAGTCGGCGAGGTCCAGCCGCCGCACAAGTTCGGCCGCGGCTTTGGCGTTGTCAAAACTTGCGCTGAGCACGCCGCCGCTGCGCGCAACATGCACGGTGAAGCCGGCGCGCGACACATCCACGGTGACCCGGCCGCCGTGGGCGGTGCGGTGGAAGTCCACCTTGTGCACCGTCAGCGGCGAGGCATCGGCAGCGGCGGTGAGCGGCAGCACGGCGAGCAGCAGTGCGGCGGCGGTTTTACTGGTCATGGTCTCCTCCCGTGACTTGCAGATGAACGCGGCTCTCGCGGCCGTCACTGTCCACCAGGCGGACGCTGCCGCGGTCGATGGCGGTGACGCGCAAACTTCCCGCGCTGTCGCCGATGGCGACGCTGACGTCACCGCCGGCGGTTTGCAGAATCGCGCGGAAAATTTTTCCGAAGCGGACGACGCCCAACAGGCGCGGCGCGTGACTCGGCGGCGGCGGCGGTACGGTGCGCGCCGGCATTGTTGCACTGCCGAGGGGCGCAAAAGGATCGGACTTGGCCTCGGCCGCCCGTTGCACGGCAAACCACGGCGCCGCCGGCAGCGGTGGCGGCGGTGCCGGCGGGGTTTTGGCCGCGCCGCCGTCATTTTCACCTCCGCCCTCGCCGTCGCCGGGCGGTGCAAACCGCGCGGCCAAAATCTCGGCGCGCATCACCAGTGCGGCAGTCTCGCCGCGCACAATTTCCACATCGCCCAAAGCCATGCCGCCCGGCAGCGTCGCGAACTCGGCGGCGAAGGCGGCCAATTGGCGGTAGCCGCCCGCCACCGTCACCCGCAGCGGCGCCAGCACAACGCCGCCGTCACGGCGCGCGGGCTCCGGATGAAGCGACGTCAACTCAAGACCATGCGCCTCGGCCAGCGCGCCGAGTTGCGCCAGCCGCTGCGCCGCGCCGCCGGCAAACTGCGGCGCCAGTGCGCGCATGCGGGCGAGGTGCCGGGGAAAACCGGCGATGACTTCTGACTCAAGTTGCAGTGACTCGACGGCGGCGCGCAGCCCGGCGGCTTCAGTGCGCGCCTCGCGCAACGCTTGCACCTCGTCGGCGAGCATAAAACGGTAGCCGGTCCACAACAGTACAGTGGCCGCCAGGGCGGCGGCGGCCAGGGGCAGGGCGGGGCGGGTTTGCAGCACAGTCCAATCCATGACGCGCTCCGGTTACTCGGTTTTGCCCGGCGTTTTTTGCGCGGTGTGACGGACGCCGAGGGTGAAACCACGGCCTTCTTTTTCCAGCAGCGGCTCGCCGAACCACGCCGCCCCGCCGAGTTGCGCAAGCCACGCGGCAAGCGCCTCGCCGGAACGCGCGGCGCCGCTGATGCGCAAGTGTTCCGAGTCCGCGCTGAGCGATGCGCAGGACACGCCGCCGGGGTTGCGGTTGGCCAGGTCGCGCAGCAGTTGCGCGCGCAGTGCGGCGGCGCGCTGGAGGTTTTGCAGCACGGTGAGGTTGTGCTGCAGCGCAAGAGATTGCCGGCGCGCTTTGCGGGCCGGCGCAAGTTTTTCGTCCAGGTCGCGCGCCATCTCGCGCAGCGGCGCGTTGTGCCCGCGCAGCCGCCGGTTTTCTTCGGCAAGATAATTCTCTGCCGCAAGAAAAACCGGCGGCGCGCACAAAAGGCCCAGGGCCAGCACGGCCGCCAGCCGCCGCCGTCTTTGCCGCGCGCGCCGGCCGCGGCCGGGGACAAAGTTAATTTGCGCCATGATTAAAACTCCGCAGCGCGAGTCCGGCCGCCACTGCAAAAGTCGCGCGCCCGGCGCCGGCGGCAAAAGATTCCCCTTCCCCTTCACCGCCGGCCATGGCGCAAAACGGCTCGGCCAGGCGCACCGGCAGGCCGCACTGTTCGGCGACCGCATGGTGCACGCCGAGGGCGGTGCCGCCGCCGCTCAGCACAATCTCGCGCGGCGCATCGGCATCGGTGACGGTGGCGGCAAAACCGCCCACGCATTCCGCCGCCGCCTGTGCCAGCGCATCGGTGAACGGGCGCCGCACTTCAGCAGAAAAATCGGCCGGCAACTCGCCCTGCCACAAACGCCGCCGCGCCTCGCGCGCGTCCCAGCCGTAATGGCGCTCCGCTTCCGCCAGCAGCCGCGCGCCGCCGAAAGGATGCGCCGCGCGGTGCAGCACAGCACTGCCGCGCACCACGCTCAGGCGCATCGCGGTGTGGCCGAGGTCGAGCAGCGCGGCCGCATGCTGCGCCCCGGTTTCAGCGGCGGCGGATGCGTGGAAGAAACCGCGCTCCACCGCCAGCAGGTCCACATCGGCGGCGGCGAGGGTGAGGCCGTAGACGTCCAGCAGCGCCTGCAAGTCCTCCACCGTTTCTCTGGCGCAGGCGGCGAGCAGCACGTTGTTGTGTTTGCCATCGCCGGCGGCGGTGACGGTGAAGTCCACACCGGCCGCCGCCGGGGCCAGCGACAGTTCGCGCTGTGCAAGATCAAGGGCGCGGCGTTCCAGCGCAGCGGCGCCGGCTGAGCGCGGCGCGCTGATGGTTTGCAAGGCAACGCCGGCGCCGGGCAGCGCCACGGCAACGCGGGCGCCGGGCGCGGCGGACTCGACCAACGGCCCAAGGGCGGCGGCGGCTTGTTCCAGGTCAAAGGGTGCGGCGGCGGCGGCGGTGTCGGGAATGACCGGCCGGGCGTCAGCGCGCACCACGGCCGGGCGGTTGCGGCGGCGGCGCAACTCCACGAGTTTGACCGCGAAAGCGCCCGCATCCACGCCGAGGAGCGGCCGGGAAAATGAGGGGAACATGGTGAACATCCCTGTTGCGGGGGTTGCGATTGGCGTCAGGCGGTTTTGCGCCCGACAAAACAATCCCGCAACATTTCCAGGCCGCCTTCCACCTTGGCCAAACGCTGGTTGGTTTCATCCAGGCGCAGGTTGGTTTCGTCCAGGCGGTGGTCGATGCCGTCCAGCCGGCGGTCGATACCGTCCAGACGGTGGTCCATGCTGTCCAGGCGATGATCCATACCGTCCAGCCGACGGTCGATGCCGTTCAAACGCTGGTCTATTTCGCCAAAGCGACGGTCCATGGTCTCGAGGCGCTGGTCCATCGCATCAAGGCGGCGGTCCACCATGTCAAAACGCCGGTCCACCGCGACAAACCGCCGCTCCGTATCGGCGCGCAGGCCTGCCACGTCTTCTTTGACATCGGCGCGCAGGCCGCGGATCAATTTCCATTGAAACACCGCCAGTGCGCAGACGACGCCTATCACCATCCAAGTGTCGGGGTTAAACAACATGTGCATTCCGGGTTCCTCCTGAAAGCAGTCCGTTTACCGGCACCGCTCCGGTCGTGGGGCGGTCCGCCGGGGCAGCACCATGCCGCCCGTTGCCGAACAATACATCCGCCGGAAAAACCGTGTCAAGCGTTTTTTAAACTTTTTTCATTCCAGTAGCGGCGGCGGCAGGTGCTACACTGAAAACGCCATGGGCCACCGCCTGTCCAAAATTTACACCCGCACCGGTGACGACGGCAGCACCGGGCTTGCCGATGGCGGCCGGGTGGACAAGGACGACCCGCGGGTGGAGGCCATGGGCTGCGTGGACGAGTTGAACAGCGCCATCGGCCTGCTGGCGTCCGCTCTTGCCGGGCGAGCCGGCGGTGACGGCGATGCGGTTGCCGCGGTGCGCGATGCGTTGTGCGCGGTGCAGCATTGCCTGTTTGAGTTGGGCGGTGAACTTGCGCTGCCCGGCGGGGCGCGGGTGGCGGCGGCCGATGTGGCGGCGCTGGAACAGGCGCTGGACCGTTTGAACGCCGGCCTGGCGCCGCTGCGGGAATTCATTCTGCCCGGCGGCGTTTATGAGGCGGCTCTCGCCCACCTGGCCCGTGCCGTGTGCCGGCGGGCTGAACGGCGGCTGCACACCTGCGGCAAAACCTTCACCCTCAACCCGGCCTCGGCGCAGTACCTGAACCGCCTGTCGGATTTTCTTTTTGTCGCCGCGCGCGCCCTCAACCGTGGCGGCGGCGGCGGCGATATTCTGTGGCAAAACCGCACGGGGCGGCGCTGAGCTCAGGCTGCAAATTACTCCAGCATTTTGCGGTAGCGCGGCCAGTCAAAACCGCCGCCGGGGTCGCTCTTGCGCTGCGGCGCGATCTCGCTGTGGGCGAAGATGTGTTGCGGGCGGATGCCGGGGAACACCCGCATCAGCGCGCCGCTCAAGCCGGCCAGCGCGCCATACTGCGCATCGGTGAAGTCGCCGCCGGCCACGCCCTCCAGTTCCACGCCCACCGAAAAATCGTTCACCCGGCTGCGCCCGAGGCACCAGGATTCGCCGGCGTGCCAGGCGCATTCATGCACCGGCACAAACTGCACCACGCCGCCATCGCGGCGCAAAAAAAAATGCGCCGAAACTTTCATCCGCGCGATGGCGCGGTAGTAGGGATGGCCGCCGGCGTCCAGACGGTTGCAGAAAAATTGTTCCACCGCATCGCCGCCGAACTCGCCCGGCGGCAGACTGATGCAGTGCACAATCAACGCCTCCACCGAAGTTTGCGGCGGGCGCGGGCTGCGGTTGGGCGACGGCACAAAGCGCGCGCCGTCGGCCAGGCCGCTGCAAACGTCAACGCGCACTCACTCGTCAAACACAACGGCGACGCGGCGGTTGCGCTTGCCTTTTTTTTCAACTTTCGCCACCCGCACCGCGCCGATCTCGCCGCTGGCTGCGACATGGGTGCCGCCGCACGGCTGCAGGTCCACGCCGTGAAAATGCACCAGCCGCACGCGCCCGCCGTCCAGCGGCGGCTTCACCGACATGGTGCGCACCAGTTGCGGCTGCGCGCGCAACTCATCGGCGGTGATCCATTTAATTTCCATGGGGTGGTTTTCCGCGATTAATTGGTTCAGTTTTTGCGTCAACTCCTCCTTGTCCACGGGTTCCTGCAAGTCAAAATCCAGCCGCCCGCGGCCGTCGCTGATTTGCCCGCCGGTCACCGGCGCCGCGATAAGCGCGCACAGCATGTGCATGCAACTGTGCATGCGCATCATGCGGTGGCGCCGCGGCCAGTCCAGTTGCAACTTCACCACCGCCCCCGCCGCCGGCAAATCTTCCGCCGCCGCGCCTTCGCACACATGCAGCAGCGCGCCGTCCTGTGCGTCCTTGCACGCCGTGGTCACCTTCACCGACGTGCCGTCGGCGCGCAGCAAACAGCCGCTGTCGCCGGGCTGGCCGCCGCCGGTGGGGTAAAAAACGGTCTGGTCGGTGACCACGGCGTTGCCGCGCACCTCGCTCACCACCGCAGCGCATTCGCGCAGGTAGCCGTCTTCACGAAAAAGTTCTCGGGTCATCGCATCGCTCCCTTACAATGGGATTATACCGTTTTCGCCGCCGCCCCGCCGCCGCCATGAACAGCCGCCCCGACCCGTGTTTTGACTCTGCAGCAAAGCCGCTCGCGGTGCATCTTGCGCAACGCCGCATCGCCGAACTCACGCCATCGCCATGTGCAACCGAGGAGCTCAGGCTCGGTGATGCGCTGAACCGGATTCTTGCCGCCGACCTGGTGTCCCCGGTCAACATTCCGCGCCATGCGGTTGCCGCCATGGACGGCTACGCCATCGCCGCCGCCGACCTGCCCGCCGCTGGCGCCCGCGCGTTCACCGTTTCCGGACGCGCGCTCGCCGGTGGCGGAGCCGCCGCCGCCATTTCCAAAGGCGCCGCCATGCGCATCATGACCGGCGCCGCCATTCCCGAGGGCGCGGACACCGTGGTTGCGCTGGAGCATGTGACAGAGGCCGCCGGTTCCACCGTCGCCATCACCGCCGGCCACGGCAAAGGGCAAAATGTGCGCGCCGCCGGCGAAGACCTTGGCGCCGGCGCGGTGGCCATCGCCGCCGGGGCGCGGCTGCTGGCGCCGCAACTGGGCGTCGCCGCCGCCACCGGCGCCGGCCGCCTGACGGTGTACAAACGCCCGCGCATCGCAATCCTGTCCACCGGCGATGAGTTGCGCGAGGCCGGTGGCGATGGCGCCGGCGGCGGCGAAGTTTTTGACAGCAACCGCGCGCTGCTCGGCGCCATGCTGCGGCGGCTCGGCGCCGCTGTTGTGGACTGCGGAATCCAGCCTGACGATGCAACCCGCATCCGCGGCGCCATTGCCGCCGCCGCTGCCGGCGCCGATGCGGTGGTT
The DNA here is from genome assembly GCA_028817275.1 of Gammaproteobacteria bacterium. Classification (GTDB taxonomy): domain Bacteria; phylum Pseudomonadota; class Gammaproteobacteria; order Arenicellales; family Spongiicolonaceae; genus Spongiicolonus; species Spongiicolonus versatilis. The sequence continues at coordinate 7,830 of JAPPPZ010000007.1, forward strand.
GTCAGCGGCGGGGCGTCGGGCGGTGACGCCGACCTGGTGGTGGAGGCGGTCGCGGCGCTGGGCGAAGTCGCGCTGTGGCGGATCGCGCTGCGGCCGGGGCGGCCCTTTGCTTTCGGCACGGTGGACGCAAAACCGGTGTTTGCGCTGCCCGGCAATCCGGTGGCGGTGGTGACCACCTTTTTCACGCTGGTGATGCCGGCGGTGTGCAAACTGATGGGCGAAGAAAACCCGCGCGCGCCCATGGCGGTGAACGCGAGGCTCAGCATGGCGCTCAGAAAAAAAGCCGGGCGCATGGAGGTGTTCCGCGCCAGGCTGAAAACCGTGGACGGCATGCCCCAGGTGGCGCCCGCCGCGCGGCAGGGCTCCGGCATGCTGAGCAGCGTGCATGAAGCCGACTGTTTTATCGTGCTCGGCGCTGATGCACCGGCGCCGGCGGCCGGCGACTGGGTGACGGCGGTGCCGTTTTACGGTCTGCTGTAAACCGCCGGCGTCACGCGTCCAGCGTGTAAATGTTCACCGCGCTGCTGCGCCCGCGCACCGCCACCTCGCCGATTTTTCGGAACGGAAAATTTTCCGCGCCGGCGGCCTGGCATGTTTTTTCCGCAACCAAAATGCGCGTGCCGTGCTCCTTGTTCATCTGTTCCAGGCGCGCGGCGATGTTGACGTCGTCACCATGCACGGTGTAGCCGACGCGGTCCGGGGTGCCCACCAGGCCGCCGACCACGGTGCCGGTGTTGATGCCGATGCGCGAGCGCAGCACGGTGCCGCCGGCAAAAGTGCGGCCGCGCAGCGCCTCCTGAATGGCCAGCGCGGCACGGATGGCGTTGGCCGCGTGCTGCGGGTCGGCGTTGGGCAGGTTGAAACTGGCTAAAATGGCGTCACCCTGAAACTGGTTGATGGCGCCGCCGAACTCTTCCAGCGGCTTGCTGACCACGGCGAAGTACTCGTTCAGCACTTGCACCAGTTTCGGCGGGCTCAGCGACTCGCTGATGGAAGTGAAGGATTCCAGGTCGGTGAAAAAAATCGTCGCCTCGCGCACCTCGGTGTGGCCCAGTTCCATGCGCGCATCCGAGGACTGCATTTGCCGCACCACCGCCTGCGGCGCGAACCGCGACAAGTCCTCGGCCGCGGTGCGGTCCACAATGGAGCGCACCAGCAGCGCGCGGCCGCGGCCGATGGCGAAGGTGAGGATGGCGGTGACCACCACGATGGCCATCACCTTGTCGATCTCGGCGCCGATGAGCACGCTGTTGGAGGTCATGTATTCCACGTAGTTGCGCGTAATCATCAACTCGGCGGGCGCGCCCACCGCGTAGGCCACCAGCAGCAGCCAGCCGCCGGCCGCCACCAGCCCCGACATCAGCACAAACCCCGGCTCAAGCCGCAGCGCGCGCAGCGCGATAAAAATGAAAATGTGGATCAGAGTCGGCGCCTTGAGGTAGAACGACGGCGGCTGCTGGTACTGCAGGTGAAAACTCCAAATCAGCCCCAGCAGCAGCGCGATGTCCATCACCACCGACAGTAGCAGAACCCAGTAGGGCAGCCGCCGGATGTGCGCCAGGTACAGGCGCGCCACGGTGAACACAAAATACACCGACAGCACCCACGGCACCGGCGCAAACGCCGCCTCGGAGGAAAAAGTCTTGGGCGATGCCGCATACAGCACAAAAAACAGGGTGACGATGGCCAACTGAAACCAGCCGATTAAAATCTCGGTCTCCTCCTGCCGCCGCCGCAAATCCTCCCGCACCCGCAGCGGCAGCCCGGCGTCGCTGCCGGCCAGCCAGTTGTGCGCCTTGGCAATCCAGGCAAACGCTTTCATCGCCGGCCATTGTAGCCCATGGGCGGCGCCGGCGGCGGCCCGGCTGTGGTATTCTCACCGCCCGCAGGCGCGTAGCTCAGTGGTAGAGCACCACCTTGACATGGTGGTGGTCGGTGGTTCGATCCCACTCGCGCCTACCAGTATTTTTTAACCAGCGACGGTGGGTGATGCCGCAGATAACCTTTCCCGATGACAGTGTACGTGAGTACGCCGATGCCGTTTCGGTGGCCCAGGTGGCGCGCGACATCGGCGCCGGGCTGGCGCGCGATGCGGTGGCCGGGAAGGTGGACGGGCGGGTGGTGGACACCGCTTTTGTGGTGGAAAATGACGCGCGCCTGGCGGTCCTCACCGCCGCCGATGCGGAGGGGCTGGAGGTGGTGCGCCATTCCACCGCGCACCTGATGGCGCAGGCGGTGAAGCAGTTGTATCCGGACACCCAGGTGACCATCGGGCCGGTGATTCGCGACGGTTTTTATTACGATTTCGCGCGCCGGCAGAGTTTCAGCGAGGGTGACCTTGAGAAAATCGAACAGCGCATGGGCGAGTTGGCGGCGGCCGATATTCCGCTGGAACGTTCGGTGATGGGGCGCGACGAGGCGGTGAAGTTTTTCCGCGGCTTGGGCGAGAACTACAAGGCCGAAATCATCGCCGCCATTCCCGAGGGCGAGGAATTGTCGCTGTACCGCCAGGGCGACTTCACCGACCTGTGCCGCGGCCCGCATGTGCCGTCCACCGGCAAACTGAAAGCGTTCAAGTTAATGAAAGTGGCGGGCGCGTACTGGCGCGGCGACTCGTCGCGCGAGATGCTGCAGCGCATTTACGGCACCGCCTGGCCGGACCGCAAATCCCTGCGCGCCCACCTTCACCAACTGGCCGAGGCGGTGAAGCGCGACCACCGCAAACTGGGGCGCGAGTTGGACCTGTTTCACTTTCAGGAGGAGGCGCCGGGCATGGTGTTCTGGCACCGCAAGGGCTGGGAGTTGTACCGCCTGCTGGAAAACTACATGCGCGAACTGCTGCGCGAGTACGACTACCAGGAGGTGCACACGCCGCAGTTGATGGACCGCGCGCTGTGGCAGCGTTCCGGGCACTGGGAAAAGTTTCACCAGCACATGTTCTACACCAGCATTGAGGAGCGCGAGTATGCGCTGAAGCCCATGAACTGCCCGGGCCATGTGCAGGTGTTCAACCAGGGCCTGCGCAGTTACCGTGAACTGCCGGTGCGGCTCGGCGAGTTCGGGCTGGTGCACCGCTACGAGGACTCCGGTGCGCTGCACGGCCTGCTGCGGGTGCGGCGGTTCACCCAGGACGACGCCCATGTGTTCTGTACGCCGGAGCAGATTCACGACGAGGTGTCGGCGCTGCTGGACATCGCCTGGCGGGTCTACGGCGACACCGGGTTTGACAATGTGGCGGTGGCCCTGTCCACCCGCCCCGAGCAGCGCGTCGGCGAGGAGGCGTTATGGGACCGCGCCGAGCAAATTTTGCAGGACGCGCTGCAAAAGCGCGGCCTGGAGTACCAACTGCAGCCCGGCGAGGGCGCGTTTTACGGCCCCAAGATCGACCTCACCCTGCAGGACAGCATCGGCCGCTCGTGGCAGTGCGGCACCATCCAACTGGACTTCATGATGCCCGGCCGGCTGGGCGCCGCATATGTGGCCGAGGACTCGTCGCGCCGCACGCCGGTGATGATCCACCGCACCATCCTCGGCTCCATGGAGCGGTTTATCGGCATTCTGCTTGAGGACTGCGCCGGCCGCCTGCCGCCGTGGCTGGCGCCGGTGCAGGCGGTGCTGCTGAACATCACCGAGCGGCAGGAGGGTTACTTGAAGCGCCTGGCGGCGGCGCTGCGCGGCCATGGTTTTCGCGCCGAATGCGACTTGAGAAATGAAAAGATTGGGCTTAAAATCCGCCACCACACCCTGCAGCGCGTGCCGTACCTGCTGGTGGCCGGTGACCGTGAAGTGGACGACGGCACGGTTTCGGTGCGCACCCGCGAGGGTAAAGACCTGGGCGCGATGAAAGTCGCCGCCTTCACCCGCATGCTGGGCCGGCAGGTGGCCCGCCGCAGCCACAAACTGGAACCGGAGTAAACACAATCGCGACTGAAAAAAAGACCCTGGTCAACGAGCAGATTACCGCCCAGCAGGTGCGGCTGATAAGCGCCGGGGGCGAGCAGGTGGGCGTCATGAGTCTGGCGCGCGCCATGCAGAAAGCCACCGAAGCCGACCTGGACCTGGTGGAGATTTCGCCCAACGCCGAGCCGCCGGTGTGCCGGCTGATGGATTACGGCAAGTTTCTCTACAACGCCAGCAAGAAAAAGCACTCGGCGCGCAAGAAGCAGAAGCAGGTCGGCTTGAAGGAGGTCAAGTTCCGCCCCGGCACCGACGACCACGACTATGAAATCAAGTTGCGCAAACTGCGCGGGTTTCTGGCCGATGGCAACAAGACCAAAGTTACGTTGCGTTTTCGCGGGCGCGAGATGGCGCACCCGGAACTGGGCACCGAAATGCTGGAGCGCGTGCGCGCCGACCTGGCCGAGACGTCCACCGTGGAGCAGGAGGCGAAGCAGGAGGGCCGGCAGATGGTGATGGTGCTGGCGCCGCGCAAAACCGCACCGCAGACCAACAAACAAAAACCGTGAGGAAAAAACCGCCATGCCAAAAATGAAAACCAACCGCGCCGCCGCCAAGCGCTTTCGCCGCACCGCCGGCGGCGGGTTCAAGCGCGCCCAGTCGCACCTGAACCACATCCTGACCAAGAAGACCACCAAGCGCAAACGCCACCTGCGCGCGCAAATCATGGTGGACGGCGCCGACCGCAGGGCGGCCGCGCGCCTGCTGCCCTACAGTTGAGGCCGCCGCCATGCCACGCATTAAACGCGGCGTCACCGCCCGCGCCCGCCACAAAAAAGTGCTGCGCAAGGCGCGCGGCTATTACGGCGCGCGCAGCCGGGTTTACCGCTCGGCGCGCCAGGCGGTGCAGCGCGCCGGGCAGTACGCCTACCGCGACCGCCGCCGCCGCAAGCGCGAGTTCCGCGCGCTGTGGATCATCCGCATCAACGCCGCCGCGCGCCAGGCCGGGCTGAGTTACAGCCGGCTGATGAGCGGCCTGCGCAAGGCCGACATCGCCCTCGACCGCAAGTCGCTGGCCGACCTTGCGGTGCATGACCCCGGGGCCTTTTCCGCGCTGGCCGAGAAAGCCAAGGCGAGTCTGTAAGCGGGCGCGGTGCACCGGGCGCGCGCAGCCGCACCGCCCCAAAAACGGAGCCACCTTGCCCGCAACTCCCGACATCCAGGACTTGTCCGCCGGCGCACAGGCCGCCATCGCCGCCGCCGCCGACTTGCGCCAGTTGGAGGAGTTGCGCGTCCGCTACCTCGGGCGCAAGGGCGCGCTGACCGAAAAATTAAAATCCATCGGCGCCGTCGCCGCCGAAGAGCGCCGCGCCTACGGCCAGCAACTCAACCGCCTCAAAACAGAAATCCAGCGGCAACTGCAAAACCGCCGCGCCGCTTTGCAGGAGAACGAGCGCGCCGCCGGCATTGCGCGCGATGCGGTGGATGTGACGCTGCCCGGCCGCGGTGCAGCCCCCGGCGGTGTGCATCCCGTCAGCCGCACCCTGGCGCGCATGGAGGAGATTTTTATCCGCCTCGGTTTTGCGGTCGCCGACGGGCCCGAACTTGAGGACGACTTCCACAACTTCACCGCGCTCAACATCCCGCCCGGCCATCCGGCGCGCGCCATGCACGACACGTTTTACGCCCACCCGCCGTCTTCCGGCCTGCTGCTGCGCACCCACACGTCGCCGGTGCAGGTGCGCTACATGCAGAACCACAAACCGCCGCTGCGGGTGATTGCGCCGGGGCGTGTTTACCGCTGCGACTCCGACCTGACCCACACGCCCATGTTTCACCAGGTGGAGGGGCTGGTGGTGGACGAGGAAACCTCTTTCGCCGACCTCAAAGGCGTGCTGGTGCATTTTGCGCGCGCATTTTTTGAGCGCGATTTGGAGGTGCGCTTCCGGCCGTCGTTTTTCCCGTTCACCGAACCGTCGGCGGAGGTGGACATCAGTTGCGTGTTCTGCCGCAAAGGCTGCCGGGTGTGCGGCCACAGCGGCTGGCTGGAGGTGCTCGGCTGCGGCATGGTGCACCCGGCGGTGCTCGGCCATGTGGGCATCGACAGCGAGCGCTTCCTCGGCTACGCCTTCGGCATGGGCGTGGAGCGGCTGGCCATGCTGCGCTACGGCGTGGACGACCTGCGGGTGTTTTTCGACAACGACCTTTCCTTCCTGCGCCGGTTCCGGTGACGGTGAAGGTGACGGCCGAGGTGATGGTCTGATGCTGGTCAGCGAAAACTGGCTGCGCGAGTGGGTCAACCCGGCCTGGGACAGCGCCGCCCTGGCCGACGCGCTGACCATGGGCGGCCTTGAGGTGGACAACGTGCGGCGCCAGTCGGCCGCCTTCCGCAAGGTGGTGGCGGGCCGCATCGGCCAGGTGGACCGCCACCCGCGCCGCGCCGGCCTCAAGGTGTGCACCGTCAACATCGGCCGCAGCCGCCCGCTGCAGGTGGTGTGCGGCGCGCCCAACGCCGCCGCCGGCGTGACCACCGCGGTGGCCCTCATCGGCGGCCGCATCAAGGACGGCCGCGAGATTCACAAGGCGCGCATCCACGGCATCGTCTCCTCCGGCATGCTGTGCTCGGCGGCCGAGTTGGACCTCGGCGATGACGCCTCCGGACTCATCATTCTTGACGCCGGAGTCACCGCCGGCGCCGACATCAAAACGCACCTGGCCCTGGACGACACCATTTTGGAACTCAAACTCACCCCCAACCGCGGCGACTGTTTGAGCATGCACGGCGTCGCCCGCGAAGTCGCCGCCCTGAGCGGCGCGCGCCTGGCCGCGCCGGCGCTCAAGGCGGTGGCCGCCCGCAACAGCCACCGCGCCGCCATCCGAGTGGACGACAAAAGCGGCTGCCCGCGCTACGCCGGCCGCGTACTCAGCGGCGTCAACGCCGCCGCCGCCACCCCCGACTGGATGCGCGAGCGCCTGCGCCGCGCCGGCCTGCGCTCCATCGGCGCGGTGGTGGACGTCACCAATTTCGTCATGCTGGAACTGGGCCAGCCGTTGCACGCCTTTGACCTGGCCAATGTGGATGGCGGCATCATCGTCCGCCGCGCCGCCCGCGGTGAGCGCCTGCGCCTGTTGGACGGCACGGCCCTCACCCTCAGCAGTGACATCCTGGTCATCGCCGACCACCGCCGGCCGCTGGCTCTGGCCGGCATCATGGGGGGCGCCGGCAGCGGCATCAGCGAGGCCACCACCTGCGTGCTGCTGGAGTCAGCCTGTTTTGACCCGCCCACCGTCGCCGCCACCGCCCGCCGGCTCGGACTCAACACCGACGCCGCCCACCGCTTTGAACGCGGCGTGGACCCGGCGCTGCAAGCCGCCGCCCTGCACCGCGCCAGCCGGCTTTTAATCGACATATGCGGCGGCACCGCCGGCCCGGTGGTGGACCGCGCCAGCCGCCGCCACCTGCCGGCCAAAAAACCGGTGCTGCTGCGCCACGCCCGCGTCCGCCGCGTGCTCGGCCAGCCGGTGGCCTCGGCGAAGATCGAAAAAATCATCCGCGGCCTCGGCATGAAAACCAGAAAAACGGTCGGCGGATTGAAGGTGACGCCGCCCACCTGGCGCTGGGATGTGGGCGCCGAGCACGATTTAATTGAGGAGGTGGCGCGGGTGAACGGCTACCAGCGGGTGCCGGTGGCGGCGGCCACAACAAACCCGGCATCGGCGCAACTGCCGCCGGAAAACCGCAACCCGGTGGCGCGGCTGCGCGGTGGTCTGGCGGCGCGCGATTTTCAGGAGGCGGTGACTTACAGTTTTGTGGACCCGCGGGCGCAGGCGCTGTTTGACGATGCGCGCCGGGCGGTGCGGCTGCAGAATCCCATCGCCGCCAACATGCGCGACATGCGGATGAGTTTGTGGCCCGGTTTGCTGGCCGCGCTGGCGCACAACTACAACCGCCAGCACCGCCGCATTCGTTTGTTTGAGATTGGCGCGGTGTGGCGGCCGGGCCGCAACGGCGGCGCGCCGCGCGAAGAACAGCGCATCGGCGCCGTCGCCACCGGCGCGGCGCTGTCGCGGCAGTGGGGCGCCCCGCCGCGCGCCGCTGATTTTTTCGACCTCAAAGGCGACTTGTGCGCGCTGCTGTCGCTGGCCGGCTTTGGTGACGGCGGCGGCGGTGAGGGTGAGTTTCAATTCGCCCCGGCGCGGCGGCGCGGGTTGCGCGACGGGCAGTGCGCGCGCCTGAGCCGCGGCGGAAAAAATTGCGGCTGGATCGGCCGTCTGTCGCCGGAGGCGGAAAGTTTTTTCGCCGTGGAGCAGGCGGTGTTTGCGTTTGAGTTGTCGCTGGCCGCCGCGCTGGTGCGGCCGTTGCCGGTATACCGGCGCGCGCCGCTGTATCCGTCGGTCAGCCGCGACCTGTCGTTTCTGGTGGCGCAAGCGGTGACGGCGCGCGATTTGCACCGCGCCATCCGCAAGTCGGCGGGCGGCCTGCTGGGCGCGCTGGAGTTGTTTGACGTTTACCGGGGCGCCGGCGCGGCCGGGGAAAAAAGCGTCTCTTTCCGGTTGACCTTTCAGTCGCCCTCGCGCACTCTTAAGGACGCCGAGGTGGACGCGGCCGTGGCGAACGTGCTGCAAGCCCTCGGCGAGGAATTTTCCGTTGAACTCAGAACAGCGCAGTCCGCATGACCACCGTCACCAAGTCCACCCTTGCCGGGGTTTTGTTCACCCGCATCGGCCTGAACAAGCGCGAGGCCGGCGAATTTGTGGAGCGGTTTTTTGGCCAAATTAAAAAAAGCCTGGGCGATGGCGAGGCGGTGAAGTTGTCCGGCTTCGGCAACTTTGATTTAATCAAAAAAAGCGCGCGCCCCGGCCGCAACCCGCGCACCGGCGAACCGGTCGCCATCACCCCGCGCACCGTCGTAACCTTCCGCCCCAGCGCAAAATTAAAATCGCGCGTCGCCGCCGCCCAGTCTGAAACGCCGCCGCCGCAGAAGAAAGAATCATGAGTGCGCTGCTTGCCGGCCTGCCGACCATTCCCGAGAAACGCTATTTCGAAATCGGCGAAGTCAGCCGCATCTGCGGCGTCAAGGCGCATGTGCTGCGCTACTGGGAACAGGAATTTCCGCAGTTGCGCCCCACCCGCCGCCGCAAGCGCCGCTACTACCAGCGCCCCGATGTGGAATTGGTGCGCCAAATCCGCGTCCTGCTGCACGAGCAGGGCTACACCATCAAAGGCGCCCGCGAGCGCATAGAACAGCAGCAATCCGCCCGCGCCAACCCCGCCCCCGCCGCCCGGCCGCAACCCGCCGCCGGTGAAGCCGACGAAGAACGCCGCCGCGTGATGCAGGACATCGAGGCGGCGTTGGAACTTTTAAAGTAAAATCAAAAAATCAAGGCGTGGCGCAGCCTGGCAGCGCACCTGCATGGGGCGCCCGGCGGGTGTGTCGGAGGTTCGAATCAAATCCGGCGGCGGTGGTGATGTTTCGGTAGAATCAGAAAAATCGGGGCGTGGCGCAGCCTGGCAGCGCACCTGCATGGGGCGCCCGGCGGGGTGTGTCGGAGGTTCGAATCAAATCCGGTGGCGGTGGTGATGTTTCGGTAGAATCAGAAAAATCGGGGCGTGGCGCAGCCTGGTAGCGCACCTGCATGGGGCGCAGGAGGTCGGAGGTTCGAATCCTCTCGCCCCGACCATTTCTCACCAACAACTATAACCCCCATCCGCGACCACGATGGCGCCGGTCATTAAACTGGCGGCGTCGGAGGCGAGGAAGTGTACGATGGATGCGATTTCATGCGGCTGGCCGACGCGCGCCATCGGCGTCATGTCTAACCATGTTTGGTACATCTCGGTGTCCTGCATGCCGAACTTGGTCAGCGGGGTTTCGATATAAGTCGGGGCCACGGCGTTGACGCGCACGCCGCGCGCGGCCCATTCGGCGGCCAATGATTTGGTCAAGTGATGCACCGCGGCTTTGGATGCGTTGTAGAACGACTGCGGCTGCGGTTTGTTGACGATGAGGCCGGACATGGAGCCGATGTTGACGATGGCGCCGCCGCCGGCTTCTAACATGCGCCGGCCAAACGCGCGGCAGCACCAGAACACGCCGTCCACATTGACGCGCATGTGATGCCGCCAGTGTTCGTCGCCGGTGTCTTCGGCGCGCACATCGCTGACCGCGACGCCGGCGTTGTTGACCAAGATGTGAATGTTGCCGTGTTTGCCGGTCAACTCGGCGGCGGTTTGTTCCACGGCGTTTGAGTCGGTGACATCCATGGTGACGGCCGCGGCGGTGACGCCATTGAGCGCGAGTTCCGCGGCGGTGGATTCGGCCGCGGCGGCGTTCATGTCGGCGATGATGACGGACGCGCCGGCCTCGCCCAACGCGGCTGCGCAGGCCGCGCCGATGCCCTGGCCGGCGCCGGTGATGAGCGCGGTGCGGCCGTTGAGTTGAAGTTTTTGCGTGTACATCACCGGATGACCGTTAGATGACTTTGCCGTCGGCGTTGAAGCGGTGGATATGTTCATCCGCCGGCGTGAGATATACCGTGTCGCCGGGCGCGGCGGCGAATTCGCCGGGCGCGCGTACGGTGACGGTGACGCCGTCGACGCTCGCGTATAAAAAAGTGTCGGAGCCGAGATGTTCGGCGATGGCAACGATGCCATGCCATGCGCCGCCGGCCGGCGGGGTATGCGACAAGTGGATGTGCTCGGGCCGCACGCCGATGGTATGCGCGTCAAAACCATTGACAAAATCGCCGCCCAATAAATTCATCTTCGGCGAGCCGATGAAGCCGGCGACGAAAGTGTTGGCCGGCCGGGTGTACAGTTGCAGTGGCGTGCCGACTTGTTCGATGCGCCCGGCGTTCAGCACCACGATTTTATCGGCCATGGTCATCGCTTCCACCTGGTCATGCGTGACATAAATCATGGTCGCGCGCAATGACTGGTGCAGTTGGCTGAGTTCAATGCGCATGTTGACGCGCAGCGCGGCGTCGAGGTTGGACAGCGGCTCGTCGAACAAAAACGCTTTCGGCTCGCGCACAATCGCGCGGCCGATGGCGACGCGCTGGCGCTGGCCGCCGGAGAGTTGGCCGGGCCGGCGGTGCAGGTAGTCGCTGAGGTTCAAGGTCGCGGCCGCGGCGTTCACTTTGGCGGCGATGGCGCGCGCATCCAGGCCGGCCATTTTCAGCGGGAAGGCGATGTTGTTCGCGACGCTCATGTGCGGATAGAGCGCGTAGGATTGGAACACCATCGCCAGTTCGCGCTTGGCCGGCGGCGTGGCGGTGGCGTCCACGCCGTCGATGGCCACGCGCCCGGCGGACACATCCTCCAAGCCGGCGATGAGGCGCAACAGCGTTGACTTGCCGCAGCCGGACGGCCCGACGAACACCACAAACTCGCCGTCGCCGACGCTTAAGTCGACATCGGCCACGGCGGTAAAGTCGCCGAAATGTTTGGTAACGCCGGTTAAAGTGATTGCGCCCAT
>JAPPPZ010000019.1 GCA_028817275.1 Gammaproteobacteria bacterium
CATCGCCGCCGTCATTCTCACCGTCCACACCGTCATCCCCGGCATCGGAATCACCGTCGGCACCGTCACCTTCGCCATCCCCGGCATCGCCGCCGTCACCCTCACCGTCCACACCGTCATCCCCGGCCGCCTCGGCCGCGGCTTTTTCCTCGGCGATGCGCGCGCTTTCGGCGGTGACGCTTTCCGCCAACTCGGCAAACAGGTCGGAGGCGGCCTCGCGGCGTTTTTCCTCGGCCGCGGTCCACCAGTTGTAGCCGAAGATGGCGCCGAGGCCGAGCAGCACGCCGCCGAGCACCGGCGCGGCGTTTTTCTTCCACCAATTTTTCAAGCGCTCGGCTTGTTCTTGTTCGCTCAGGGCCATTGGGTTTCGCCTTTGATGATTTGCACGGCGTCCTTGATGCCGACGGTGCGCTGTTCGCCGCCGCGCATGGGTTTAACGGTGACTTTGCCGGCGGCGCGCTCGTCGGCCGCCAAAATGACGGCAAAGGCGGCGCCGCTGCGGTCGGCGCGCTTCATCTGGTTTTTCATCGCCCCGCCGCCGCAGTTGCATTGTATCGCAAGCCCGGCGTCGCGCATGGTTTCGGCGGCGGCCAGCGCTTCCCCGGCGCCGTCACCGCCATCCACGCTTATTAAATACACATCCGGCGCGGCCCCGCCCCCGCCCCCGCCGGCCAGCGCGATGATGCGCTCCAGGCCGCAGGCAAAACCGGCCGCCGGCGCCGGGCGGCCGCCGAGGGTTTGGGCGAGGCCGTCGTAACGCCCGCCGGCGCACACCGCATTTTGCGCGCCGAGGGATTCGCTGTCGGCCACAAACTCAAACACCGGGCCGGTGTAATAATCCAGACCGCGCACCAGGCGCGGGTTGACGGTGTATTCCACTGCGGCGGCCTCCAGCAAGCCGCGCAATGCGGAAAAAAATTCCGCGTCACCGGCATTCAGGTAATCGGTGATTTGCGGCGCGCCGGCAATGACACCGGCCATGGCCGGGTTTTTGCTGTCCAGAACGCGCAGCGGGTTTGCATGCAGGCGGCGGCGGCTGTCCTCATCCAAATCGGCGCGGTTTTTTTGCAAGTAGTCCACCAGCGCGGCACGGTAGCGGGCGCGGGATTCACCGCCGGCGCCGCCTAACGTATTAATTTCAAGGCGCAAACCGTGGATGCCGAGGCGGCGGAAAAAACGCGCGCCGAGCAATAAAATTTCCGCGTCAATATCGGGGCCGTGCCAGCCCACCGCCTCCACGCCGAACTGGTGGAACTGGCGGTAACGCCCTTTTTGCGGCCGCTCGCGGCGGAACATGGGGCCGGCATACCACAGGCGCGCGCAATTGTTGTGAAACAAACCGTGCTCAATGCCGGCGCGCATGCAGCCGGCGGTGGCTTCGGGGCGCAGACTTAAACTCTCGCCGCCACGGTCGGCGAAGGAGTACATTTCTTTTTCCACGATGTCGGTGACTTCGCCGATGGCCGCGCTGAACAGCGCAGACTTTTCCACCAGCGGCGGGCGGATTTCGCGGTAGCCGTAGCCGGCGGCCACTTCCCGAATTACGCCCTCCACAAACTGCCAGCGCGCGGCGGCATCGGGCAGAACATCGTTCATCCCGCGCACCGCCTGCATCGGCGCGGCGTTCATTGCAGTCCACCCAGATGGCGCATGAAATTTTCCTGCACCCGGCCTTCGTAAAAAAACCACCACGAAACCAGCAGGCCGAACAGCAGAAGCACCAGCGTGGGAATGGACAGGCGGGCGACAAAGTTGGCGAAAGTGGCGCCGGCCTCATCGTCGTCCTCGTCCTCCCCCCCGGCTGCGTGCGCGCCGTGCAGGGCTTGGTCCAGGGCGGCGGTGATTTTGCGCTTCGGCAGGTTCACCAGTTTGGCGTAGCCGAAAATGTAGCCGCGCAGGTAGGTTTCCCGGGGCGCGAAACTGTAGTCGTCTTTTTCCAGCGCCTCAATGTGCTCCTGCGGCAGGTTCAGCACCCGCGCAACTTCGCGCAGCGGCTTGCGCCGGGCGATGCGCGCCTGGCGCAGCAACTCGCCGGGGCTGGCGGCCGGGCTTTTGTTTTCTTTGCCAACTTTTTTGCGCGCGTTCACGGTCACAGTTCCTCCAGTTGCCGCGCCTCGGCCGAGCGCGGCCAGGCGGCGCGCAGGCGGGCGGCGTAAACGCCGGCGCTTTCACCGTCGCCAAGGGCGCGCTCCACTTTGACGCCGAGCAGCAGACTTTGCGGCGTCACTTCGGCGGCGGCGAAATAACGTTCCAGAAAAGCGCGCGCCTGAAAAAATTTCCGCCGTTGAAACTGAATACCGGCGAGGTTAATCAAAACCGCCGGCGGCGGCGATGCATAACCAAGGGCGCGGCGAAAATCGCGCTCGGCGCCGTCCACATCGCCGGCGCGCAGGCGGCAGCCGCCGGCGCGGGCCAAAGTCGCCGCCGGCGCCTCGTTCAGCGGGTCGGCGTTCACCTGCGCAAAGTGCGCCAGCGCCTCGCCGTAATCGCCGCGCGCGCACAACGCGGTGGCGTATTCGGCGGCAAAGCGCGGGTTTTGCGGCGCCAGCGCCAGCGCTTTTTGCAGGTGGCGCGCCGCCGCATCATCATCACCAAGCCGCCGCCGCACCAGGCCCATCACATAATGCGCGCGCGGGTTTTGCGGCGCGGCGGCCAGGCCGGATTCAATTTCCGCCAATGCCACCGCCAGGCGGCCCTCCTTTAAGTAGGCCTCGGCCAAATCCACATGCAGGCCGGCGCGCACGGCCGAATCGCCGCCCTCCCCCACCGGCACGCAGGCGGCGGCCGACAACGCCGCGCACAGCAGGCCGGCGGCGGCGCAGCGGTTCAATGGAGTCGCGCCTGCGCGGCGCGGCGGGTGCGGTCGGCGATGCGCCCGGCCAACTGGCCGCAAGCGGCGTCAATGTCCTCGCCGCGCGGCCGGCGGGTGATGGTCATCAAACCCTCGCCGAGCAGCACTTCGCGGAACGCGTCGATCACCGTTTGCGGCGAGCGGCGGTAGGCGATGCCGGGAAACGGGTTGAACGGAATCAGGTTCACCTTCGCCGCCATGCCGCGCAGCAGGCGGGCGAGTTGTTTCGCCTGCTGCGGGCTGTCGTTCACGCCGTCCAGCATCACATATTCAAACGTCACCGCCCCGGCGCGGCTGCGGGCGTAAACGCGGCAGGCCTCCAGCAGCGCGGCGATGGGGTATTTGCGGTTTAAGGGCACCAGTTCGTCGCGCAACTTGTCCTCCGGCGCGTGCAGTGACACCGCCAGCGACACCGGGCATTCCTCGGCCAGGCGGACAATGGCCGGCGCCACCCCGGCGGTGCTGAGCGTCACCCGGCGGCGCGACAGGCCGAAAGAGCAGTCGTCCACCATCAGCCGCACCGCGGCGGCCACGTTGTCAAAGTTCAGCAGCGGCTCGCCCATGCCCATCAGCACCACGTTGGTCACCGTCTCCGGCGCCGGAATGCGGCGGCCGGCAATGAGCAGTTGGGCGATGATTTCGGCGCTGCTGAGGTTGCGGTTGAAGCCCTGCCGGGCGGTGGCGCAAAACGTGCAGTTCAACATGCAGCCGGCCTGCGACGATATGCACAAGGTGCCGCGGCCGCGCTCGGGAATGAACACCGTTTCCACGGCGGCGCCCTCGGACATGGCAAGCAGCCATTTGCGCGTGCCATCGGCGGCGGTGCGCTCGCCGCTCACCGGCGGCAAACCCAGGGTGGCAACTTCACCCAGCCGCCGGCGCAGCGGCAGCGCGAGGTCGGTCATCACTGCAAAATCGGTGGCGCCGTGGCGGTAGATCCACTTCAACACCTGCGCCGCGCGAAACTTCTTCTCGCCCAGGGCGGTGAAAAAATCCTGCATCGCCCCGCGCTCCATGCCCACCAGGTTGACGCGCGAGTTGTCCTGCACCGCGGCCGCCATCACGATTCCCGCGGGCAGATTTGCATGTCGTCAAAGAAAAACGCGATCTCCGCGGCCGCGGTTTGCGCGCTGTCGGAACCGTGCACCGTGTTGCGCTCCACCGACTCGGCAAAGTCGGCGCGAATAGTGCCGGGCGCGGCGTCGGCCGGGTTGGTGGCGCCCATGATTTCACGGTTGCGCGCAATGGCGCCCTCGCCCTCCAGCACCATCACCATCACCGGCCCCGAAACCATGTAGCGCAGCAGGTCGGCGTAAAACGGCCGCTCCTTATGCACCGCATAAAACTCGCCGGCCTCGGCCTGCGACAGCCGCACCATCCGCGCCGCCACAATGCGCAGCCCGGCCTGCTCAAACCGCCCGCAAATCGCGCCAATACAATCCCGCGCAACGCCGTCGGGCTTGATGATGGACAGGGTTCTTTCGGTGGACATCGGGATTCTCCGGCTGGGCGGGGGCGGATTGTAGCAGATTGGCGGCGGCGCATGGTCAGCGGCCGCCATCGCCGCCGGACTGCGCCCTTATCTTTGCTTCAATCTGCTCCCGGACAGAGGGCTGGTTTTTTCCTTTTGTGGGCATGAGAAACAGCGCCTTGCCGCCGCTTTTATCCGCCCACAGTTTGCCGATGGCTTGGAGGCGCGCGGTTTTAATGTTGGTTTTCAACATTTCCCCTTTGTATTCCACCGCCAGACAGCGGCCGTCGTGCAACTCGGCGACGAAGTCAGGGTAAAACCACCCAAATGCATGTGGCAGGCGAAATGAATTCGCCTTGTTGGGGACGTTTCTGACCCAATGTTTGATTTGGGGAATGCTGTCCAGGGCGATGGCGCATTCGTGCTCCTCGCCGGTGGATTTCAAATCCCCGGGCGGGCCGTAGTAGTGGTTTTTAAACGCATATGGCCCCTGGTAAAGGAAGTTGGGCGCATATGACCCGACATCCGGGGGAAATTTAAACGTGTGCTTGCACAGCACTTTGCAACCGCCGCCAAACAGCACTTCCTGGTAGTGCCGCTCTTTTTTTTCATTGCGCAACTTTGCCAGTTTGTCGTTCAGGATTCTGGCCAGTTGGTACCGCAGCCCCGCCAGAAATTCCACCTTGTGTCCACGGTTAAGCAGCGCCTGCACATTGCACAGGATGAACTCTTCCATGTGCTGCGACGGCAGATACATGGTGCGAACTTCTTTGTGCAACTCCCGCGTGAGAGTCATCTCGGTCCACTGGCCGGACGGCACCTTGAGCGCATGCTGCGACGTTTTTCCGGCGTCCTGTATTGTTATTGTGGCCCTCTCGCTGTCGAGAGTTAACTCAAAGCCATGCGGCGTTTGGCTGAGATGGAATTCATCCTCGGTCAGGATGCAATTATCCTGCTCCAGCGGATTCCATCTCATCGTCAATTCAATTTCTTCCGCCGACACCTCCAAATCACCGTCGTCCAGAACGAGAAACAGTTGCGGCAACGGCGCAAATTCCACCTTGCGCCGCGACGGCGACACGGCCATTTGAAATTCGTCGTTTCTGGCCCGCAGCCGGCAGTCGACTTCTTTCTTTTCATGCGGGTTGTTCACCGCCTTCACGATGGCGTCGCGCACCGACTTTGGGGTGGCACCCTTGACCACCACCCGCACCTTGCCGTCCTTTTGCGGCGACACATCCACGGTTTGCCGGGAAATTTCCCGCTCGTCTTGCGAGCATTGGGAAAAATCCGGCTCCGCATCCACCAAAATTTCAAGCGGCTGCGGCTCGCCGGACGCCGCACCGCTTATCGCCCATTCAGGCAGGACATGCTGCAGCGTTTCGGGTATTTCCTCCTCCTCAAAGCCCATTTTCTGGACCAATTTATCGCGCAAAACGCCGGCCGCCTGGGCAAAATCCGTTTCCGGCACGTGCGCATATGCGCGGTTCAGTTCTTTGCTGGCGCACCGTGTTGCGTAAGGCATTCGCATGACCCGCCCCAGCAACTGCTCCACGCCGGTTGCGCTTCGCACGTTGGCGACGCTGCACAGCACATATGCGAAAGGACAATCCCAGCCCTCTTTTAACGCCTGCACAGTGATGACATGCTCCACCGGGCATTGCGGGTCGCCGATATCAACGTCGTCCAACTCGCGCCGCTCGCCGGTGGCCACGGCGATTTTTTCCCCGGGAATTCCCTCCCTTTCCACCAAGTGCGCTTCCAATTTTTCCACCGTCACCTCCTGATTCTTCGCCTGCGCCTGGTACAAAACCACCGGGCGAATTTTTTCCCCGGCCTTTTTCGCAATTTCGGCCAACCGGCGGCGGTTGCCCACCGCGCCGGCCACCGCCTCCTGCCAGGTGCCGTGCTCGGCCAGCACAACGGGCAGTTTAATCATCTCCTCATCCCGCAAATCGGTGGCCGGAACGCTGACCAGCACGTTATGCAGCAACTTCCCTTTGCTGTCCCGGGGCGTGGCGGTGAACTCAATAATGCAGGCCGGCTGCAACCGCCGGTGCAGTTCTTTGGACAGGCCGGTCACCGCATTATGCGCCTCGTCCACAATCACCGCCGGCCGGTGAATATGCAGCAGGTTGGCGAAAGAAAACTTCACCCTGCCATCGCCGTCCTTTTCCAAATCCAGACCGGCGTGCGGAAAGAGATTAAAATGCGCCTCAAAATTCTCGTTGTGCGCGTAAACTTTGCGCCCCTCGGTGTCATTCACCCGCAACGCCTGAATGGTGGCCACCACCACGCAAGCGGCGTCCGTCATATCCTGCGGGCGGATGTTGAAACACTCGCTGATGTCCCACACCTTCACCCGGCCGTTGAAGTCACGGTTCATCGCCTTGCGGTAAGGGTGGCGTTGATTTTTCAACGCCTCCACAGTTTGCTTGCGGATGGTTTTGCTCGGCGTCATCCACAGTGCCACCGGGAATTCCTTTTCCAGATAGTGCGCCGACTTGGCGATGGAATGCGCCGCCAGCAAAGTTTTCCCGCCGCCGGTGGGCAGGCGCAAACAAACATGCGGCCCCTTCACGCCCGGCAGGGGCGTGTAGTCGCGCGCGTAACGGTTTTCGTCCAGCGGCGCAATTTTGGCGAACGCTTTCGCATTGCCAAACGCCCTCGCTTGGTCGAAAAACCGCTCCAACTTCTCCAGCGCCCGCCGCTGATAATTCTTCAACACCATCACCGCGCCTCAATCTCGTACGGGGTTTGTTTGAAAACGATGTTTTCGCGCT
>JAPPPZ010000134.1:0-4662 GCA_028817275.1 Gammaproteobacteria bacterium
TGGTGCGCCGAACCCAGCGTCCACGGCGGCAATGCGCAAGCCCTGGTTATGTTGAATTCTCAGAAACAATAAGCGCCGGGCTGCGGTCTTTGCCATCGCAAGCGGACTATTGGCATGTGCGATAAGCGGCTGAATCCGTCCACAAGGAATAGGGTATAATCCCCCCGCGCACCGCCGCCTCACCCCACCACCCCGGGGCGGCGGTGCGCACTTGCTGGATTTCCCCGATGTCCGCCGCCAAGCCGGAAATGACCGCCGCCACCGCCCCCCCGGTGTTCCCCTGCGAGGTGGTGGACGAGTCCGGGCGGCGGCGGCTGCTGGAGGTGGCGGCGGAGCGGGCCTTGACTTTGTATTTGGACCGGCGGGAGATTGTCACGCTGATGACGCTGGGCCGCGAGCCGGAGGCGCTGGCGGTTGGTTACTTGCGCAACCAGGGTTTGGTCGCCGATTTGCGCGACATTGTTTCGGTGCAAGTGGACTGGGAAGCGGGCGCGGCGGCGGTGGTGAGTCGCGATGGCGGGGCCGGCGCAGCGGCGCGGCTGGATAAGCGCACCGTCACTTCCGGCTGCGGCCAGGGCACGGTCTACGGCGAGTTGATGGAAAAAATCAACGCCATCCGCATGCCGCCGGTGCAAGTCAAGCGCTCCTCGGTTTACAAACTGCTCGCCAACCTCACCCGCTGCAACGCAATTTATGAACGCGCCGGCGCGGTGCATGGCTGCGCGCTGTGCCGCGGCGAGGAGGTGGTTTGGTTTGTGGAGGATGTCGGCCGCCACAACGCGGTGGACATCATCGCCGGCAAAATGTGGCTTGAAAACGTGCGCGGCGGCGGCCACACTTTTTACACCACCGGCCGGTTGACTTCGGAAATGGTCATCAAGGTCGCGCAAATCGGCGTGCCGGTTTTATTGTCGCGCTCCGGCGTCACCCAAATGGGCGTGGAATTGGCGCGCCGCGCCGGCGTGGTGATGATTGCGCGCGCGCGCGGGCGGCGGTTCTTTGTGGTCACCGGCGGCGGCTCGGTTGCGCTGGACGAAGCATGAAAAAATTACGCGCGCTGGCCATGGTGTTGCTGCCGCCGGCGATGGCGACGGTTGCCGCCGCCGACACCGTGCGACTCGCGGTCACCACCAGCACCGACAATTCCGGACTCATTCAGGCGGTGTTGCCGGAGTTTGAGCGCAGCGCCGGCATCCGCGTGCAAGTCATCGCCGCCGGCACCGGGCGCGCGCTGCAAATCGGCCGCCGCGGCGATGCCGATGCCATCCTGGTGCACGCCCGCGATTTGGAACTCGCCTTCATGGAGTCCGGCCACGGCGCGCACCGCCGCGAGGTGATGTTCAACGATTTCATTCTGGCCGGCCCGGCCGCCGACCCGGCCGGTGCACGCGATGCCGCCACCGCCGCTGATGCCTTCGCCGCCGTTGCCGCCGCCGGCGAAGGCGGTGGTGCGAGGGTCGAAAGTGACGGTACCGACGTCGAAGATGGTGACTCCGCCGTCATCTTTGTCTCCCGCGGCGACCAGTCCGGTACGCACCGTCGTGAACTGAAGTTGTGGCGCGCCGCAAGCGTTGCGCCGGGCGGTGATTGGTACCGGGAAGCCGGCCAGGGCATGGGCAAAGTGCTGCTCATCGCCTCCGAGTTGGGCGCATATGTGCTGGTGGACCGCGGCACCTGGCTGGCCTACCGCGGCCGCGCCGCGCTCGCCGTGCTGGCCGAGGGTGACGCCGCGCTGCGCAATGTATACAGTGTCATCACCGTCAACCCGCAAAAGAATCCGCACGTGAACAACAAAGGCGCGCGCAAACTTGTGGACTGGCTCACCTCCCGCGCCGGGCAGCGCGCCATCGGCGGCTTCCGAATTCAGGGTGAGGTTTTGTTTCACCCGCTGGTGCACCCGCGATGAACACCCTTGGCGAGGCGACTCTGCATGCGTTTCAACTTTTGTTCACCGGCGATGCCGGGCTGTGGGAGATCGTCGCCATCTCATTCAGCGTATCGCTGCGCGCGGTGCTGATTGCGACGCCGCCGGCTTTTGTGCTGGCGTTTGTTCTGGCCTACGGTTTTTTTCCCGGCCGCCGCGTTTTGATTTCGGTTTTTCATGCGCTGCTTGCGCTGCCGGCGGTGGTGGTGGGGCTGCTGCTTTATATTTTATTGTCGCGCAGCGGGCCGCTTGGCGAGTGGAAGTTGCTGTTCACGCAATGGGCCATGGTGGCCGGGCAAATCGCGCTGAGTTTTCCCATCCTGGTCGCCTTCGGCCACGCCGCCATCGCCGCCGGTGACCGCCGCGCCTGGGAAACCGCCTCCACCCTCGGCGCCTCGCCGGCGCGCGCCATGCTGACGCTGATGTTTGAGGTCAGGTTCGGTTTGTTAGCCGCGCTGGTCGCCGCGTTCGGCCGGGTGGTGGCCGAGGTCGGCTGCTCCATGATGGTGGGCGGCAACATCCTGCACTTCACGCGCAACATTCCCACCGCCATCGCGCTGGAGACCAGCAAGGGATCTTTCGCCCAGGGCATTGCCCTCGGCATGGTGCTGATGGCGCTGGCGCTGGGGCTGAACTTCGCCGTCGCCATGCTGCGCGGCGGGCGCGGGGGGGCGGTGGTGTGAACGTTGCAAATAACGGCGCGCCGCTGGTCGCCTACCACGGCATTGCCTGGGGCGGCGGCGGCGACGTTGCAAACGGTGAACTTTTTCGCATCGCGCAATTGCAACTGCGGCGCGGCGAGGTGACGGTGCTGCGCGGCGCCAATGGCAGCGGCAAAACCACGCTGCTGAAAATTCTCGCCTTCCTGCTGCGGCCGCCGGGCATGCGCGCGGTGGTTGCCGGCCGCGCGCTGTCGTGGCGCCGCGCGCGTGCAAAGTTGCGCTCGCGGCTGGTGTATGTGCACCAGGAGCCGTATTTGTTTGACGCCAGCGTCACCGATAATGTGGCCTACGGTTTGCTGCGCGCCGGAGCGGCCGCCGAACCACGCGCTGCGCGCGTTGCCGGGTCGCTGGCGTGGGGCGGACTCGGCCGGCTGGCCGGGCGCAACGCCAAACAATTGTCCGGCGGTGAGCGCCAGCGGGTGGCGCTGGCCCGCGCGCACGCGCTGCAGCCGGAAATTATTCTGCTGGATGAACCGGTGTCGGCCATGGATGCCGCAGCGCGTGCGCGCACCGTGCAACTCATCGGCCAGTTGCGCGCCGCCGGCACCGGGGTGGTGGTGGCGAGTCATGAAAAATTGGACGGCGGTTTTGCGGTGGACAGGTTTTTGCACTTGCAGGACGGGCGCTTGTCGGTGTCGGACAGCGACCCGCTGGCGTGACCGTCACTGGCGTCATCCTCGCCGGCGGCGCCGGGCGGCGCATGGGCGGCGTCGACAAAGGCCTGGTGAATCTCGCCGGCAAACCGTTGGCGCGCCACGTGCTGGACGCGCTGGCGCCGCAGGTGGACGCGGTGCTGGTCAGCGCAAACCGCAACGCCGGTGAATACCGCAAACTGGGCTGCGCGGTGGTCGGCGACGGCGAGGGTGAAGGTGAGGGCGGTGAAGGTTACCGCGGGCCGCTGGCCGGCATGCTGGGCGGCATGAAAAAAGCGGCGACGCCGCTGGCGCTGTTTGTGCCGTGCGATGCGCCGTTTCTGCCGGCCGATTTGGCGGCGCGGTTGCGTGCGGCAGGTGACTGTGACATTGCGGTGGCGCATGACGGTGAACGTTTGCAGCCGGTGTTTTGCCTGCTGAGAACGGCGCTTGCGGATTCCCTTGCGCAATTTCTGGGCGGCGGCGGGCGGAAGATTGATTGTTGGTTTGACCGCCACAACGTGCGGCGGGTGGATTTTTCCGACAATCCCGGCGGCTTTGCCAACATTAACTCGCCGGCTGAGTTGGCGCGCGCCGAAGAAAAGTTAAAATTTCACCGTGGCTGAAAAAACCAAAGCGAAAATTCTCGGCATCGCCGCATGGAGCGGCACCGGCAAGACCACGCTGCTAAAACAGGTGCTGCCGCTGCTATGCGCCGGAGGGCTGCGCGTGGCGGTGATTAAGCACGCGCACCACAGTTTTGACATTGACAAGCCGGGCAAAGACAGTTACGAGTTGCGCAAAGCCGGCGCCGAGCGCGTGCTGCTGGCATCCAAACACCGCCGCGCGCTGGTCACCGAACACTTGCACGGGCGTGAGCCAGCCCTGGCCGAGTTGCTGGCTGAGGCCGGCGCTGGCGACGTGGATTTAATTTTAGTGGAGGGCTTCAAGCGCGCGCCGATTCCGAAAATTGCACTTTACCGCGCCGCCACCGGCAAAAAATTGCCGAGCCAAAGTGACCCCGACATCATCGCCATCGCCGCCGCCGGCCCGCCGCCGCCATCGCCAACGGGCCTGCAGCTGCTGGATTTGAATAATCCGCAACAGGTGGCGGAGTTTATTTTTGCGTGGGCCGGGGGGCCGGGAAAATAGGGCGAATGCCGTTGTTTTTTTGTGCGCCATAGTTTACCCAACCCGCGCACAAGCGTATCTTTTCTGCAAACTCATGCGGAGGCAACCCATGAAAACCACCCAAACAATTCGCGCCGTGGGATTTTTCTTCATGGCCGCGTTAGTCACGGGCGCCGCAAATGCCGGCGACATTGTGCTGCGCGTGGAGACCGCCGAATCCGGCGGGCGGATGTTGGTAAAACTCATGCCCGAA
>JAPPPZ010000134.1:5537-7077 GCA_028817275.1 Gammaproteobacteria bacterium
TCGGTCGCTGCAGTTCAAGTTCACCGGCGTCGCGGCCGGGCGTTATGCGTTCAGCGTGTTTCAGGATGTGGACGAATACGGCGGACTTGAACACCAATTTGTTGACCATGCCCACCGAACCGTACGGATTTTCCAACAACGCGCGCGGCGCATTCGGCCCAGCCAAGTTCAAAGACGCGGCGTTCACGGTGCCGGCCGAAGGCGAGGTGCGGCTCAGCGTCACGGTGAAATAGGGCGCAAGGTGATTTATGAAACCGCTCCTCCGAACAAACCGGCGCATCTTCGTTGTCTCGCTGGCCGCTTTGGTCGTTTCACAAGCGGCGGTGTTTAACGCGCACGCCGAAGCGCCGGCGGCACTGCGCCAGGAGGCGGTCGAACTGCATAACCGGGCGCGCGACGGCGATGAAAATGCCGCGCCTCAGGCGGTGGAACGGTTGGAGCGCCACTGCAAACGGTTCCCCGAAGACGGTGTGGCGTGGGCGTATTTGGGCAGCAATTATACCATGATGGGACGCGACGCGCCGGCCGTGGCCGACAAGGTGCGCTACACCAACCGCGGCATTCGCCACCTGGACCGCGCGCTGGAAATCGCCCCGCAGGATTTCACCGTGCGCTTTGTGCGCGCCAATGTGAACGCTGCTTTGCCGCAAATGTTTGGGCGCGGCGACCAGGCGACCGAGGACATGCTGGCGCTCGACCGCATGTTTCGCGGCGCCGAGGCCTCACCGGCGCGGGCCGGCATGATGCTTGGCATTTATGAAGCCCTGCAGGCCCGCGCGCCCGGCCGGGGCCCGTGGGCCGAGCGTTTGCAGGAGGCGCGCGCCATGGCCGGCCGGGAAGAATAAGCGATGGACGTCATCTCGCTTGCGGCGGTGAGCAAGTCTTATCCGTCGGCCGGCGCGCGGCTGCATGTGTTGCGCGCCGTTGACCTGGACATCGCGGCGGGAGAATTCAGCGTCGTGGCCGGCCCGTCGGGCAGCGGCAAGAGCACGCTGCTCAATTTGATTGGCGCGCTCGACCGCCCGGATGCCGGCACGGTGCGCATCGATGGCGGCGACCTGGCCGGCTGCAGTGACCGCGAACTGGCGCGCATGCGCAACCGGAAAATCGGCTTCGTGTTTCAGTTTTTTCACCTCATCCCGGTGCTGACCGCGGTGGAAAATGTGGCGTGGCCGCTGGCGCTGGCCGGCGCGAGCGCATGGCGCGCGCCGCGGACCTGCTGGGCCAGGTCGGGCTGGCCGGCCACATGAAATGCACCCCGCGCCAACTTTCCGGCGGGCAGCGCCATCGCCCGCGCGCTGGCTTGCAAGCCGCGCATCCTCATCGCCGATGAGCCGACCGGCAACCTCGACCGCCGCACCGCGGTGGAAATCATGGATTTGTTTGCGGACTTGAACCGGCGGCGCCAGGTCACTTTCGTGCTGTCCACGCATGACCCGGTGGTGGCGGCGTACGCCACGCGCCGCCTGTGGCTGGCCGACGGGGCTGCACCGGAGCGTTTGAAATGGGAAAAGGTATTTTCGTCTAAAGCCCTGTATTC
>JAPPPZ010000035.1 GCA_028817275.1 Gammaproteobacteria bacterium
CTGTTCGCCATTTAAAGTGGTACGCGAGCTGGGTTTAGAACGTCGTGAGACAGTTTGGTCCCTATCTGGTGTGGGCGCTGGAGACTTGAGAGGAGCTGCTCCCAGTACGAGAGGACCGGAGTGGACGATCCTCTGGTGTTCCGGTTGTCACGCCAGTGGCACTGCCGGGTAGCTATGATCGGACGGGATAACCGCTGAAAGCATCTAAGCGGGAAGCCTCCCTCAAGATGAAGTCTCCCCGGACCTTCGAGGTCCCTGAAGGCTCGTCGTAGACCACGACGTGATAGGCGGGGTGTGAAAGCGCGGTAACGCGTTGAGCTAACCCGTACTAATAGGCCGTGCGACTTGACCATATAACACCCAAAGAACTTGAAAATTTGAAGCGTGCAACACAACGCCGCCTTTGACACCGGTTTGCCCGGTGGCAATAGCAAGCGGGAACCACCTGACCCCATCCCGAACTCAGAAGTGAAAACGCTTAGCGCCAATGATAGTGCAGGGCCATCCTGCGCGAAAGTAGGACACTGCCGGGCTTTTATTTTTCAAAACCCCTGTTTCCATTGTTGGACAGGGGTTTTGTTTTGTGCTGCCGCCTCCGGTTTTTACTTATACTGAAGCGATGGATGATTTGCGAAAACCGCGGATACCTGATGCCATGCATGCCAAGTGGCAGCGTATTGTGGATTTACTGGCGCGCATTCTTGACGTGCCGGCGGGGCTGGTCATGAAACTGGAAAAGCCGCATCTTGTGGTGTGCGTGTCCAGCGGCGGTGAGAAAAATCCATATGAGGTCGGCGAACTTGCAGACCTGGACACCGGGCTTTACTGCGAGACGGTGATGGCCACGCGGGCCGGACTGCTGGTTGCCGACGCGCTTCGGGATGCGAAGTGGAAGAACAATCCCGATATCAAGAAGGGAATGCTGTTCTATCTCGGCTTGCCGCTGGTGTGGCCGGATGGCGCGGTGTTCGGGACAATTTGCGTGCTGGACACCACGCACAACAAAAATGCCGTTCACTATCAGGGCCTGCTGAAGGAATTCAAGGACATCATTGAAATCGACCTGCGCCATTTGGTCTATCTTGTTGAGCGCAAACAGATAGAGCGCGAACTGCAAAAGGCGCATGACAAACTGGAGCAGCGCGTCGCCAAACGCACGCGTGAACTGCATGAAATGAACACCGCGCTGAAGGTGCTACTGCAAAAGCGCGAGCAGGATAAAGCGGATTTGGAAGATCGCGTCCTCACCAACATCAACGAGCGGGTGATGCCTTGTCTGGAGAAGTTGAAAAAAATACCGGCGGGACCAAAGCACGCCTCGCGGCTACGCATTCTGGAATCCAGCCTCAACGATATTGCTTCGCCGTTTTCCAACTACCTGATGGCGAAATGCTCCACCTTGACACCCACGGAAATTGCCGTGAGCACCCTCATTGCGCAGGGCCGCCGGAGCAAGGAAATCGCCGAACTGATGAGTTTGTCAGCCAGCACCATCCATTTTCACCGCAACAACATCCGCAAAAAACTCGGCATTCACAACCGAAAAACCAGTTTGCGCAGTTATCTGGCGTCTCTTTCCTGATACACCTTTGGGAAAGCGTGCCGGCGCTTAATATGGGTTTTGCCCCCATATTTTTCTGTTGAAAAACCATTATTGACGCGCCGAAACGAACCTGATTACCGTTAAAATCACCATTTACACCGTTTGCATATATCGGAGGGTAACGCTATGAAAAACTGGCAAACCGCCGCTTTGAGCGGCATTGCTGCCGTGGCCGTCGTGGCCGGCGTCGTCGCGCAGGCGAATGACGCAGTCACCACCGGGCTGACTTCCTGGATGTCCGGCAAAAATCACAATCGCCTGATTCAAGTGCAGAATGAAGGCGGACTGCAAGCCGACAGCGGCGCCGTTGAGGTGGCGTATTACTCCAACTCATCGTTCAGCATCACCTCGCCCAGGGGGATTTCCCTGCTGGTGGATCCATGGCGCAACGATCCATCCGGCGCCTGGGGGCTTTGGTATCGGCTTGATTTTCCCAAAGTGGAAGTGGACATCGGCATGTCCACCCACGCGCATTTTGACCATGATGCACTCGACAAAATCGACGCCAGCATGCTGCTCGACCGCATGGCCGGCAGTTTCCGGTTGGGCGACGTCAAGATTCGCGGCATCGCCGACAAGCACCAGTGCGTTGCACCCGGTATCGTGCCCTGGACCGAGGCGGTCAAACAATTTGAAGGCCGGGAAAAAATCTGCGCCCCGGGCAACGCGCGGCACATGGACAACACGCTGTATGTCATTGAGACCGGCGGCATGAAGTTCCTGATGTGGGGCGACAACCGCCCCGATGCGCCCGAGGAGGTGTGGAAGAAAATCGGCAAGGTGGATGTCGTATTTGTGCCGGTGGACGGCTCCAAGCATATCTTGGATTACGCCCAGGCCGATTCCGTGGTTGCCAGATCCGGCGCCAGGATTGCCATCCCCCACCACTACCTGGTGCCCGAGACAACTTTCTACACCTCCACCCTGTTGCCGGCAACCGAGTGGGCAAAAACCCACGAGCACACCATGCTGGACGCGCCGTCGGTAATGATTCGCAAGGCCGACCTCAGAGGCAAGAAAGGCCATGTATATTATTTCGGCTCGCACAACAAAGTAAAAATGTAACCCCCGGGTCCGGGCGGCGGCGCCATGCGTGTTGCCGCCCGGGTTTATCGTGCACCGGGAAGCATCTTTCCCCTCGACGCCTTTCGCGCGCATTCTGAAAGCGCCGGTTTCGCTGTTCTTCTTTTGCGCCTGCCTGTGGACGGCGCCGCCGGCGGGCGCGCATTTCCAACTGAATGCCAACATTCGCATTGTGCACGTTGAGCACCTTGCGGATGGCGCAAATCTGTATATGCGGCTGCCGACGCCATATGTTCTGGCGCCGCTGCTCGGTGAACAGCGCGCCAACGCTGGCCGCAGGGCCGCCCCTTACACCTACAACCGCATGGAAGACGGTCAACTGATGCACTACATTGACCACGCAGCCCTGCAAAAGGATTCCCCTGGCCTGGGCCAACTTGTTGCCGTGGGCCACCGCCTTGTCGCCGACGGTGCCACGGTGTCCGCCGAAGTCGAGAAGGTGCAACTCCACCCGGCCCACAGCCAGCCGCCATTCGCCACTCTTGCAGAGGCGAAGGCGGCGCTCGTCGCGCCGTCAACACTCAGCCCCAAGCGGGAAATTTTTGTCGGCGACACCGTCACCGATGTCATGCTGCGCTACCGCACCGATGGCGCGCTGTCCTCCTACGCGCTGTCAAGCACTCTCAACCCCGGCCTCGCCGGCCAGGAGCAAACCGCGAACCTGGTCCTTGACCATTTCCCCGGCGGCACAAAAATATTCCGCGCCACCGGTTTGTTGCATGAGCCGATTCAAGTCAGCCGCTCGGCGCTCGCCGCCGCGTGGACTTTCATCGTCGAAGGCGGTGTCCACATCCTGAACGGCATGGACCACGTGCTGTTTGTCATCTGCCTGGTCATCGGCGCGACGACCATTGGCGGCCTGTTGTGGAAAGTAACCGGCTTCACCCTCGGGCACAGCATCACCCTCGCCGTCGGTTTTTTCGAGCTGGCGCCGCAGGCGGCGTGGTTTGTGCCCGCGGTTGAGGCGGGCATCTCCCTGTCGATAATTTATGCGGCAATGGCGGCATTGGCGCGCCGCGAAATGCGGTCTTCATTTTTTGTGACCACCGCCATCGGCCTGTTGCACGGGCTTGGCTTTTCATTTGTGCTGCGGGAAATCTTGCAAATCAACGCACCCAATTTGTGGCAGAGTTTGCTTGCGTTCAACTTCGGCGTGGAACTTGGCCAGATTGCCATCGTGCTGTTAATCTGGCCTCTTCTGCATCTAATTCAAAAGCACAAGCCGACTCTTTCCCAGCCCCTGCGCTGGTTGATTGCCGCGCCATGCATCGCATTTGCCGGCGTGTGGACGGGCCAACGGGCGGTGCTGTTTTTCAACGCTGTGTAGGGAACCGCCAAGCATCAGCGCGCCGCGCCCGGTGGCATAAACGCTTATCCCGCCCCAAAAATTCGCGCAAACAACGGCATGGACTCGCGGAAACCGTCGGCAAAATCGCCGCGGTCCGGGCGGTAAGTGCTCTCCAATGAAATCGAGCCGGCGTAATTCTCCGCGCGCAAGAAGTCCGCGATGCCTTGCAGGTGCGCCGCCATGTCGCCTTCGCCCAAGCGGCAGAAGTTCACGGTCGCGCGTTGCGGCCGCACCACCGCGTCTTTGATATGCACATGCCCGATTTTGCCGCCGGCCAACGCCTGCGCGCCGTCCGGGCAGGGCGGTTCGCCGCAGTAAAGCGCATTGCACGGGTCCCATAACGCCAGCAGTCGGCCGTCCGCATCCAACTCGTCGATGAGTCGGCCCATGGTGTATGCGGAGTTAATCATGGTGCCGTTGCCGGTTTCGATAACCAGTTTGACATCCTCGCGCGCCGCCAATTCCAGCGGCGCTTCCAGCAACTTCAGCAGTTTGTCCCACGCGCCGTTCGCCACCACCCACTGCTCGGCGCCGCCGCCGCCGAACAGGATGGTCTCGCGGCGGCAACTCATGATGCGCACCGTGGAAGCGCCGAGTTCATGCGCGAAGTCGATGCAGCGTTTCAATGAATCCATCTGCTCGCGATATTCGTTTGATGCGCGCTCCACATGCACCGTCTGGCGCGCAAAGATGTGGCGCGAGATGCACGACACGCGCAGGCCGTTGTCCTCCACCAACGCGCGCGCCTCACGCCGCCGCGCCGCCGGCAGGTCGCCGACTTCATACTCCCACATATACTGAAACTCGATGTCGGATAAGCCAGCCGCGCGCGCGGTCTCCGCCGCCACCCGCACATCGCGGCTGATGCCATCGCTGATGACGCCCAAGCGCATGACGGTTACGCAATATCGCAAGGCCAAATCTCGCAAATGACGCGCGCGAGTTCCTTGCTCCGCTCGTCTATTTGCGGGATAGACCAAGATTCATGTTCTGCAATATCGCGCGTCATTTTCAGGTCGGATTTTGCCAACCAATCGCGGGCAATTTCCCACGATTTGTTGGATTTGCCTGAATTGAGGCCTTTCGCCATCGGCGTTAAGTTGCCGATAGTGTGAATCGCGGTGTTGATTCTGCCCTCACCGTAGTCACCCAAGACGGGGCCCCAATTTTCCCATTCTTGGGGAAGGATGTGGTCAATGGTCAACCCTTTCAGGTCGCGTTTTTCATTGAGCGAGTCGCTGGTCGTGTGCCGAACAATACGCTCAAAGACGTGTTGCTTAGCCGCCAACTTGTAGAAATTGACTCCATACAGGCGAGATTTCACTTGCTCATTGTCGGGAAACATGCGCGTTTCCTCATTGGATTCATTGAGGAAACTATCCAGTTTGGCGTAGTTCGGCCTAAGGCCGAGTTGACCGCACAACGTCGGCACTTGTTTGTTGTAGTCGCCAGTTAATCCGCAGACGTTTCTGCGCATCAGCCAACTTTCCAACAACTTAAGCATTCGTTGCTTTTCGCTTTCCAAAGCATCGGATGTTGCCACGACAAAGATGACGGGTAGAAACACGGAAGTGCCTTTGTAGTTGGATTGGAAGTATCCGAAATCGAAGTCGTCTGAAATCGGATTTTTGAGCGTTTCACCGACGACGTACTTATAGACGTCAACGTATTCGGAGATTGATTCAATCTCTTTTTTGACGCCGATAACGTTTTCGCTGTTGATGAAGAACTTCTTGTACTCCCGATAAATGGAGTTCCGAGTCAACAGCATGAAACGCTTCTTTTTGGCGACCAACATGCGGGAGATGTACTCCTCGATGTGTTTGTTGTCGCCCTTTTTGTTAAAGTCGATTTCCCAAAACGGCGACTCAAACTGTTGCCATTTTGCATCGTGGAACAGCGCCTCATCGAGGCCGGGCTCCTCTTTATCCGCACGGTAGAAGATATTGTTGCGGATGAGGTCGAAAGTGGTCAGCGGCTTTGCCGCATTATTCAACGCCTCAAAGATTTTTTGCGCCTCATCGGTTTCTTTCAGTGGGATGGCCACCAAATCGAAACCGTCAAGCAACGCCCCTTGCAACGCCTCAATAGTTGCTTCAGCGTCACCCCGGTCGTTCTTTTCAAAGAATTTGGCCAGGCGCTGATTGAAGAAATAGCAGGCGCGAACGACCATGGATTTGCCGTACTCGTCCTCCCGGTTTTTCCGTGGAGTTGGCTCCGAGTCTGGATACACATGGTACAGCAAGTTTTCATACTGTCCTTGGTCGAAGTTCGTCGGGCGCAACCTGGGCGCCTTGGGAGGGTTGGCGGATGAGTCGGAAAAAATATATTCCGCCAGTTCCCTTTTGAACTTTTCTTTGTAGTTCTTTTGGGCGGCCAAGCCAATCAAGGAGAACAGGGCGATAGTCAGAGTGGTGAGGCGTTGTTGGCCGTCAACAACGTCGAATTTCTTCACCGCGTCGAGGTTATTGTTTCTGTTCTCCTCCACCAGAATGGCGCCGAAATAGTGCGGAGCGGGCACATCGCCATCCAATCGCCGCCGGGCTTGGTCCTCCACAACCTCCCAGAACTGCTGGGTGGGCCCGAATTCTTCATCGGCGTTCCAAGCGTAGTGGCGCTGGTACACCGGAATGCGCCATTCAAATGGCTGTGACAGCCATTCGCGAACGGTTTTGCGGTCAATGCGAGGGTTTGTGGGGGTATTCATGGGTTCTCCGTGCGGGGTTTAAATGGAAATGATGTTTCTCCCATTATACATCCTGATATGAAACAAATCAAGCAAATCCCCGCCTGACCAGTTCACTTGGACATCCCGGCCATGCGCTCCAGCACCTTGACCACGCACCAGTTGTCTTCGTCGGGGAAACTGGAAATGCCGGCTTGAAATAATTCGCGCGCCGCGGATGCGACGAACAGCGGCGCGCCGACTTCGCGCGCGAGGTTCAAACTGATGCCGAGGT
>JAPPPZ010000015.1 GCA_028817275.1 Gammaproteobacteria bacterium
TCCACCTTCTCAACCACCACATCCTCCACCGGCACATCCCGGTACGGGCCGTTGCTGCCGGTTTTGACTTTGGCGATGGCGTTGACGGCGTCCATTCCCTTCACCACTTTGGCGAACACGGCGTAGCCCCAGCCCTGCTGGTTTTTCGCCTGGTAGTCCAGAAAAGCGTTGTCCGCCAGGTTGATGAAAAACTGCGAGGTGGCCGAGTGGGGGTCGCCGGTGCGGGCCATGGACAGGGTGCCGGTGAGGTTTTTCAGGCCGTTGTCGGCTTCGTTTTGGATGGGGGCGCGGGTTTGTTTTTGTTTCATGCCGGGGGTGAAGCCGCCGCCCTGGATGACGAAGCCGGGAATCACGCGGTGGAAAATTGTGCCGTCGTAAAAGCCGGCGTCCACATATGCGAGAAAATTCGCCGCTGTCTGCGGCGCCTGGCCGGGAAACACTTCAATGTCGATCACGCCGGCGCTGGTGGTCATGCGCACCAGCGGGTTGGCCGCGTTGGCGGTGCTGTTTGTCATGTGTAACGCTCCCATAATGAGGATGGCAAAGAGAATTTTGTTTTTCATTGCGGCCTCCGCCACAGTCATGCGCCGCCGAGGGCGCTGATAATCTTCCACTGGCGCGCCGTCACCGGCTGAATGGAAAGGCGGTTGCCGCGCCGCAGGAGGGCCATGTCCGACAGTTGCGGGTGCGCGCGCAACTCGGCGAGGCTGACCAGGCGCTGAAATTTTTTCACCAGTTTCACGTCCACCATCACCCAGCGCGGCGCGGCCGGGTCGCTTTTGCGGTCGTAGTATTTAGAGCGCGGATCATGGGCGGTGGGGTCGGGGTAGGCGGCACGCACGATTTGCATGATACCCGCAACGCCGGGCTCGGCGCAACTGGAATGGTAAAAAAATGCGCGGTCGCCCGCCCGCATCGCATCGCGCATGAAGTTGCGCGCCTGGTAGTTGCGGATGCCGTCCCAGTGGTCGCGGCCGCCGCGCTGCCTGGCGAGGTCGTCGATGGAATAGGCCTGCGGCTCGCTTTTCATCAGCCAGAACTTCACGCCCCCGCCCTCACCGCCCGAAACCCGGCCCGCACAGCACGCGCTCAATGCCGCCGCTGCGCCCGTCCGCCGGGTCCGCTTTAATCAGCACGCCGCACATGGTCGCCGCGCCGGAGGCCACCTCCATGCGCTCCGGCAGGCCGCGCAAAAAACGTTTCAGCACTTTGCCGGTGTCCATGCCGATGACCGAGTCGTAGTTGCCGGTCATGCCGACATCGGTGATGTAGGCCGCGCCGCCGGGCAGCACGCGCTCGTCAGCGGTGGGGATGTGGGTGTGGGTGCCCACCACCGCCGCCACCCGCCCGTCCAGGTGCCAGCCCATGGCCTGTTTCTCGCTGCTGGCCTCGGCGTGGAAGTCCACCAGCACCACCTCGGCGCGGCCGTGCAACTCTTCAAGCAGCGCGTCCACGGCGTGGAACGGATTGTCCAGGGACGGCGGCATGAACACCTGCCCCATCAAATTAACCACCGCCACCCGCGCCCCGCCGGCCTCGGTGATGCAGAAGCCGCGGCCCGGCGTCACCGCCGGGAAATTCAGCGGGCGCAGAATCTTCGGCTCGCGGTCGATGAACTCCAGCACCTCGCGCTTGTCCCACACATGGTTGCCGGTGGTCAGCACCGCGGCGCCGAGGTTGAACAACTCGGCGGCCACCTCGCGGGTCAGGCCGAAGCCGCCGGCCGAATTCTCGGCGTTGACCACCACCAGGTCGACGCCGCGCCCGGACACCAGTTGCGGCAGGTAGCGCGCCACCGCGCGCCGCCCGCTCTTGCCCACCACATCGCCGATAAAAAGAATGTTCACGCCATCACCGCCGCCGGTAGCAGGCGCGGTCGGTGACCACCGCATCCAGCGGAATGTCCCACGGGTCGCCTTTGATTTTGTCCACTTTCTGAAAGTCGTGGGCAACGCCCACCAAAACCGGGCGGCGGTAACGGCGGCGGTGGCGCAGGTAGTGCAAACTGCCGTCGTAAAACCCGCCGCCCATGCCGACGCGCCCGCCGTCCTCGTCAAACGCCACCAGCGGAACCAGAATTAAATCCAACTCCGCCGGCCGCAGCATGCGCCCGGCCGGCACCCGCGGCTCGGCAATGCCGAAAGAATTAACCGTCCACCGCCGGGCTTCAGCATCGGCAAAGAACACCAGCCGCCGGCGCGCCGGGTACAGCACCGGCAAATAGCAGCGCCGCCCCCATGAAGCGGCCAACTCGCGCGCCGGGCGCGGGTCGATTTCACCGTCGGCGGCGGCGTAAAAAGCAATGCGGCGGGCGCTGCGAAACGCGCGCAGGGTGCACAGCCGCGCCGCCAGACCGTACGCCGCCGCGCGCTGCTCCTGTTTGCCCAGCGCGGCGCGGCGGCGGCGCATGGTTTTGCGCAGCGCGCGTTTTTCTTCGGATGTTTTTGTCATCGGTGAGGGCGGGCAAAAAACAACAGGGAAGAATAAAAAAGCGGCGTTACCCGCAAGTGCCGTGCCTCCGCGGTTTCCTTGAACCAAAGGCTCAAGTTGGGGGCCTGTGGAGCGCCTCAGGCTTTCCGCTTGCGGCCGGTTAAAACAAACCGCCGCGGACTTGCACAACAGCGCCCCATGCCGGCCCCCGTGTCGTGTTACAGGTTCTAAGGGTCGGCGCGGTGCCTCGAACACCGCAGGCAACGCCAATCGGTCAGCGCCCACTCTCAGTAAGCGCCTGGTTCTTCGTGCTCCGCCAGGGCGGCGTCAACGGCGTCGGTCAATTCCCTGACCCGCTCGTGCTGCGCGCCGCCGGCGGAGGCCGGGTTGTTCTTGTGCTGCAAAAGTTCGTGGCACACGTTCAGCGCCGCCATGATGGCGCAGCGCTCGGTGCCGGTGGCGGCGCCGCCGCGGCGGACATCGCACATTCTGCGGTCCAGATCCTTCGCCGTCGCCAGCAATTCTTCCTCCTCCTCGTCGCTGCAGGAGAAAAGAAAATCCTTGCCCATGATTTTCACCGTCACCCGGCCCATGGCTTCACCGCCGGCGGCGCGCCGCGCAGGCGCGCCAGGGCCGACTCCAGTTGCCGGCGCGCGGCGCGGGTTTTTTCCGCGCGCTCGGCATGCTCGCGGGAAAGTTTCTGGTAACTTTCCCGCAGCGCCGCGTTTTCATCGCGCAGCCGCCGGCAGGCCTTGATGAGTTGGCCCACGCCGTCCTCCAGTTTTTGCAGACTGTCCTCCATGCCCGCATTATACGGTATAATGCGCCGCCCGCGCGCACCGCCCAATGCCAAAATCCCGCAAACCGATTCGCAATTTTTTTCTGCGCCTGATGCTGCTGGTGATTGGCGCCGGAGCGCTGGCCGGGCTGGCGCTGGTCGGGTTTTCCCTGTCGCTGCTGCCGTCGCTGCCGCCCATTGAGGCCGCTGACCGGATTGCCCTCAAATTGCCGCTGCGCATTTACAGCCGCGACGGCCTGCTGCTGGCCGAGTTCGGCGACGAGCGGCGCAAGCCGGTGGCCATTGGCGATGTGCCGCGCCCGCTGATTCAGGCGGTGCTGGCCGCCGAGGATGATAATTTTTACCGCCACCCCGGCATCGACCTCAGCGGCATCGCCCGCGCGGTCATTGCAAACCTGCGCCCCGGCAGCGCCCGCCAGGGCGCCAGCACCATCACCATGCAGGTCGCGCGCAACTATTTTCTGACCCCGGAAAAAACCTACACCCGCAAGATGAAGGAAATCCTCCTCGCGTTCCGCCTCGAACAGACGCTGAGCAAGGACCAGATTCTGGAACTGTACCTGAACAAAATTTTTCTCGGCCACCGCGCCTACGGTTTCGCCGCCGCGGCGCAGGTGTATTACGGCGAAAGCCTGGACCAATTAACTTTAGCGCAACTTGCCATGCTGGCCGCGCTGCCCAAGGCGCCGTCGCGCAACAACCCCATCACCAACCCGGAAACCGCCGAGGCGCGCCGCGATTACGTGCTGCGGCGCATGCTGCAACTGGACTACATCACCGCCGAGCAGTACCGCGCCGCCGCGCCGCAGCCCCTCACCGCCAGTTACCACGGCGCGGTGCTCGACCTGGAGGCGCCATATGTGTCGGAAATGGCGCGCCGCCACATGGTGGAAAACTACGGCGCCAGCGTTTACGAAAAAGGCTACAACGTCTACACCACGGTCAGCGCCCGCCTGCAACTGGCCGCGCGCCGCGCGCTGCGCAAGGGGCTGCGCGACTACGACCGCCGCCACGGCTACCGCGGCCCGGCCGGGCGCATTGACCTGGCGCAAACCACCGAGGCTGAGCGCCGCCGCCTGCTGCAGGAGCACCCGGCGCCGGCCAACCTGCGCGCCGCGCTGGTCACCGAGGTTGGCGAGCGCAGCGCGGACATTTTTCTCGCCGACGGCGGCGAAGCAAGGATTCCGTGGCGTGGCCTGGCCTGGGCGCGCGCATATGTGGACACCGAAACCCTGGGGCCCAAACTTAAGCGCGCCGCCGACGTGGTCGCCGCCGGCGACGTCATTCTGGTGCGCCGCAGCGGCAACCGGCCGTGGGAACTGGCGCAGCCGCCGGCCATCAACGGCGCCCTGGTTTCCATTGACACCGACGACGGCGCCATCAAGGCGGTGGTGGGCGGCTACGATTTTTACCAAACCAAATTCAACCGCGCGCTGCAGGCCGAGCGCCAGCCCGGCTCCAACATCAAGCCGTTCATCTACTCGGCGGCGCTGGAAAAAAACTTCACCGCCGCCACCCCGGTCAGCGGCGGGCCCATCGTGGCCGAGGACGAAAGCATCGGCAACATCTGGCGCCCGGAAAATTACACCGGCAGATTTTTCGGCCCGACGCCGCTGCGCAAGGCGCTGAGCCTGTCGATTAACCTGGTGTCGGTGCGCATCCTGCGCGCCATCAACCCGCGCTTCGCCATTGAGCACATGGAAAAGTTCGGCTTTGACCGCGAAGACCTGCCCGGCGATTTGTCGCTGGCACTGGGCACCCCGCACTTCACGCCGCTGGAAGTGGTCACCGCCTACGCCGTCCTGGCCAACGGCGGCCACCGCGTCACGCCCTACCTGGTCAGCCGCATTGAGGACCGCGCCGGCCGCACCGTGTACACCGCCAACCCGCCGACGGTGTGCGAGTTCTGCGTTGCCGACGGTGGTTTGGAGGTTGAAAACGGTGACGGCGGCGGCGGGGACGGTGGCTTGGACGGGTACATTGGTGACTCCGACGTCGAAACTGCCGGGGGCGGGGCCGAAACCGATGGTTATGACTTTGCAATTGATGGCGGCGGCTTCCAAAGTGACGGTGACGGCGCCGAAACCGCCGCCCGGCAGCGCAAACTTGCGCCGCGCGTGCTCAGTGCGGAGAACGCATTCCTCATGAACAGCCTGCTGCGCCAGGTGGTGCAAAGCGGCACCGGGCAGCGCGCCAAATCCCTCGGCCGCCGCGACCTGGCCGGCAAAACCGGCACCACCAACAACTTTCACGACGCCTGGTTCTCCGGCTTCACCCGCGGCACCGCCGCCACCGTGTGGATGGGCTTTGACCAGGCCAGCAGCCTGGGGCGCGGCGAGGCCGGCTCGCGGGTGGCGCTGCCGGCGTGGATTGACTACATGCGCGCCGCGCTGCGCGGCGAGCCGCAAACCGAGTTGCGGCCGCCGGACAACATCACCGCCGCCTGGGTGGACCAGGACAGCGGCGCCGCGGCGGTCGAAAACGCGCCCAACGGTTATCTGGAATATTTCATCGCCGGCACCGAGCCGGGCGGCGCGGGCGGCGGCGGCGGCGAGGGTGAGGCCGGCGCGCCCAGCGTGCCAACGGCGCCGCTGGACACCGAAGGGCTGTTCTGATGTACGCATCGTTTTTTCTCAACCGGCGCTGGGCGGCGTGGGCCTACCCCGGCATCGCGGTGATTATCGGCGGCGCGGTTTACATCGTGCAGGTGAAGGTGTGGATTAACCAATGGTTCAAAGAATTCTTTGACCTGATACAAAAAGCGCTGGCCGAGCCGGGCGCGGTGCAACTGGGGGAGTTTTTCGGCTTCCTCGCCACTTTCGGGCAAATCGCCGGCATTTACATCGTGGTCGCGGTGCTGCTTGGATTTTTCACCAAGCACTGGATTTTCCGCTGGCGCACGGCGATGAACAACTTCTACATGGAACGCTGGCAGCGGTTGCGCCACATTGAGGGCGCGGCGCAGCGGGTGCAGGAGGACACGCGGCTGTTCGCCAACTACATGGAAAATGTCGGCTCCGGTTTTGTGGACGCGGTGCTGACGCTGATTGCGTTCCTGCCGATTTTGTGGATGCTGTCCAGGGAAGTCACCGAGTTGCCGTGGATTGGCGCGGTGGACCACTCGCTGATTTACGTGGCGGTGCTGTTTGCGCTGTTCGGCACCGTGGTGCTGGCCGTGGTGGGCATTAAACTGCCCGGACTTGAGTTCCGCAACCAGCGCGTGGAGGCCGCCTACCGCAAGGAATTGGTTTACGGCGAAGACCATGAAGAGCGCGCCGACCTGCCCACCGCGGCCGAGTTGTTCGGCAACGTGCGGCGCAACTATTTCCGCCTGTTTCTGCACTACATGTATTTTGACATCGCCAAGTGGTCGTACCTGCAGTTCGGCATCCTGGTTCCCTACATCGCCCTGGCCCCCACCATCGTCGCCGGCGTCATCACCTTCGGCGTATTGCAGCAAATCCTGCACGCCTTCAGCCAGGTGGAAACCTCGTTCCAATTCCTGGTGCGCAGTTGGACGCTGATTGTGGAACTCATCTCGGTGTACAAACGCCTGCGCGCCTTTGAGGCGGCGCTGCAAGAGGAGGAAGGGGCGACGCTGGCGAGCCGGGGGTGAGGGGACATTGCAAGGCCCGCGCCGCAACGCGGCCGGTCTTCACCGGCACATTCACGGTCAAGCGGCCAGTTGGTATTGCCTGTGGCCGGTCATTTTGATTTTGATGCGGATGGCGGCTTTGCGCGCGG
>JAPPPZ010000031.1 GCA_028817275.1 Gammaproteobacteria bacterium
GGGCTACGAAGACCTGAAAGTCATCGAACTGCGCGACTTCCTCCGCCGCGCCGCGCAGGGCAAACATGGCGACGGTGATGGCAATGCCGATGCCGACGGCTTCCCCCGCGCCTTGGCCGCCGCCCAAGTCATCGACGCCATCCTGCGCTCCTGCGACAGCGGACGGTGGGAGGAGGTTTAAGCCGGCGGGCGGGTGCTGTTGCCGAAGAGAAATTCAAGCAACTCGCCCGGCGCGCGCACATAGCCGTCGGCGCACCACTCTTCCGGCTTGTGCAGTTTGCCGTCAATGTAACCGTATAGCGCCACCACCGCGCGTACACCGGCGGCGTGGGCGGCTTTGACATCGCCGTGGGCGTCACCGACGTAAACCGCCTCGCCCGGCGCGCAGCCGATGGCGGTGCAGGCTTTTTGAATCGGCAGCGGGTGCGGCTTGCGCTCGGCGAAGGTGTCGCCGCTGATGATGCACGCGCTGCGGTGTTTGATTTGCAGCGCGGCCAGCAGCGGCTTGGTGAGAAATGCCGGTTTGTTGGTGACAATTCCCCACGGAATTTTTTTGGCGTCCAATGCATCGAGCACTTTGGTGACTCCATGGAATAAAACGGTGGCGTTGCACAAATTGTCGCGGTAGCGGTTCAGGAAGTCGTCGCGCAGAGTCGTGAACTCGTCGTCGTGGACGGTGACTCCGAAGCCGAGGTGCAGCAGGGCGGCGCTGCCCTGGGAGACGTGGTTGCGCAGGTCGGCGGCTGCAAGTGGCGGCTTGCCGTGTTCCACGAGCATGGCGTTCAGTACGCTGGCCATGTCGCCGGCGGTGTCGGCGAGGGTGCCGTCCAGGTCGAAGAGAACGCCTTTGACCTCAGGCATCATGGCTCTTCTCCGCGCGCACCAGGTAGTTCACATCGACGCCCGGGCCGAGGCGGTAGCGGCGCGCCAGCGGGTTGTAGTGGATGCCGGTGAGGCCGCCGATGGTGAGGCCGGCTTTGGCGCACCACTCGCCGAGTTCCGACGGGCGGATGAATTTTTTGTAGTCGTGGGTGCCTTTGGGCAGCAGTTGCAAAACATATTCGGCGCCGGCGATGGCGAACAGCCATGACTTGGGGTTGCGGTTGAGCGTGGAGAAAAACAGCGTGCCGCCGCTGGCGGTAAGTTTTGCGCATGCGGCGACCACCGCCGCCGGGTCGGGGACATGTTCCAGCATCTCAAGGCAGGTGACGATGTGGTAGGCGCCGGGGTTTTCGGCGGCCAGTTGCTCGGCGCTGGTTTGGCGGTAGTCCACGCTGAGGCCGCTTTCGGCAAGGTGAAGGCGGGCGGTGGCGAGGGGGCCGGCGGCGAGGTCGATGCCGGTGACTTCACCGCCGAGGGCGGCCAGGCTCTCGCTGAGAATGCCGCCGCCGCAGCCCACATCCAGCACCCGCCGGCCGCTGACAGTGACGCTGCGCCGGATGTAGTCCACCCGCAGCGGGTTCAGGTCGTGCAGCGGCTTGAACTCGCCCTCGGGGTCCCACCAGCGCGAGGCGCCGGCCTCAAACTTGTTTAACTCTTCCTGGTCGAAGTTTGCGTTCATGATTTTCGCAGGGCGGCGAACTTCCCGCCCCATTCGCAGGCCGCGCGCAGGATGTCGTCCTCCTCCAGCGTGGTGAGGCGGCGCTGCTCCATCAACTGCCGGCCGCGCACCCACACATCGCTGACATGCTCGCGGCCGGCGCTGTAGACAATGTGCGTGATGGGGTCGTAGAGCGGCACGGTGCCGGGGTCGTGCAGGTGGATGGCGGCCAGGTCGGCGTCTTTGCCGGCTGCCAGCGAGCCGCAGCGCCGGTCAATGCCGAGGGCGCGGGCGCCGTTCAGCGTCGCCATTTGCAGTACCGTCGCGGCGCTCAGCGCGCGGGCGTCACCGCTGCTGCCCTTGGCCAGCAGCGCGGCGGTTTTCATCTCGCCGAGCATGTCCATGTCGTTGTTGCTGGCGGCGC
The DNA here is from genome assembly GCA_028817275.1 of Gammaproteobacteria bacterium. Taxonomy (GTDB): domain Bacteria; phylum Pseudomonadota; class Gammaproteobacteria; order Arenicellales; family Spongiicolonaceae; genus Spongiicolonus; species Spongiicolonus versatilis. The sequence goes on from JAPPPZ010000031.1 coordinate 1,965, forward strand.
CGTCGGTGCCGAGGGCGAGGTTGACGCCGGCCGCATCCAGCGCGGCGGCCGGGCAGATGCCGTCGGCAAGTTTAAGGTTGGACTCGGGGCAGTGCAGAACATGGGCGCCGTGCGCGGCCGCCGATTCAATTTCCTGCGGCAGCAGTTGCGTCATGTGCACCGCCAGCAGGCGCGGCGACAGCAACTCCAGTTGCGCCAGCCGCTCCAGCGGCCGCATGCCGAAGCGCGCCATGGATTCCTCCACCTCGTGCGCGGTCTCGTGCACATGAATGTGCACCGGCACCTCCATCTCGTCGGCCAGCAGGCGCACCCGCTTGAGCGGCTTGTCGGAAACGGAGTACGGCGCGTGCGGCGCCAACGCGGTGGTGACCAAGTCGGAATGGCGCAGGCGGTCGTGCAACTCCATTCCTTTTTTCAGGTAGTCGTCGGCGTTGGCCGCCCACACCGTCGGAAAGTCCAGCACAATTAAGCCGACACAGCAGCGCATCCCGGCCTGCTCGGCAATTTCGGCCACCAGTTCGGGGAAAAAATACATGTCGTTAAAACAGGTCACGCCGCCGCGAATCATTTCGGCCATCGCAAGTTCGGCCCCGGCGCGCACCATCTGCGGTCCGCACAGCGCCGCTTCGGCCGGCCAGATGTGCTCCTGCAGCCACGCCTGCAGCGGCAAATCATCGGCGAACCCCCGCATCAGCGCCATGGGCGCATGGGTGTGCGCGTTGATGAGTCCGGGAATCAGCGCATGCTGCGGCCGCTCCACCACCTGTGCATCGGGATATTTCCGCCGCGCGGTTTTTGCATCGGCGAGGTCGGCGATGCGGCCGTCGGCAATGACCACGGCGTGGTTTTCCCACACAACGCCGGGCGGCTCCACCGGAATGACCCAGCGGGCGGTGATGATGGTCGGGGGCATGGGCGGGAGTATAAGCGAGCAGGCGGCGGCTGGTGTCGTGGGGTTGCCGGAAAGGTGCTAATTGTAAAGCAGGGCGCGCTTGTTTGTCTGATTTGTTCAAGCGGCCCCAACCCTCCTCGTGACTCGGTTTAATGCTAAAATTTCCCGGTATTAAACCCCGCCTGAACTCCCCGCAGCAAAATGAACCAAATCGCCCACGAAACCGGCTCCGCCAACCTTGAGCATGAGATGCGGAGGTCCTATCTGGATTACGCCATGAGCGTGATTGTGGGGCGGGCGCTGCCGGATGTGCGGGACGGGCTGAAGCCGGTGCACCGGCGGGTTTTGTATGCCATGTTTCAACTCGGCAACGAGTGGAACAAGCCGTACAAAAAATCGGCGCGCATCACCGGCGATGTCATCGGCAAATACCACCCCCACAGCGACGCCGCCGTTTACGACACCATCGTCCGCATGGCGCAGAATTTTTCCATGCGCTACCCGCTGGTTGAGGGGCAGGGAAATTTCGGCTCAGTGGACGGCGACCCGCCGGCGGCCATGCGCTACACCGAGATTCGCCTGCAGCGCATCGCCCATGAGATGCTGGCCGACATTGACAGGGAAACCGTCGACTTCGGCCCCAACTACGACGACACCGAGGTGCAGCCGCTGGTGCTGCCGGGGCGCATGCCCAACCTGCTGGTCAACGGCTCCTCCGGCATCGCCGTCGGCATGGCGACCAACATTCCCACCCACAATTTGGACGAGGTGGTGAACGCATGCCTGGCGTACATGGACAACGAGGACATCGGCGTTGAGGAGTTGATGCGGCACATTCCCGGCCCCGACTTTCCCACCGCCGGCATCATCAACGGCAGCCAGGGCATTTACGATGCCTACCGCACCGGGCGCGGCAAAATTTATGTGCGCGGCCGGGTGACGCTGGAGGAAACCAAGAGCGGCCGCCAGGCCATCATCATCAGCGAGTTGCCCTACCAGGTGAACAAAAAACTGCTGGTGGAAAAGATTTCCGAACTGGTGCGCGAAAAACGCATCACCGGCATCGCCGCCATGCGCGACGAGTCCGACCGCGACGGCATGCGCATTTACATTGAGGTGAAGCGCGGCGAAGTGGCCGATGTGGTGGTCAACAATTTGTACCGCGCGACCCGTTTGGAAACCGTGTTCGGCATCAACATGGTCGCGCTGGTGGACAACCAGCCGCGCCTGTTCACGCTTAAGGAAATCATCGCCGAGTTCATCCGCCACCGCCGCGAGGTGGTGACGCGCGCCACGGTTTTTGATTTGCGCAAGGCGCGCGAGCGCGCCCATGTGCTGGAGGGCCAGGCGGTGGCTCTCAGCAACATTGACCAGGTGGTCGCCGTTATCAAGGCCACCGCCAACCCGGCCGCGGCCCGCGCCGCCCTGGTCAAGCGCGCCTGGCCGCCGGGCGTGGTGCTGCCCATGCTGAAGCGCGCCGCCGCGCAGCAGGATAAAGGCGAGGGTGAAGGCGGCGGCGGTGAGGGTGACGGCGCCGCGCCGCAACTCGGTTTGGTGAAAAGCGGCTACCTTTTGTCCGAAATTCAGGCGCAGGCGATTTTGGATTTGCGCCTGCACCGCCTCACCGGTCTGGAGCAGGAAAAAATCCACCGCGAATACGACGAGGTGCTGACAAAAATTGCCGACCTGCGCGACATTTTGGACCGCCAGCAGCGGCTCAACGAAGTGGTGCGCGGCGACCTGGAAGATGTGCGCCAGCGCTACGCCGACAAGCGCCGCACCGAGATCGTCGCCTCGCGCTCCGACTTGTCCACCGAGGATTTAATCGCCGAGGAGGACGTGGTGGTCACCCTGTCGCACGCCGGCTACGCCAAGTCGCAGCCGGTCGCCGACTACCGCACCCAGCGGCGCGGCGGCAAGGGCCGCACCGCCACCCGCACCCGCGAGGAGGATTTTGTCGCCCGCATGTTCACCGCCAACTCGCACGACACGATTTTGTGCTTCTCCGACCGCGGCAAGGTGTACTGGCTGCGCGTCTTCCAATTGCCGCAGGCCGGCCGGCAGGCGCGCGGCAAGCCGCTGGTGAACCTCCTGTCGCTGCAGGCCGGCGAGAAGGTCACCGAGATTCTGCCCATCAAGGGTTATGACGCCGGCAAGTATGTGGTCATGGCCACCGCCAACGGCACCGTCGCCAAGTGCGCGCTGGAGAAATTTTCGCGGCCGCGGCCGTCCGGCCTGAAGGCCATCACTTTCCGCGAAGACGACCACCTGGTCGGCGCGGCGCTCACCGAAGACGGCGACGATTTGCTGCTGTTCAGCGACAACGGCAAGGCCATGCGCTTTTGCGAAACCGGCGTACGCACCACCGCCCGCGGCGCCATCGGCGTGCGCGGCATCAAATTGGATCCCGGCTGCCGGGTCATCTCCCTGCTGGTCGCCCCTGATGGCGATGCGTCCGGCGAAGTGCTGGCCAGCACTGAAAACGGCTACGGCAAGCGCACGCCGCTGGCCGATTTCCCGCGCAAGGGGCGCGGCGGCAAGGGCGTCATCGCCATCAAAACCTCGGCGCGCAACGGCAAAGTGGTCGGCGCGGTCATGGTCACCGGCCAGGAGGAGGCGATGCTGATCACCGACGGCGGCACCCTCATCCGCACCCGCACCCATGAAATCTCGCTCACCGGCCGCAACACCCAGGGCGTGCGCCTGATTAAACCGGGCAAAGGCGAGCGGCTCATCGGAATGATCAAGGTGGAGGAGGCGCAACTCGGCAACGGCGACGGTGGCGACGGTGAAAGCGGTGACTCCGATGGCGAAAGTGGCGACTCCGGCGTTGAAAATGGTGACTCCGACGTCGGAAACGGTGACTCCGACGTCGAAAATGGCGGCGCCGGCCGCTGAGTCGCTGGGCTGTTGAGCCGGCCGTTCAACTTCAGCCCCGGCCCGGCGGCGTTGCCGGAGGAGGTGCTGCAACAGGTGCGCGAAGAGTTGCCCGACTGGCGCGGCGGCGGCGTGTCGGTGATGGAAAGCGGCCACCGCGAGGACGATTTCCGCCGCTGCGCCCATGAGGCGGAGGCCGACCTGCGCGCGCTGATGGAAATTCCCGGCGACTACCACGTGCTTTTTCTGCACGGCGGCGCGCAACTGCAGTTTGCAGCAGTGCCCATGAACCTCGCCGCCGGCCAAAGCCTCACCGCCGATTATGTGAACAGCGGCCACTGGGCGGCCCTCGCCATGGCCGAGGCGCGCCGCTATTTAACCGTGAACGAATGCGCTACGGTGGCCGACGATGGCGCCGTTGCCATGCCGGAGGAGGGCGCATGGCGGCGCAGTGATGGCGCCGGCTACCTGCACTACACGCCCAACGAAACCATCAGCGGGCTTGAGTTTCACCGGGTCCCCGAGGCCGGCGATGCGCCGCTGGTCGCCGACATGTCATCGGTGATTTTGTCGCGGCGGTTTGCGGTGCGCCGCTTCGGTTTAATTTACGCCGGCGCGCAGAAAAACATCGGCCCGGCCGGCCTCGCCGTGGTCATTGTCCGCCGCGACCTCGCCGAGCGCGCCGCGGCCGGCGCCGGCACAGTGCCGCGGGTGATGAACTACGCGGCCCAGGCCGCGGCCGGTTCCATGGTCAACACGCCGCCGGTGTTCGCCTGGTACGTGGCCGGCCTGGTGCTGCGCTGGCTGCGCGGCAACGGCGGCGTCGCCGCCATGGAAAAACAAAACGCCGAAAAAGCGGCGGTACTGTACAACTGCATCGATAACTCCGGCGGTTTCTACCGCAACCGCGTGGCCGCCGAATGGCGCTCGCGGATGAACGTCACCTTCACCCTCGCCGCGCCGCAACTTGGGGAAACATTCCTCGCCGAGGCCGCCGCCGCCGGCCTCACCGGCCTGCGCGGCCACCGCGCCGCCGGCGGCATGCGCGCTTCGTTGTATAATGCGCTGCCGCCCGCCGGCGTTTTGCAACTCACCGAATTCATGAACCATTTCCGGCAAACCCGCGGATAAAAAAATGCCCCGGCAAATTGCAAACCGCACCATCTTCACCGGCGACAATCTGGACATCCTGCGCGGCTTTAACTCGGCCACGGTGGATTTGGTTTACCTGGACCCGCCGTTTAATTCCAACCGCAATTACGCCGCCCCGGCGGGCAGTGCGGCGGCCGGGGCGGCGTTCAAGGACACCTGGACTTTGGACGACACCGACGAAGCCTGGCTCGGCCAAATCGCGGATGCGCATCCCGGTTTGTACAGCGTCATCCACGCCATGGGCGCGGTGGGGCGGCGCGGCGACAAGGCGTATTTAATTTACATGGCGGTGCGCCTGCTGGAAATCCGCCGGGTGGTGAAAAGCACGGCGAGCATTTACCTGCACTGCGACCCGACCATGAGTCATCCGCTGAAGATGGTGATGGACGCGGTTTTTGGAAACAGCGGGCCCAACCATAAGCGGCCGGGGTTCCGCAATGAGATTGTGTGGTGCTACTCCGGCGGGGGAATCCCGAAATATGACTTTCCCCGCAAACACGACACTATCCTCCGCTATGTAAAGGGGACTGACTGTGTTTTTCACGTGGAACGCAAACCCTACGCTGAAAACACGCAACAGGTCGGAATCCACAGTACGTTAGCGGCGCCGGACAACGCCATTAACTTGGAGCGTGGAACACCGGTCACTGACTGGTGGACTGACATTCGTACCGCGACTGGATGGAGTGTCGAAAGAACCGGCTACCCGACCCAAAAGCCGCTGCCCCTGCTTGAGCGCATCATATGTGCTTCCTCTGATGAGGGCGATGTTGTGCTGGACCCGTTCTGCGGTTGCGCCACCACTTGCGTCGCCGCTGAAAAACACAAGCGGCAGTGGATTGGCATTGATATCAGCCGCAAAGCGGTGGACCTGGCCAGGCAGCGGATGCAGCATGATTCAAATTACCCGGCGCTGTTTGCAAAAAAAGTCACCGCCCGCGGCGACATTCCAAAGCGCACCGACGCCGGCGCGGTGAAGCCGCCCAGGAATATCAAGCACGTTCTGTTCGGCCGCCAGCAGGGGCTGTGCAAAGGTTGCAAACATGACTTCCCTTTCCGCAACTTCACCATTGACCACAGAATCCCCCTGTCGCTCGGCGGCCAGGACATTGAGGAAAACCTGCAACTGCTGTGCAACTACTGCAACAGCAGAAAAGGCGCCGGCACCATGGAAGAACTGCTGGCCAAACTGAAAAAAGAACTGCCGTCATGAGCAAAAAGAAAGCCGCAAAAAAAACCGCGGGCATTGAAAAACTCCGCGGCCGCATCGACGACATTGACCGGCAGATTCACCAACTGCTGAACCGCCGCGTGCGCCATGCGCTGGACATCGCCGGGTTGAAAACCGCCGCCGGCGACCGGGAATTCTACTCGCCGGAGCGCGAGGCCGAGGTGCTGCGCGAGGCGCAAAGGCGCAACCGTGAAAGCCGGGGGCCGCTCAGCGACGCCGAGGCCGGGCGCGTGTTCCGGGAAATCATGTCGGCCACCCTGGCCGCCGAGCGCGCCACCAAAGTGGCGGTGCTGGGGCCGGCGGGCACCTACACCCAGTCCGCCGCGCTCAAGCATTTCGGCGGCTCGGCGCACACCGTGCCGGTGGCCGCCATTGCCGACATCTTCCGCGAGGTGGAAAGCGGCAACATCGGTTTCGGCGTGGCGCCGGTGGAAAATTCCAGCGAAGGCTCGGTCGCCGACACGCTGGAGTTGCTGATGAAAACCCCGCTCCGCATCTGCGGCGAGGTGGAGTTGCGCATTCAGCACTGCCTGCTTGGCGGCACCAAAAAAATGTCCACGGTGAAAACCGTGCTCGCCCATCCGCAGGCGCTGGCGCAGTGCCGCCAGTGGCTGGAGCACCGCCTGCCCGGCGCCGACGTCCGGCAGACCAGCAGCAACGCCGAGGCCGCCCGCCGCGCCGCCCGCATGAAAAACGCCGCGGCCATCGCCGGCGAGTTAAGCGCCGGGCTGTACAACCTGAACATTCTCGCCCGCGGCATTGAGGACAACCCGCGCAACCACACCCGCTTCATTGTCATCGGCGACATCACCACCCGCCCCACCGGCCACGACAAAACCAGTCTGCTGATTGCCGGCCGCAACAAACCCGGCGCGCTTTACAACCTGCTGGCGCCGATCCGCGACGCCGGTTTGGACATGACGCGCATCGAGTCGCGCCCCACGCGCAGCGGCTTGTGGGAGTACGTTTTTTTCATTGACTTCACCGGCCACCGCGGCGACAAGCCGGTGGCGCGCGCGCTGGGTGCTCTGGAAGAACAGGCGGCGCTGTGCAAAGTGCTCGGCTCCTACCCGCGCTCGGTGCTGTGACGGTGAACTTCCACCCCGATGCCATCGCCCGCCCCGGCGTGCTGCGCATTCACCCTTACCAGCCGGGCCGGCCGGTGGAGGAAATTGAACGCGACTACGGCGTCACCAACGCGCTCAAACTGGCGTCCAACGAAAACCCCCTGGGCCCGTCGCCCAAATCACTGCTTGCGTTGGCCGGCAGCGCCGACTTTTCGCGCTACCCCGACGGCAACGGTTTCCACCTGAAAGAGTTAATCGCGCGCCGCCACGGCGTGGACCCGGCGCAAATCACCCTCGGCAACGGTTCCAACGATGTGCTGGAACTGGCCGCCCGCGCTTTTGCCGGGCCCGGCGACCAGGTGGTTTACTCGCAGTATAGTTTCGCCGTTTACGCCCTCGCCGCCCTCGGCGCCGGCGCTGAGGGTGTGGAAGTGCCGGCGCAGAACCACGCGCAGGATTTGGATGAAACACTTAACAGAATCACGCCGGCGACGCGGCTGATTTTCATCGCCAACCCCAACAACCCGACCTGCACCTGGCACACCGCCGATGCATTGCGCAATTTTCTCGACCGCGCGCCGCAGCATGCGCTCACCGTGGTGGACGAGGCCTACGCCGAGTACATGAGCGGCGCCGCCGGCTACCCGGACTGCACCGCCGCCGAATGGCTGGCGCGCCACCCCAACCTGGTGGTCACCCGCACCTTCTCCAAAATTTTCGGCCTGGCCGGCCTGCGCGTCGGTTATGCATTGTCATCAGCCGCCATCGCCGATTTGCTGAACCGCATCCGCCAGCCGTTCAATGTCAGCGCCCCGGCGCAGGCGGCGGCATGCGCGGCGCTTGGCGACGGTGACTTCGTCGCGCGCAGTTGCGAAGTGAACGCCGACGGCACCGCCGCTTTGTGCGCCGGACTCGCCGAACTCGGCATCACGCCGCTGCCGCCGGCCGGCAACTTCGTGACTTTTGCCACCCGCTTCACCGCCGACCAATTGTTTGAGGCGATGCTGCACCAGGGCGTGATTATCCGCTCGCTGGCGAGTTACAAAATGCCGCGCCATGTGCGCATCACCGTCGGCGGCGCTGAGGACATCGCGCGCTGTCTGATTGCATTGCGCGCCGCATTGGCCGCGCTGGCGGAGGCGGACGGTGGCTGAGGCGCGCTTTGGCAAATTGGTGGTGGCCGGCGTCGGCATGATCGGCGGCTCGCTGGCGCGCGCTTTGCGCAAGGCCGGCTGCGTCGGTGAAATTGTCGGCGTCGGCCGCAGCGCGGAAACTTTAACCAAGGCCGCGCGGCTCGGCGTCATTGACCGCGCCGAATCCAAGTGGGGCGGCGCGCTGGCCGGCGCCGATGCGGTGGTGCTGGCGGCGCCGGTGAACGCCATTATCCAAATCCTCACCGACCCGGCCTTTGCCGCCGCGCTGCCGGCCGGCGCCGTGGTCACCGATGCCGGCAGCGTCAAACTCAATATCGTCAACGCCGCGCGCGCCGGGCTGGGCGGAAAATTTTCGCGCTTCGTCGCAGCGCATCCCATCGCCGGCGCCGAACGTTCCGGCGTGGCAGCGGCGGATGAAAACCTGTTTCACGGCGCGGCAGTGGTGCTGGCGCCGGAAAGCGGTGTGGACGATGACGCGCTGGCCGCGGTGAATGCGCTGTGGGAGTCCGCCGGCGCGCGCATTGCGGTGATGGATGCCGGGCGGCATGACCGTATTCTTGCGGCGGCGAGTCACTTGCCGCACATGCTCGCATATGCGCTGAGCGCGCAGTTGGCCGCCAGCGAGCAGCGCGATGAAATTTTTGCATGCGCCGCCGGCGGCCTGCGCGACTTCACCCGCGTCGCTTCCTCGGATCCGGAAATGTGGCGCGATATTTTTCTGAACAACCGCGAGTCGCTGCTGGCCTGGGCCGGCGGATTTGTGGACAGCATCCAAAAAATTTCCGAGTTGGTGGAGCAGGGTGATGGCGAGGCTTTGCGCGAATTGTTTTTGCAAGTGAAAAACACCCGCGACAAATTTGTCGCCGGGCGATGAGCGTCTGGCGCGTTAAACCCGGCGGCCGCCTGGCCGGCACGGTGCAGGTCCCCGGCGACAAGTCAGTATCGCACCGCGCGGTTTTAATCGGCGCCCTGGCCGATGGTGTGACGGCGGTTCGCAACCTGCTGTGGGGCGAGGATGTCCGTGCCACGGTGAACGCGGTGCGCGCGCTGGGCGTTACGGTCGACGAAAGCGGCGGTGAAGTTCGAGTGCACGGCCGCGGACTCCACAGTTTGCGCGCGCCGGAAAACCCCATTGACTGCGGCAACGCCGGCACCGCCATGCGCCTGCTGGCCGGCGTTTTGGCCGCGCAGCCTTTCGCCTCCGAATTGCGCGGCGACGCCTCGCTCAGCGCGCGGCCCATGGAGAGGGTGGCGGCGCCGCTGCGCGAGATGGGCGCCGCCATCAGCACCGCGCCCGGCGGCGTTCCGCCCCTCACCATCGGCGCGGCGCATGGGCCATTGCGCGGCATGCGCCACGACCTCAAGGTCGCCAGCGCACAGGTGAAGTCGGCGCTGCTGCTGGCCGGGCTTTATGCCGACGGCTCCACCACTATCGACGAGCCCGCCGTCACGCGCAACCATACCGAATTAATGCTCCATGGTTTTGGCGCCGGCATCAGTTGGGGTAACCGCATGGTCACTATCAATCCCGGCGCCAGCCTGCGCCCCGGCACCGTCACCGTTCCCAACGACATCTCCGCCGCCGCCTTCTTCATTGTCGGCGCCGCCATCAGCGCCGGCAGCAGCTTAACCATCAACGCAGTGGGCATGAACGACACGCGCAACGCCATCGTCAACATCATGCGCAAGATGGGCGCCGGCATCACCGAAACCAACAATGCTTTAGGCGCCGCCACCGGCAGTACCATGGAGTCCACCGCCGACCTCACCGTCCATGGCGGCGCTCTCAAGGGCGTTCCGGTTAACGGCGAACAAGTCACCATCGCCATGGACGAAGTCCCCGCCATTGCCGTCGCCGCCGCCGCCGCCAAAGGCAGGACCATCATCACCAACGCCGCCGAATTGCGGGTTAAAGAAAGCGACCGCATCGCCACCGTGGTCGCCGGCCTCAAGGCCATCGGCGTTGCGGTTGAGGAGCATCCGGACGGCATGACCATCACCGGTGTCGACGCCGCCGGCGGCGGGCGTTTCAACGGCGGCACCGTGCACAGCGGCGGTGACCACCGCATCGCCATGGCCTTCGCCATGGCCGCCCCGGCGGCGGCCGGGGAGATCACCGTCACCGACTGCGGCAATGTGGCGACTTCGTTTCCCGGCTTCGCCGCCGCCGCCCGCGCGGCCGGGTTGCGCATTGATGAGCGCGCCTGACAAGCCGCCGGTGGTGACGGTGGACGGCCCGGTGAGTTCCGGCAAGGGCACCGTCAGCCAGCGCGTCGCATTGCAACTCGGCTGGCATTACCTGGACAGCGGCGCGCTGTACCGGGCGGTGGCGCTGCTGGCCGGGCGTGCCGGAGTGGAGGCTGGTGACGGCGGGCGGCTGGCCGGGCTGATGGCGGATGCCGAGTTCACCTGCCAGGCCGATGCTTCCAACTGGGCGCGCGTGACTTTGAACGGCGAGGACATCAGCGATGCCATCCGCAGCGAGGCGGTGTCGCTGGCGGCGGCGAAGTTGTCGGCGGTGCCGGCGGTGCGGCTTGCATTGCGCCGGGTGCAGGCCGCGCAGCGGCGGCGGCCGGGGCTGGTGGCCGACGGGCGCGACATGGGGACGGTGCTGTTCCCCGATGCGGTGGCGAAATTTTTCCTCACCGCCGACCCGCTGGTGCGCGCCGGGCGGCGGCACCGGCAGTTGATTGCAAAAGGCCACCGTGCTACCCTCGCCGACATCGTGCGCGATATAGAGGAGCGCGACGAGCAGGACCGCAACCGGCCGCTGTCACCGCTGGTGCCGGCCGGGGACGCCGTCACCATCGATTCATCCGGCCTCGGCATTGACCAGGTGGTGGCGGCGGTGACCGCGGCGGTAAGGTCCGCAATGGCGGCAGCGGCGGTGGCAGGTTCACCCGTTGCCGGAACAACAACCCGCAACCCAATGAAAAACAAACATGAACCAACCAGCAATTGAGCCGGCGGCGCAGGCCGAGCCGGGCTTCGCCGAACTTTTTGAACAGAGTCTGGACAACGCCGTGATGAAGGCCGGCGAGGTCATCATGGCCGAGGTGGTGCAAAAAACCGGCGACTACATCACCGTCAACGCCGGCCTTAAGTCTGAGGCCGAAATTCCCATTGCCGAATTTAAAAACGACGAGGGCGAGGTGGAAACGCAGGTCGGCGACCGCGTGGAAGTGGCCATCGTCGCGCTGGAGGACGGCTCCGGCCAGACCCGCCTGTCGCGCGAGAAGGCCCACCGCGCGCGCACTTGGGCGAAACTGGAAAAATCCTACGAGGAGCAGCGGCCGGTGAGCGGCGTGATTACCGGCAAGGTGAAGGGCGGCTTCACCGTCAGCATCGACAACATGCGCGCTTTTCTGCCCGGCTCGCTGCTGGATGTGCGGCCGGTCAAGGACGCCGAGGGGCTGGAGGGAACGCGCATGGATTTCAAACTCATCAAACTGGACCGCGCGCGCAACAACCTGGTGGTGTCGCGGCGGGCGGTGATGGAAAACGAAATGTCCGCCGAGCGCAGCGCCATGCTGTCCAAACTGGAGGAGGGCCAGGCGGTGCGCGGCACGGTGAAGAACCTCACCGACTACGGCGCTTTCGTCAGCCTGGGCGGCATCGACGGCCTGCTGCACATCACCGACATGGCGTGGAAGCGCGTCAAGCACCCGTCGGAGGTGATCAGTGTGGGCCAGGAGATTGAAGTGATGGTGCTCAAGTTCGACCGCGAGCGCAACCGCGTTTCCCTGGGCCTGAAACAGATGGGCGAGGATCCGTGGAACGACCTCAAAGACCGCTACCCGGAGGGCGCGCGCATCCAGGGCACCATCACCAACGTCACCGACTACGGCGCTTTCGTGGAACTGGAGGAGGGCGTGGAGGGGCTGGTGCATGTGTCGGAAATGGACTGGAGCCGGCGCAGCATCAACCCGCAGCGGATGGTGCAACTGGGCGACCGGGTGGACGTGATGGTGCTGGATGTGGACGACGAGCGGCGCCGCATCTCCCTCGGCATGAAGCAGTGCAAGCCCAACCCGTGGGAGGAGTTCGCCGCCACCCATAAAAAGGGCGACAAGGTCACCGGCACCATCAAATCCATCACCGACTTCGGCGTTTTTGTCGGTCTGGAGGGCAACATCGACGGCCTCATCCACATCAGCGACTTGTCCTGGGACAGCGACGGCGGCGATGTCATCCGCCAGTTCAAAAAAGGCGACCCGGTGGAGGCCGTGGTCGGCACCGTGGACGCCGCCGCCGAGCGCATCTCCCTGGGCTACAAGCAGGCCACCGAGGATCCGTACGCCATCTACGCCCAGGCGCACCCGAAAAATTCGGTGGTCAAGGGCAAGGTCAAGTCGCTGGTCACCGGCGGCAAGGGCGGCGGCAAGGCGGTGATTGCGCTGGACGAGCGGGTGGACGGTTCGTTGCGCTTTTCCGACCTGTCCGAGCCGTGGGAGCCGCGCGACGGCACCGAGCCGCCGCTGACCGTGGGCCAGGAGGTGGAGGCGAAAATCACCACCCTGGACCGCAAAAACCGGCGCATTTTCCTTTCGGTCAAGGCCATGGAAGAGGACATGCGGCAGGAGGGAATGGAGGAATACTCGCGCAAGGTGGAGTCCGCGCCCGCCACTTTGGGCGACCGGCTTCGCAAATTCATCGGCCGCGGCTGAGGCCGCTGACGGCCGCGCGCATGTGAGCATGTGAGCGTGAGTCCGCCGGCGGCCGCCCTGGTGCGGATGGCGACATGATTAAGTCCCAACTCATCCAACTGCTGGCCGCCGAACACGCGCTGCCCGAGCGCGACGCCGAGGCCGCGGTGCGCGAAATGCTGGAGTGCATGAGCGAGGCGCTGGCCGGCGGCGGGCGGCTGGAGGTGCGCGGCTTCGGCAGCATGAGTCTGCACTACCGCCTGCCGAGGCACGGGCGCAACCCGCGCACCGGCGAGAAAGTGTATATTGCCGGCAAGTACGTGCCGCACTTCAAACCCGGCAAAGAGTTGCGCGGGATCGCCAACCGCCAGTCGCCGGCCGGTGGCGGCGGCGGTGAAGACGGTGACGTGGGAGGTGACAGTGACGGTGGTGATGGTGGCCGTGATGCGTAAGATCCTGTTCGGCGCGGTTTTTGTGCTGGCGGCGTTTTTGGCGGTGACTTTCGCCGTGAAAAACCCGCAAACCATCACCATCGCCTGGTACGGCGGGGCCGGCTTCACCCAGCCGCTGGCGGTGGTGCTGGGCCTGACTCTGCTGCTCGGTGTTCTGCTCGGTTACGTGGCGGCGCTGCTGGGAAGGGTGAAAATGCAGCGCAAATTTCGCCGTCCCCGCAAACCGCCGGAGGATGCACCGGCCCAGCCGCCGGATGCACCGGCCAAAATGCCGCCCGCCGTGGAGCGCCGTCCCAGGGAGGCGCTGAGTCATGATTAACGTCTGGTGGCTGCTGCTTCTGCTGCCGGCGGCGGCGCTGTCCGGCTACCTGGCCGCGGTGCGCGGCAAAGCGCGCGTCGGCGGCCGGCGCGAACTGCCGGACGCCTACCTGCGCGGCCTGAATTTTCTGCTCAACGAGGAGCCGGACAAGGCGATTGAGGTCTTTATCCGCGCCATTGAGGTGGATTCCGACACCGTGGAAATGCACCTCGCGCTGGGCAATTTGTTCCGCCGCCGCGGCGAGGTGGAGCGCGCCACCCGCATTCACCGCAACCTGGTGGCGCGCGCCGGCCTTGACCGCCGCCAGCGCGCCGAGGCGCTGTTTGAACTGGGGCAGGATTACTTCAAGGCCGGCCTCTTGGACCGCGCCGAGAGTTTGTTTCTGGAACTCATCCGCTGCGGGCGCCATGCCGAGCAGGCGCAGCGCTACCTGCTGCAGGTTTACGAACTTGAGAAGGAATGGGGCAAGGCCATCGGCGCCGCCCGCGACCTGGCGCACCGCACCGGCGCCGACTGCAGCGCCGTGACGGCGCAGTACCACTGCGAGATTGCCGAAACCGCCCTCGCCGACGGCGACTACGAAACCGCGCGCCGCAACGCCGCCCGCGCCGTGGATGCGGACCGCCGCTGCGTGCGCGCCACCATGCAACTGGGGCGCATTGAGGCCGCCCTCGGCCGCCACCGCAAAGCCATCCGCACCTGGCGGCGGATTGAAGAGCAGGACGCCCGGTTCATCGGCGAGGTCGCCAACCTGGTGGCAAGTTCCTACGAAATTATCAATGACGGCGAAGGTTTGGACGAATATCTTGGCAAAGCGATGGAAAAACACGGCCACATCCGCCTGGTGCTGGCCCTGGTTGCGCGGCTGGAAAAACAGGCCGGCCACCGCCAGGCCGGCGAGTTCCTCACCAACTGGCTGCGGCGCAAACCGTCCCTGGAAGGCCTGCGCCGCCTGCTGGAGTTGCGCGTACGCGACGCCAGCGGCGACAACCGAGGCGATCTGGAACTCCTGCGCACCTTAATCGAGCGCACGGTGGAAAAAGAGCGCAACTACGAATGCCGCAACTGCGGCTTCACCGCCCGCTCCCTCCATTGGCAGTGCCCGGGCTGCAAAAACTGGAACACGTTTCTGCCGCCCTCGCCGGGCGTCCCCACCTTCACCGGCCCCACCATCCTCACCGCCCCCGATGGCGGGCAAGCCACAGCCGAGCCCCGTCGCCACCCGGCGGCGGCTTCGGGATAAGTCACATCGTCGCCCCGATATGCCAGGGGACGAATTCGTGGTCGCCTAATCCTTGCGCTTCGCTCAGCGATTGCTCGCCGGACGCCACCGCCAGCAACTTGCGGAAAATCTCCTCGCCGACTGAGGCGACGGTCGCGCCGCTTTCCAGGATTACGCCGGCGTTGATGTCCATGTCTTCCGGCATGCGGCGGAAGATGTCGCTGTTGCTGGTGATTTTGATGCACGGCGCGGGTTTGCTGCCGAACGCCGAGCCGCGGCCGGTGGTGAAGGCGACCAGGTTGCAGCCGCCGGCGATTTCTCCGGTGACCGAGGCCGGGTCGTAGCCCGGTGTGTCCATGAGGACGAAGCCCTTGCGCGTGACCGGTTCGGCGTATCTATAGACGCCGTTCATGTTGGTGGAGCCGCCTTTCGCCACCGCGCCCAGCGACTTTTCTAAAATCGTGGTCAGGCCGCCGCGCTTGTTGCCGGGGGTGGGGTTGTTGTTCATGGAGCCGTTGTTGCGCGCGGTGTAGTCCTCCCACCACGCGATGCGCTCGACTAATTTTTGCGCGGTTGCCGGGTCGGCGGCGCGGCTGACCAGCAGATGCTCCGCGCCGTACACTTCCGGCGTCTCCGCCAGCACCGCGGTGCCGCCGTGTCGGACCAAAAGGTCGGCGGCGTGGCCCAAGGCCGGGTTGGCGGTCACCCCCGACCAGCCGTCCGAGCCGCCGCATTGCAGGGCCAGGGTCAACTCGGACGCCGGGCAGGGCGTGCGCTTGGCCCGGTTCGCGGCCGGCAGCATGTCCTCCACCGCGCGGATGCCGGCGGCCACGGTCTTGCGCAGGCCGCCGCAGCCCTGGATGTTCATGATTTTGCGCGTGGGCAAACTGACTTTCGCGCCGCCGTTGCCTTGGCCCGGGGCGTAAGTGTCAGCCTGATTGACTTCGCAGCCGAGGCCGACCACTAACGCGCCGGCCAGATTTGCGTGGCGGGCATAGCCTTCCATCACCCGGCGCAGGTTGGCCGCGCCCTCGCCGGCTTCGTCGATGCCGCAGCCGCCGGCGTGGACGAAGGCGGTGACGCCGTCCACATTCGGGAACTCCGCGAGTTTGTCCGGCGTGAAGTGCGCGGCAATCATGTGCGCGGCGGTGGCCGAGCAGTTGACGCTGGACAGGACGCCGATGAAGTTGCGCGTGCCGGCGCGGCCGTCGGCGCGGCGGTAGCCCATGAAAGTCGCGCGCTTGTCTTTCGCGACGAATTCGGTGGGGCGCTGGGCGGTGCAGAATTGATAGTCGTTGCCCGCGCTGCGGTAGTTTAAGTTGTGCAGGTGGACATGTTCGCCGGCTTGGATGCGCGCCGCGGCGTCGCCGATGAACTGGCCGTATTTTTTGACCGCGCCGCCGGCGTCGATGGCGGTTAAGGCGATTTTGTGGCCGCGAGGGATATCGGCGGTGACGGTGAGGTTGGCATCGTCAACACCAGCGACAGTCTCACCGGCGCGCAACGCCCGCGTAGTCACGCCGACATGGTCGCCGGGTTTGAGGACGATGACCGCGCGTTCAGACATCGCGTCCGCCGCCAACCACGCCGCGGTAAAAATCCACCATCTCCGACACATGCCGCTGGCCCATGCCGGCGCG
>JAPPPZ010000090.1:0-2654 GCA_028817275.1 Gammaproteobacteria bacterium
CTTTGCAGAATCTCGCCCAGGGATTCCGGGAAAGCGGAACGCGCTGGGGCAAACTCCGAAACCTCGCCGAGGTGCCGTTATTCGTTGATTCCAGAATGTCGCGCATCATCCAACTGGCGGACCTTGCGGCGTGGGCCACTTGGCGGCGTTATGAACGAGGTGACACCGGCTATTTTGACCGCATCGTTTCACGTTTTGACACGGAAGGCGGCGTCATTCACGGCCTGGTACACTATAAACCGCGCGAGGAGCAGTGTCATTGCCCGGCGTGCATGTCCCGATTTACCCCGCGGGAAAAAACATAAACGCCGCTTCCCGCACCGCCGCCGGCTCGTTTATAATTCGCCCCATGAACGACGCCCGGCAAACCGAAAGAGAATCCATGGAAGTGGATGTGGTGGTGGTCGGCGGCGGGCCGGCGGGGCTGGCGGCGGCGTGCCGGCTGATGCAGTTGGCGCAGAAGGAAGAGCGCGAGACCAGCGTGGTGGTGCTGGAAAAAGGCTCCGAGGTGGGCGCGCACATCTTGTCCGGCGCGGTGCTGGAACCGACGGCGCTGGCGGAATTATTTCCCGACTGGAAAGAGCGCGGCGCGCCGTTGCACACCGCCGTCACCCGCGACGAGATTTATTTCTACACCGGCCCGCGCAAGGCGGTCAAAGTCCCCAACGCCCTCGCCCCGCGCACCATGCACAACCACGGCAACTACATTGTCAGTCTGGGCAATGTGTGCCGCTGGCTGGCGCAGCAGGCCGGGCAACTCGGCGTTGAGGTGTTTCCGGGTTTTGCCGCGGCCGAAATTCTTTACGGCGAAGATGGCGGCGTCAGGGGCGTCGCCACCGGCGACATGGGCGTGGCGGCGGATGGCGCGCACAAAAACAACTACCAGCCCGGCATGGAACTCCATGCGCGCTACACCGTCTTCGCCGAAGGCTGCCGCGGCCATCTCGGCAAATCCCTGATTGAGAAATTTTCCCTGGACAAGGACCGTTCACCGCAGCACTACGGCATCGGCTTGAAAGAATTATGGCATTGCGACCCGGCGGTGCATAAACCGGGCCTGGTGGTGCACGGCGCCGGCTGGCCGCTCAGCGAAAGCAACTCCTCCGGCGGCTCCTTCCTCTACCACCTGGAAGAGCGGCAGGTCGCCGTTGGCCTCATCGTGGACCTGAACTACGCCAACCCGCACCTCAGCCCGTTTGACGAATTCCAGCGCTTCAAGCACCACCCGAAAATCCGCCCTCACCTTGAAGGCGGCGAGCGCATCGCCTACGGCGCGCGGGCCATCACCAAAGGCGGCTACAACTCGCTGCCGCAAATGGCGGTGCCGGGCGCGCTGCTGGTGGGCTGCGACGCCGGCACTTTAAACTTCGCCAAAATCAAAGGCACCCACACGGCGATGAAGTCGGGCATGGTGGCGGCGGAAACTGTTTTTGCCGCCCTCGCCGCCGGCGCCGCTGATGAGGGCGGCGGGGACTTAACGGCGTTTGCGCAAAACTTCGCGCAGTCCTGGGCCTGGGACGAACTTAAACGTTCGCGCAACTTCGGCCCCGCGCTGCACAAGTTCGGCGCCTACCTTGGCGGCGCGTTCAACTTCATGGAGCAAAATATTTTTCGCGGACGCTCGCCAATCACCCTGCGCGACCAGACCCCGGACCACGCCGCCCTCAAACCGGCCGCCGAATGCAACCCCATCAACTACCCCAAGCCCGACGGCAAACTCAGTTTCGACAAATTGTCATCGGTGTTCCTGTCCAACACCAACCACGAGGAAGACCAGCCGGTGCACCTCACCCTCGCCGACCCCGGCCTGCCCGTCCGGGTGAACCTGCCGCAGTGGGACGAACCGGCGCAACGCTACTGCCCGGCCGGGGTCTATGAAGTGGTGGAGGAAAACGGCCGGCCCAAATTCCAAATCAACGCGCAGAACTGCGTACACTGCAAAACCTGCGACATTAAAGACCCCAGCCAGAACATTCACTGGGTCGTCCCCGAAGGCGGCGGCGGGCCGAACTATCCGAATATGTGATTCATTTCATCGGCCACTTGCCGATGGCCTCGTCCACTTTTTTCATTAGTTGCCGCGTTTTTTGGATAACGACAACCAGGCGCTGGTAGTGCTTCACCTCTTCGGCGCTGAGCACACGGTTCATGCGGCTTTTCAGCCACTTGTCCAGCACTTGGTAGCCGCCGATGAAAAAGTCCCAATCGTCTTTGGGGACGCCGGCAAAAAACTGCGTTTTGTTAATGTAAACGCGCTGTTTCTTTTCGTCGTGGCGGACCTTTTCCACCTTGTGGCTGCCCGCCTCGGGATACTTTACCGCCGGATTTGCCGCTGCCGGCGCGCGCATTAAATGCACATCGGCAAGTTGCGCGCCGAGTTTGGCCAGCCGGTAAAACAGTTTCTTATCCGAAACCAGCGGCAGGCGCGGGAAGTCGCTTTTGAGAAAGCCGGCGTATCGCTTGCGGTAGGCCGGGGAATGGAGGACGGCGTAAACGTAGTGAAGAATTTCCTCAGGCAACGGCGAGGCGCCGATGCGCTCCTCCACGGCCTGCAGAAATTCCGGCGCCAGGTTGGGCCTGCGGTTGTTATCCACACTGCCGTTCCGCTCATCGGTTTCGGGATAAATGTAGAGCGGGAAGAGATAATTAATCTC
>JAPPPZ010000090.1:3384-18563 GCA_028817275.1 Gammaproteobacteria bacterium
CCGTGCAAATCCACAATGCGGATTTCGTCGAAATCCCGCAGCAGGGCCGCGCGCATGCCGCGGAAAGTCGGGTTGTCCAGCCACGCATGGTTGGCAATAAACGCAACCACGCCGTGGCCGGTCTGCTTGACACGCCATTGGGCAAAGCCAATGAACTTGACATAGTCGTCATTAAGCCACTTGGCAGTGCGTTCTTTAAGGGCCGAACCGTCCGGCTCTTTTTTATATTCGGCGATTAAGTCCCTGGACCATTGGCTGCGGGTGGCGGATTCCCCGGAATACGGCGGATTGCCGAGCACCACCATCACCGGCTTCCTGTTTTTAACCGCTTCCGCATCCTTGGCCTCGTCCACCAGCCACTGCGACATCAATTGGCCGCTTTCGTTCTGCAACTGGTCCAGCGTGTTGGTGAGAAAAATCTGCAAGCGCTCCCGCTTGCCGAATTGATAGTTGCTCTCCCTCAGTTGCAGGGCGAGTTTCAGGTGCGCCACGGTGTACGGCGCCATCATCAACTCAAAGCCGAAAATTCTCGGCAGAAGATGGTCTTTCACATACCCGCTCCACATTCCGCCCCGCCCCTGCTGCAGCACGGTTTGCCGGATAATCTCCACCACCCGGCGCAGAAAAGCGGCGGTGCCGACGGCAGGATCAAGAATTAAGGTTTTAGTGTCGGCAAGGCCGTCGGCGCGATTAAATCTGGCGCGCAGAATTTCATCCACGCCGCGCACGATGAAATCCACCACCGGCGCCGGCGTGTAATAAACGCCGCGACGCTCGCGCAGTTTTGGGTCGTAGGCAGCGAGAAAAGTTTCATAAAAATGAAACACCGGGTCCTCAAACCCGGCCTTGCGCGCCTGCGTCTCGAGAATGGAACGCATATCCACCCGGCTGAGGAAATCGGTGATGCTGTCCACCAGCCTGGCCAGGTCCGGGGATAAATTCGGGCCGGTGATGTGGTGAAAAAATTCCCGCAGCAAAGGATTGCTTTCTGGAATCAGGGTTTCAGTCCTGGTGCGGGCAAAAATTTCCCCGGTTCTGCCAAAGCAGCGCGCGGTAAAAATACCGTGGGAAATCGTTTGCGCGAACATATCGGAAAATTCCTCGGCGCTGATATCCGGCACAAGGTACTGGCAAAAAGTTTTGTGCTGCGCGCTGATTTCCCGGTCGCCCTCTTTCAGCAGGGCAAGAGTCACCGCTCTGAGTTGGCGGGTTTTTCCGGCCAGGTGCTTCGCCAATTCCTGCGGCGCCGCGACCGACGGCATTTTCCATGCCAGAAAATTTCCCATAAATTCGCCCCATTTTTCCGCGGCGCAATCCTCGGGTTTAATTTTTCCTTTGACCATGCGCGCAATGCAAACCCTTTCCTTTTCTGCACCGTCCACAAACCAAATCCAATTCAGGTAGTCGGTCAGCAGAAGGTTGGGAAAAGCATCACGGTATCGCGTCAACTGCTCGCCGGCCTTTTCAACGTCCAGGTTTATTCCAATGTCCTTGGTCTCAATAAACCCAATGACGCTGGCGCCGCGAAGGACCTCAATATCCGGCGCATTGCCGGCAATTTGGGCAGGTTCATTGATGGCGCGAATGCCGTTTTCAGTTTCCAGCAATTCCACCAACGCCGGGCGGTGGGCGCCCTCGCTGGCACTCCCGGTTCGCAGGTTTGCGTTCAACTCCCTGATGTATTGAAACAAAGTCATTTTCAACTGTCCGCGCCAAACGCGCCCACGCTTGCCGCCCCTTTTACCACGGTCACCGCCAGCGCACGCGCCTGCGGCAGGATGTGAGTGGCGTAGAACTCGGCGGTGTTGATTTTTTCACGGTGGAACTCTCCCTCCCGCCGGGCGGCGATTTTTGCGGCGCGGGACATCAGCCAGCCGCCGATGGTGACGCCCCACAGGCGCAGGTAGGGCGCCGACACCGCCAGGCCGCGCGCCAACTCCTCGCGCAGGAGATACTGCGTTGCCTCGTCCAGTGCGTTCACCGCTTCCCCCAGGGCGCCGTCGGCCTCACCCTCGCCGCGCATTTCCGCTATCAACTCGGCGGCGGCGGCGCCCTTGTCGCGCAGCAGTTTGCGCCCCAGCAGGTCGCCGGCCTGGATGCCGGTGGTGCCTTCGTAGATTGCAGTGATGCGCGCGTCGCGGTAGTGCTGGGCGGCGCCGGTTTCTTCAATGAAGCCCATGCCGCCGTGCACCTGCACGCCGATGGAGGTCAACTCGGTGCCGGTTTCGGTGCACCAGCCTTTGACAATCGGCGTCAGCAACTCCACCCGCCGGCCGGCGGCGGCGCGCCGGTCCTGGTCCGGATGGCGGCGCCACAAATCAAAACTGGCCGCGGCGGTGAAAGTCAGCGCGCGCATCGCCTCAATCTGCGATTTCATGGCCAGCAGCATGCGCTTGACATCGGGGTGGTGAATGATGGTGACGCGCTCCCGCCCCGAAGCCCGGCCCTGCACGCGCTCTTTAGCGTAGGCAAGCGCCTGCTGGTAGGAGCGCTCGGCGATGGCAAGGCCTTCCAGGCCGACGGTGTGGCGCGCCAGGTTCATCATGCTGAACATGTATTCCAGCCCGCGGTTTTCCTCGCCGACCAGGTAGCCGACGGCGCCGCCGTCATCGCCGTAGGACATCAGCGCGGTGGGGCTGCCGTGGATGCCGAGTTTGTGTTCCAGGGAAACGCAGCGCAAATCGTTGCGCTCGCCGACGCCGCCGTCCGCCGCCGGCACAAACTTCGGCACGATAAACAGTGAAATTCCCCTGACGCCTTCGGGCGCATCGGGGGTGCGGGCGAGGACCAGGTGCACGATGTTTTCCACCAGGTCGTGCTCGCCGTAGGTGATGAAAATTTTCTGCCCGCGAATTAAATAATGGTCGCCGTTGCGCCGTGCCGTGGTTTTCAGCGCGCCCAGGTCGGAGCCGGCCTGCGGTTCGGTGAGGTTCATCGTGCCGCTCCATTCGCCGCCCACCATCTTCGGCAAAAACACCGCGCGCTGGCGGTCGTCACCGTGCAGCGCGATGGCATCGGCCGCGCACTGCGTCAGCAGCGGACACAAACCGAAAGCCATGTTCGCCGCGTGCCACATTTCCTGCACCGCGGTCGCCACCAGCCACGGCAAACCGTGGCCGCCATGCTGCGGCGCAAAAGGCAGACTGTTCCAGCCGCCGGCAATAAACGTCCGGTACGCATCACGCCAGCCGCCCGGCGTCTGCACCGCGCCGTCTGCAAAGCGCACGCCTTCGGTGTCGCCGACGCGGTTAAGCGGCGCGAGAACTTCGGCGGAAATTTTTGCCGACTCCTCCAGCACGTTCTTAACCAGGTCCGGCGTTGCTTCTTCATAGCCGGGAAGTTTTGCGATCTCCGGCAGGCCGGCGAGTTCGTTCAAAACAAACTCCATATCGGCAATGGGCGCGGTGTACATTTTTTTATTTCGTGGTCGGTGGGACGGCGGCGGCCGGGCTGTTATGGAAAGTTTACATCAGTTTTGCGCGGTGTGAAAATATTTTGATGGGCGCGGCACGGGCAGAGTCGGCAAAAAACCCGCGCGCGGCGCTGCGCCGTTTGTTTGATTGCGCGGTGCGGGCGGCGGCGCCGCAGGCATGCCTGCCCGGCTGCCTCGCCGGCATCGCGCCGCCGGCCGGGCGCACGCTGGTGCTCGGCGCCGGCAAGGCGGCGGCCGGCATGGCGCGGGTGGCGGAACAATGCCTGGGGGAGCGCGGCATCCGCAACCTGAGCGGCGCCGTGGTCACCCGCCACGGCCACGCCGCCGCCTGCGAAAAAATCACCGTGCTTGAGGCCGCGCATCCGGTGCCGGACGAATCCTGCGTTGCCGCCACCAGAACAATTCTGCGCCATGCGCAAAATTTTTCACCCAATGACCTCGCGCTGATGTTAATTTCCGGCGGCGGCTCGTCGCTGTTGTGCGCCCCGGCCGCCGGCCTCACCCTCGCCGACAAACAAAACATTCACCGCGCGCTGCTGCACGCCGGCGCGCCCATTGCCGAAATCAATTGCGTACGCAAGCACCTGTCGACGGTGAAGGGCGGGCAACTGGCGCGGCGCTGTTTTCCGGCGCGGGTGCACACGCTGAGCATTTCCGATGTGCCCGGCGACGACCCGGCGGTGATTGCCTCCGGCCCCACCGTCGCCGACCCCACCAGCGCGGCCGATGCGCTTGCGGTGGTGAACCGTTACGGCATCCACATTCCCGACGTCGCGCGCGAAAAACTGCGGCGCGGCGAATGGGAAACGCCGTTCCCCGGCGACTTCACCGGGCGCGAGACGGAATACACCATCGCCGCATCGGCGGCAACGGCGCTGCAGGCGGCGGCGCGCGCCGCAAAAGAAATGCAAATCAAAACCCAAATTCTCGGCGACGATTTGCAGGGCGAGGCGCGCGGCCTGGGCCGGCTGCACGCCGACATCATCCGCAACATCGCGCGGCAAAAAAAACCCGGCGACGCGCCGCTGGCGCTGCTCTCCGGCGGCGAAACCACTGTCACCGTCACAGGCTGCGGCCGCGGCGGGCGCAACGCCGAATATCTGCTCGCCCTCACCATCGCCCTGGCCGGCCAGCCCGGCGTTTACGCGCTGGCCTGCGACACCGACGGCATTGACGGCAGCGAGGACAACGCCGGCGCAGTGACCGGGCCCGACACGCTGGCGCGCGCGCGCCAACTCGGCATGTGCGCGCAACAGTATCTGGATGACAACGACGCCTACGGTTTTTTTGCGCGCCTCGGCGGCCTGGTGGTGTGCGGGCCCACCGGCACCAATGTGAATGACTTCCGCGCCGTCGGCTGGTGGGGGTGAGGGCGGCGCTTCAGCGGCGCCGGGATTTTTTAATTCTTTCGTAGGCGAGTTTAATTTTTTGCGTTTTTTCCGTTGCCACGCGCACCATTTCTTCCGGCATTCCTTTGGCCACCAGTTTGTCCGGGTGGTTGCGGTTCATTAACTTGCGGTAGGCGCGCTTGACGGCATCGTCATCGGCGCTGCGCGGCACGCCGAGAATTTTGTAGTCCTCGCCGATGTCGCGCGCCGCTTCCTGCGCGCCGCCGGCGGCGGCGTATTGCACGCTGCTTAGAATTTGCTCCAGCGTCCGGCGGTCCACGCCGAGGGCCTGCGCCACCCGGCCGAGGATGCGGTTTTCCGCCGGGTCCAGCCGCCCGTCGGCCCATGCCGCGTGCGCCTGAATTTCCATGAACATCAAAATTAAACTGGTGCGGCGGCGGCATTCGGCGCGGAATTGTCCCAGCACTTCGTCCAGCGCAAAGTCGGCCGCCTTGCCCTCGTTAAACAGGTTGCGCGCGGCTTCGCGCTGTGCGGCGCCGAGGCGCATTTGCGCCATCACATTTTCCGCCACGGCGATTTCCTCACGCGACACGCGGCCGTCAGCCTTGGCGATGTGGCCCATGACCGAAAAAGTCGCGGTGAAAAACGCCGCCTGAATGCGGTGCTGCACCGGCCCGGCTGCGCCGCCCAGGCCGCGGTCAAACTGGTGGCCCACAGCGGCGCCAAGCATCGCGCCCAGCGGCCCGCCTAACATGAAGCCGAACGTGCCGCCGATAATTTTGCCCCACCAGGACATCAGCGGTGAAGTCTAATGCGCAAGGAGCAGCGGAATCCCGGCCTGGTCGATGACTTCCCTGGTGGCGCCGCCGAAAATCAACTGGCGCAGGCGGCTGTGGGTGTAGGCGCCCTTAATTAATAAAGTGGCGTTGAACTCGCCGGCCGCTTTCAAGATGGCGTCACCGGGCTGCGCGTCGCCGAGTTCCATTTCGCGCAACTCGGCCTTGACGCCGTCCCCCGCCAAATGCGCGCACAGGGTTTTGCCGCCGGGGCCCGACACCGTGGCGCCGTGCACCTCAAGCACCATCACCCGGCCGGCGGCGCGCAGCAGGTCCACCGTCATGGCCACGGTGCGCGCGGTTTCAGTACTGCGGTTCCACACCAGCACCACCCGGTGCAGAATGTCCCCGGCCGGCCGCTCGCCGGCGATCAGCACCGGGCGGCCGCTTTCAAACAACGCCGCCTCGCACACCGTCCGCCAGTCCACCAGCCCCGGCGTGCGCGACAACGCGACGGCATCAAACAGCCGGCCGTATTCGCCGATGATTTGCATCTCCGCGCCTTCAAACTCGCGCCATGAGTACACCGTTTCCGCGGCTCCGGAGTCCGCCTGGCCCTCGCGCAAACCCAACTCGCCGGCCTGGCGCACGAAGTCTGCACGTGACTTCTTCGCCTGCGCCTCGCTCTGCTCGCCCAGTTGCGCGATGTAGTCGCCGGGCAGGGTGATTCCCTCGCCTGCAATTACCGGCAGTTGCTGCTTGACATGCATTCCCTGGATGAAACCACGGTTTCCGCCGGCGGCGCGCACCACCGCCAGCGCCAGGTCCAGCGACGGCGCGCTGCTGTCAAAGTCGTAGTAGGGAACAAGAATGGCCCGCATTGCACTTTCCTCCGACGGTCGCGAGTTGGTTGTTTACGGCTGCGCATTATACGCCATCCGCTCCAGCCGCCGGCCGGCGAAATCATGGCGCCAGCCGCGCAGCAGCCCCAGGTCGCGGCGGCCGCGGGCGAAATGTTTAAGGTCTTCCACCGTCGCCACCAGCGACGCCGGCACGGCATGCTGTTCACAGTGCGCGGCGAGAAAATCGCGGCAGCGGTGAAACAATTTTTTCTGCTGCGCGCTCATGTGCAATTCATTCTTCCACACCGCCACCGGCGCCGCACGCAGGCCGCGCGCCACCGCGCGCACCAAGGCATCGCCGCGCCGCCGCATCGTGCGCGGCGGCAAAACCTTCAGCGCCGCCAGTTCCTTCAACGTGCGCGGCGGGTTGCGCGCCATGGCCGCCAGTGCGGCATTGTCCACGATCCACTCCCGCGGCCGGTCGGCCCGGCGCGCGGTTTCCTCGCGCCACTCGGCGAGGTGTTTCAGCACCTGCTGCTTTTGCGCGTCCAGCCCGGCGCCCAGCCGCGCGACCCGCCCGCGCAGCCCGGCATCGGCGGCGTTCATGTCGTGCCGCGCATCGTCGGCGAGCGCGGCGCAGTCCTCCTCCACCCAGGCCAGCCGCCCGCGCCGCTCCAGTTCGTCGCGCAAGCGCGCAAACATGGCCGCAAGATAACGGACGTCGTCCAGCGCATAGCGCACTTGTGCGCCGCTCAGCGGGCGCCTGCTCCAGTCGGTGCGCTGCGCGGTTTTTTCCAGTTTCACCTGCAGCAACTCATGCACCAGACCGGCGTAGCCGATTTGGTCGCCGTAGCCGGCCGCGGTGGCGGCGATTTGAGTGTCAAACACCGGCGCCGGCGCGCGGCCCAGGGCGAGGTGCAAAATCTCCAGATCCTGGCGGCACGCATGCATCACTTTCAGCCTCTGCTCCTCCAGAATTAGATCCGCCAGCGGCGCCAGCGAGTCGCAACACAGCACGTCCACACATGCAACCACCGTTGCGGCCGCCACCTGCACCAAACACAGCCGCGGGTAGTACGTGTTCACGCGCATGAACTCGGTATCCAGCATCAGCGCACCGCCGCCGTCACCGCCGCCAATGGCGCGGCACAAATCCACCAGCGCCGGCTGGTGGTCCACCAATTCGGCATTGGGGTTATACTCCGGCTTTCTTTTCATCATCTTTTAAGTCTCGCCGCATGGTTGAACTCAGCAAGACATTGGCCGCGCTGGTGTGTTTCCGGCGCGGGCCCCAGGACATGCCGTATTCGGCCGGCGGCGCCGTGCTGCTGTCGCTGCTGTTCGTGTTTCTGTACGCGCGCAACCACGACAATGTTTACCTCGCACTGGCCGACAACGTCATGTTCTCGCTGGTGCGGGTGTACGTGTTCGGCTTTCTGGTCTGCGCGCTGCTGCGCATCAAGAACATGCAGGACCGCTGGTGGCAGACGCTGTTCGCGTTTTACGGCGCCGGCGTGCTGCTGGAGTTGTCGCGCTGGCTGCTGGCCGGCGGCCTGGCCGGCGGCGGCGCCGTGCTGTGGATTCATCTGGCGGTGGATTTCTGGTACCTCGCGGTGTGCGTTTCCATTATACGCCACGCCCTGGGCCTCAGCCTCGGCCGCGCGGTGCTCACCGCCGTGGCCTGCAACGTCGTCACCAGCATTATCGGCCTCGCTTTCATCGGTTTGCCGGCGCTGGATTTTGCCCTGCCCGAAAACTAAGCCATGCGCGTTCACATCGCCGGCATCGGCGGCGTCTTCATGGCCGGCATCGCGCTGCTTGCCAAAGAATTGGGACTGCAGGTCAGCGGCTGCGACGGTGAAGTCTACCCGCCGGTCAGCGACCTGCTGGCCGCGCACAACATCACCGTCACCCGCGGCTGCGACCCGGCGCAACTGCGCCCGCCGCCGGACCAACTCATCATCGGCAACGCCCTGAGCCGCGGCAACCCGCTGGTGGAGGCCGCGCTGGACGCCGGCCTCACCCTCACCTCCGGCCCGCAATGGCTGGCCGAAAACATTCTCACCGGCCGCCGGGTGATTGCCGTTGCCGGCACCCACGGCAAAACCACCACCACCGCCATGTTGGTATGGATTTTGCAGCGCGCCGGGCTCGCCCCCGGTTTTTTAATCGGCGGCATGCCCGGCAATTTTTCGGCCTCGGCGCGCATCGGCGGCGGCGAGTGGTTTGTGGTGGAGGCCGACGAATACGACAGCGCATTTTTTGACAAGCGGCCGAAGTTCGTCCACTACCGGCCGCTCATCGCCGTCCTGCTCAACCTGGAATTTGACCACGCCGACATCTACGACAATCTTGGCGACATCCAGAAGCAATTCCACTACCTGCTCCGCACCGTCCCGGCCGCCGGCACCGTTGTGGTCAACCGATTCTCCAAAACCCTGTCCGAGGTTTTGCGCATGGGCTGCTGGAGTACCGTGCAACAGTTTGCAGTGGACGGCGGTGACGGCATCGGCGACTTCACCGTCCACGGCCACCGTGTCCACTGCCAACTCAGCGGCGCCCACAACCGCGAAAACGCCGCCGCCGCCGTCACCGCCGCCAAGGCCATCGGCATCACCACCGCCGATGCCGCCGCGGCCCTCACCGACTTCCGCGCACCGCGCCGCCGCATGGAAGACCTGGGCGTACACCGCGGCATCCGCGTGGTCGACGATTTCGCCCACCACCCCACCGCCATCGCCCGCACCCTCGCCGCCGCCCGCGCCGTCCACCTCGGCAGCGGCGGCGGCCGCCTCATCGCGGTTTTTGAGCCGCGCTCCAACAGCATGCGCCTCGGCGTCCACCGCGACGCCCTGCCCGCCGCCTTCACCGCCGCCGACCGCGCTTTCCTGCTGTGGCCCGGCGAGCCACCGGCCGGCTTTCCCTGCCCGTTGCACACCGCCGCCGCCAGCAGCCCACTGCTCGCCGCCCTGCAGGCCTGCGCCCGCCCCGGCGACTGCGTGGTGTTCATGAGCAACGGCGGCTTTGACGGCGTACAGCAAAAATTTATTGCGCGATTGTCCGGCGGCGTGGTATAAACCGGCCATGCGAAAAATCACCACCGTTCTCACCCTGTCCCTCGGCCTGTGCTTCAGCGCGGCTGCGGCGGCGCAATTCACCGAAGGCGAACATTATGTTGTCCTCCGCACGCCGCAGCCGGTGCAAACCGGGGACAAAATTGAAGTGCTGGAATTGTTCTGGTACGGCTGCCCGCACTGCTACCGGCTTGAGCCGTACATTCAGCGGTGGCTGCGCGGCGGGAAGCCGGACAACGCCGAGTACGTTCCGCTGCCGGCGGTGCTGCGCGAGTCGTGGGGCTTTCATGCGCGGGTGTTCTACACCTTTGAGGCGCTGGGCGCGGTGGAGGCGCTGCATGAGGAATTTTATGACGCCATCCACAAATTGCGCAAGCGCATGCGCAACGCCGAGGATGCGGCCGATTTCGCCGCCGAGCACGGCGTGGACAAGGAGGAGTTTCTCAGCGCGTTCAATTCTTTCGGCGTGGAAACCCGGCTGCGCCAGGGCACCGCCCGCAGCATGCGCTACGCCGCGCCGGGAGTGCCGAGCATGATTGTGGACGGAAAATACCGCACCTCGGTGTCCGCCGCCGGCGGGCCTGAGGAGTTGATGGAAGTGGTGAACTTCCTGGTCAGGAAATCAGCCGGCGAGCGGGGCTGACGGGACCGGAAAAGAATGGCGCGCCCAAGAGGACTCGAACCTCTGACCTTTGGCTCCGGAGGCCAACGCTCTATCCAACTGAGCTATGGGCGCGGCGCCGCCCATACTAAGATATAATCGGCGCCACTGCAAACCCGCCGCCGCCATGACCGACAACCAGTTCGCCAAAGCATTTTTCTACATGGTGGCGCTGTTAGCCGCGCTGACCGTGGCGCTGGTCGGCATCGGCATCCTCATGGCCTCCGATGTGGACACTCGAATGGAGGCGGAAAAGCAGCAGCGCCGCGACCGCATCATTGCCGAGCGCATCGCCCCGGCGGGGACGCTGGCGGTGGGCGAACAGGCCGCAGCGGAGGCTGCAGAAGCGGCGGTTGCACCGGCGGTACAGGTGGCCGAAGCCGGCGAGGTGTCCGGCGAGGCGGTGTACAACGTGAGTTGCGTCGCCTGCCATGGTCCGGGCATTGCCGGCGCCCCGGCCCTCGGCAAGCCGGAGGCGTGGACCGAACGTATCAGCCGGGGAATGGAGACGCTGGTGGAAAACGCCATCAACGGCTACCAGGGAACGGCCGGTTTCATGCCGGCAAAAGGCGGCAACCCGTCGCTGTCCGATGCGCAGGTGCGGGCGGCGGTGGAATACATGGTGGAAAATTCGCGCTGACTTGACCGGCGGCGGCGCGGTGCGCTATGATTGCGGCGTTGTTCCCCGGTAGCTCAGTTGGTAGAGCAGGTGGCTGTTAACCACCGGGTCGGCGGTTCGAGCCCGTCCCGGGGAGCCATTCACCGCCGCCCTCACCCTCACCGCCGCCACCCTCGCCGGCATGCGTGACAACATCCGGCCTGCCATCGCCTGCATTCTGCTCGCGGTGCTGGCGTTGTCGTTCGGCGACGCCGTCATCAAATTAACCAGCGCGAATTTTTCCCTGTGGCAGTTGTTCGTGCTGCGCTCGCTGCCGGTGGCCGCGTGTTTGGCGCTTTTCATCGCGCTGCGGCGGCGCATGATTTTCATGCCGCGCGCGCTGCCGTGGACCTTGCTGCGCAGTTTCGCGCTGTGCTTCTCGTGGGTGGCGTATTACATTTCGCTGCCGCATTTGCAGTTGTCGGTGGCGGCGGCCGGTTTCTACACCGGGCCGCTGTTCTCGGCCGTGTTCGCCGGCGCGCGGGTCGGCGCGCGCACCTGGTTTGCGCTGGCGCTCGGTTTTGCCGGCGTGCTGGCGCTGGTGCGGCCCGATGTGGACGGCTTTAACCGCTACGCGCTGCTGCCGATTGCGGCGGCGGTGCTGTTCGCGCTGGCCATGGTGTTGACCGCCACCAAATGCCGGCGCGAAACGCCGGCGGTGCTGGCGCTGTGGTTCAACTTTGCCCTCATCGCCACCGGCGCGTTGGTCAGCGTTTGGGCGCTGCTGTGGCCGGCGGCGGCGGACGCCGACCCGTTTCTGCTCGGCGGGTGGACGGCGCTGGGGCCCGGCGGGTGGTTGACCGTGGGCGTGCTGGCGGCGGTGATGTTGGTGGCGGCGCCGCTGGTTATTTTCGCCTACCAGAATGGTCCGCCCGCCATCATCGGGGCGTTTGATTACGGCTATCTGGTATTCAGCGCGATGTGGGGATTTCTGGCCTTCACCGAGGTTCCCGATGCGGCGGCCGTCACCGGCATGGTCATGATCGCCGCCGCCGGCATCGTTGCGGTGCGCAAAACTTAAACCACCGTCACCGGCAGCAGCGGCGCCAGCACAAAATGGATCAACTTCCCGGCGCGGCGCAGCGCCGCCTCGGCGGCGGCCGGCGACTCGGCGGTTGCAAAAACAAAGCCCGGATACACCGCGCCCTCAGGCCACGGCCGCAGCACCTGCCCCTCGCGCACGTTGATTTTAATTTCCACAACGCCCGGCACCGCACGCGCCGCCGACAAGCCGCCCACCCGCCGCAGCGTCCCCGGCCCCGGCGCCGGCAGCATCAGCACCCCGGCGCCGCCGGCCACCGGCAGCGGCGCGGGCGGTTCACCAAGCGCGTTGCGCAGCACCATGGACTCCAAATCCTCACCACCGACGAGAGTGAACAGGCGTGCGCACTCACCGCCGATGGTGCGCGCCGCGGCCTCCAGCGGCCACACGCCATCGGCGTTGATGCGGCATTCCACATGCACCGGTCCGTGGAACAAACCCTGCGCGCGGCAGGTCTGTTCCACCACACGGTACACCTCGCGCTGCACGGCCTGCGGCAGGCGCGATGGCATGGTGTAGCACGACTCTTCAAAAAACGGCCCGTTCATTTCGCCGGGCTTGTCAAAGATCGCGACGCCGATAAGTTCACCCCGGTGCAGCACCGCCTCCACCGCCACCTCGGCGCCGGGAATAAATTTTTCCACCAGAAGATTTTCCCCGGCAAAACCTTCGCCGCGCAAAATACGCCGCACCCGCTGCAGGTTATGCGCAAGCGCGCCGGCGTCATCGCTGCGAATGACGCCCTGGCTGGCCGACAGCGCAAGCGGCTTGACCACGCAGGGAAACCCGACCCGCTCACGCACCACATCCACCGCATCGGCATCGCGCGGCCGCACCAGCGCAAAGTCCGGCGTGTTGAGCCCGGCGCGGCGGTGGCGCAACCGCGCACGGTATTTGTCCCGCGAAACCCGCACCGCGTCCACGCTGTTGTGCGGCAGTCCGCAATATTTCGCCGCCGCCGCGGCCAATGGCAGCGCCCGCTCCTCAGCGCCGACCACGCCGCGCACACCGTCCAGCAATCCGCTCCGCACTAACAGCGCCAGGTCGGCGGCCTCATCACGCAAAGAAACCCGAGCCCCGGCCGCGCCGGCACTCAGCGCCCCCGGCTCGGCATCGGAAACCACCAGCGGCAAAAGATTCAACCGCGCCGCCGCGCGCAGGTAGGCGGCAGTGCGGTAACTGTTCTTTGGCGTGACCAGCAGGAGGCGGGGGGTGCTTTGCCGGCTTTGTTTACTTTCGCTTGGCAATGGTCCGCGTGTATTTACACTTGGGATAATTTGAACAGCCCCAAAAGACAGAGTAGCCTGTTTTTTCTTTCAGGAAGCCGCCGCATCGTGGGCACTTGGGCAGGTCGACGGCATTCTCTTGTTCGCCGCCCTCCCCGATGTCAACTTCGTAAACACTTTCCGATTTGCCGGCCAGAATTTCGTCCACAAAAGCGGAACGGTTCGGTTTCCTCGTCAACAAAAATGTTTTGTGGCGTGCCCGCGTAAGCGCGACATAGAAAAGCCGCCGTTCTTCGGCGTGTTGAAACTCTTCAGGAACCGGCTTAACCAGTTGCAATACCGGATCGTCTTCTATTTCGCTGGGGAATCCGTATTCCCCGGTGTCCATGCCAAGCACAAAGACAACATCCGCCTCCTGCCCTTTAATGCTGTGGATAGTTGAAAACTGAATGTCCAAATTGCGGCCACCCTGCTGCTGCCATTGGCGCATGGCAAACGGCTTGAGGTTGTTATACCGCCCCAAAACATACACTTTCTCCCGCCGTCCATTGGCGTACATGCCGCGCAACTGCCGCTCAATAAAAAGTTCGACGTCCTTGGGGGCGAAATAATTCGCCACACACACCACACGGGATACGTTGGCGTCTTGCGCCCGGACCTCCTTGGGCAACTGCGAGGGGTTTTTTCGGACAAAGTCCGCGGCGACAGTGGCGATGCCCTGGTTGGAGCGAAATGTTTTGCTGAGGTAGCTGGTCGCCGTTACGCCGAATATATCGGCAAAATCGGTCATGGCCGAAACATCGGCGCCTGCGAAACGGTAAATGGACTGCCAATCATCACCGACAGCAAATATTTTGCAGCCAGGAGACTGTTTCAGCATTTCCGCGAGCATGCGAGTGCGGCTGCGCGAAACATCCTGGAACTCGTCCACCAGAATTATTTTGTAAGGATGCCGCCAACGGCCACGGCGCAGATGCTCCGCCGCCTTGCCCAGCATATCTTCAAAGTCAATTTCGTTGCTGGCGCGCAGCCTTTCCTCATATTCCTCGCGAATGCGAGTCATAATCCGCACGAACAACCGGGCCCGCACCCTGTTATAGGGCGACATCCTTTCCATGCTTGCGCTCTGCAACGGGTTATCCACGCCGCTGGATTTCCAGTGGGTAAGAAAAGCCAGCATAACGCCGTAAAGCGGGAGGATAAACTGGGCGCGCAGACTTTTCGTGATTTCAGAAAACGTGCGGCGTTTTTTAAACTCCATGCCGTGCGCTTGCAACTGCTCTTTCAGGCGCACATACACATCCCCCCGCTTGAACATTTCAGAGGTCGTTTCTATCAACTTGGTTTGATAGCGGGCATGCGTTGCACGTTTCCACTCCGCGTCTTTGGCATAGTCCGGGGAAAAAAAGAGCGGCGCCCTGCCGTCGGCGTCAATGGCAAAATGCTCGTGATACACGCCGATTTGCGGGTAATAAAAATCCGGTTTGTATTGGCGATGCCGGGCGCTCTCTGTCCGGTGTTTATACGGCGTTTCGTACCGGTAATCCACATCGTTGACATACAGCCAGTTGGCGATGGACATCTCTTCGTGGGAGCGCACATATTCACCGTTCAAAGTCAGAACGCGCCAGTCCTCACGGTCTTCACCGCTACCTCTTTTCGCACGCATGGCGATAAGATACTGTTCGTACTCATTTTTGCTCTTAAAGAGATGCAAGGGCTCGATTGCCCAGCGAAAGCAGGCAAACAGTGCAACCAGGCGGCTGCTGAATTTTTCGTCCTTAAGGGCAATGCCGTTTATCATCTCCTGCCAGGTTTTGTTCGCCCCGCTATTCTCACCCAGATTGGTGGTCCACTCGGCGAGCGATGGTTTGGCCCGCTCGGCCCGGGCGATAACGTCGAGCCCGAAAGCATGAAAAGTTTTGACAGTGACACCGGCTGAGGCAACGTCGAGTCTTTCATTAATGCGCTTTTCCATTTCCCTGGCCGCTTTGCGGTTAAACGCCAGGGCCAAAATTTCAGCAGGCGCGCAATACTTTTTCTTCAGTATGTAACCGATTTTACCGACAATCACCGAAGTCTTGCCCGAGCCGGCGGCGGCCACCAGCAAGTTGCTGT
>JAPPPZ010000119.1:0-14253 GCA_028817275.1 Gammaproteobacteria bacterium
GGTTGGCGGTGGGTTTCATGGTCAGGGTCCTCCGGTGGCGGTGAATGGTTGGGGGGAGTGTAGCACAGGGCGGGCGGCCGGTGCGGCTTCACCCTCGCCCTCGCCCTGATGGCGGCGGGCGTTGTCCTGCTGGGCCTGCCACATTTGGCGGTAGGGGCCTTCCTGTTGCAAGAGTTGCGGGTGGGCGCCGCTTTGGGCGATGCGGCCGTTTTGCAGAACTAAAATCAAGTCGGCGTCCACCACGGTGGACAGGCGGTGGGCGATGGACAGGGTGGTGCGGCCGGCGCTGACGGCGCGAATGGCGGCCTGGACTTTTTGTTCGGACAGGGAGTCCAGGGCCGAGGTGGCCTCGTCAAAAATTAATATGGGCGGATTTTTCAGCAGGGTGCGGGCGATGGCGACGCGCTGCTTTTCGCCGCCGGAAAGTTTCAGGCCGCGCTCGCCGACTTCGGTGGCGTAGCCCTGTGGCAGGGCGCTGATGAAGTCGTGCAGGTGGGCGGCCTCGGCGGCGGCGCGGATGTCGTCATCGCCGCTTTGCGGGCTGCCGTAGGCGATGTTGTAGCCGATGGTGTCGTTGAACAGGACGGTGTCCTGGGGGACGATGCCCATGGCGGCGCGCAGGCTTTGCAGGGTGCAGCGGCTGGTGTCCTGGCCGTCGATGAGAATGGCGCCGGCGTTTAAGTCGTAGAAGCGGTAGAGCAGGCGCACCAGGGTGGACTTGCCGCTGCCGCTGTGGCCGACCACGGCGATGCCGCTGCCGCCGGCGACGGTGAAGCCGAGGTCCTGCAGCACCGGGCGCTCGGGGCGGTAGTGAAAGGAAACGTCGTGGAATTCAATGCGGCCGGCGCTGACTTTGAGGGGCCTGGCATCGGCACGGTCGCGCACGGTGGCCGGCAGATGCAGCAGGCGCAGCATGTTTTCCATGTCGGTGAGGGCGTGCTGGATTTCGCGGAAGATGGTGCCGAGAAAACTGAGCGGGATGTACAACTGGATTAAAAAAGCGTTGACCAGCACGAAGTCGCCGATGCTCATCTCGCCGCCGGCGACGCCGCGCGCCGCCATCACCATCAGGGCGGTGAGGCCGCAGGCGATGATTAAACCCTGGCCGATGTTGAGCAGGGCGAGGGAGGTTTGCGAACGGACGGAGGCTTTTTCCCATCTCTGCAGCAGGCGGTCGAAGCGGCGGGTTTCGTGCTCCTCGTTGTTGAAGTATTTGACCGTCTCGTAATTAATCAGCGCGTCCACCGCCGAGGAGTGGGCGCGGGAGTCCTCCTCGTTCATGGTTTTGCGAATCTGGTTGCGCCAGGTGTTGACCTTGTAGGTGAACACAAAATAGCAGGCGGCGGTGGCGGCGGTGACCATGGCGAAAGCCGGGTCGTAGTTGAGCAGGAGAATGACGCAAATCACCACCATCTCAAACACCGTCGGCACGATGTGAAACACGGCGTACTGCATCAACTGGCTGATGCTGCGGCTGCCGCGCTCAATGTCGCGCGACAGGCGGCCGGTCTGGCGCGACAGGTGAAAGTCCAGGGACAGGTCGTGCAGGTGGCGGAACACTTGCAGCGCGATTTGCCGCGTGGTCAGTTGCGAAACCTTGGCGAACACCGCGTTGCGCATCTCGTTGAACAACGTGGTGCTCAGCCGCAGCGCGCCGTAGGCCACCAGCAGCGCCAGCGGCACCGCCACCATGGCCGCCGGTGCGGCGCCGCCAATGCCGGCGGCGGAGATTTCCTGCAGCGCATCCACGATGGTTTTAAGCAGCAGCGGGACGCCGATGTTGGCCAATTTGGCGCAGCCGAGGAAGACGAAAACCAGCGCCACCCGCACGCGAAACTGCAGCAGGCAGGGCAGAAAGGCGCGCACCGTCGGCCAGCCGCCCGGTGCGGCGCGCGGACCGGCGGCGGCGTTGTTCACGGTGCCCGCCGTTGGCGGTGGCGGATGCGCCAGGCGAAAAGCAGGGCAAGCAGGAAAGCGTAAATCGCCGGCTCGGTGTAGTCGGCCTTGACCAGCCATAGAAAGTGCACCACCGCGGCGATGGAGGCGAAGTAGACGCCGCGATGCAGCCTCTGCCATCTTC
Source organism: Gammaproteobacteria bacterium (assembly GCA_028817275.1). Taxonomy (GTDB): domain Bacteria; phylum Pseudomonadota; class Gammaproteobacteria; order Arenicellales; family Spongiicolonaceae; genus Spongiicolonus; species Spongiicolonus versatilis. The sequence continues at coordinate 2,081 of JAPPPZ010000119.1, forward strand.
GGCCGCCGAGTTTTTTAATGGTCCAGTTGGTGGAGGTGGCGGCGAGGGGAATGAGAATCACAAAGGCGGTGAAGCCGGCGAGAATGTAGTTGCGCTTGATGATGTCGTTCACGATTTCCGTGAAGTCGAAAAACTGGTCGAGGACCAGGTACACGCCGAAGTGGCACAGCACATAAAAAAACGCGAACAGGCCGAGCATGCGGCGCAGCCGGCCGAGGGCGTTCCAGTTGGTGATGCGGCGCAGCGGCGTGACCAGCAAAGTCAGCAGCAGAAAGCGCAGCCCCCAGATGCCGGTTTCCTCGGTCATCTCGTCCACCGGCTCGGCGCCAAGATTGTCGGTGGCAAGGCCGTACGCAGCCCACGCAAACGGAATCAAGCACGCGCAGAAAAGCAGCGGCTTGATGACGTTCATGCGGCGGCTGAGCCACGGCCCGAAACCGCCGCGCCGCGCCGCCGCCGGGGAAGGCGCGGCCATCAGAAATGCTTGCGCAAATCCATCCCGGCATACAGGTGCGCCACCTGCTCGGCGTAGCCGTTGAACGGCAGGGTGGGGCGCTTTTTCCACTCGCCGATGCGCCGCTCGCGCGCCTGGCTCCAGCGCGGATGGTCCACTTCGGGGTTGACGTTGGAATAAAAACCGTACTCGCGCGGCGCCTGAATGTTCCACGTGTTGCGCGGCTGCTTTTCTGAGAGGCGGATGGTGACGATGGACTTGATGCTTTTGAAGCCGTACTTCCACGGCACCACCAGCCGCAGCGGCGCGCCGTTCTGGTTGGGCAGGAACCGGCCATACAGCCCGACGCCGAGGATGGTCAGCGGATGCATGGCCTCGTCCATGCGCAGGCCTTCCACGTACGGCCAGTCCAGCACATTGCCGAAGATGCCCGGGCGCTGGCCCGGCATGCGCTCCGGGTCGTGCAGCGTTTCGAACTCCACAAACCTGGCGCGCGAGGTCGGCTTGGACTCTTTAATTAAATCCGCCAGCGGAAAACCGACCCAGGGAATCACCATGGACCACGCCTCAACGCAGCGCAAACGGTACACGCGCTCCTCGGGCGGGAAGCGGCGGATTAACTCGTCCACATCCCAGCGCTTTGCGTTCTCGGCCTCGCCCGCCACCGCCACCGTCCACGGGCGCGGCTCAAAGTCGCCGGACAATTCGGCGGGGCCGGCCTTGTCGGTGGAGAATTCGTAGAAGTTGTTGTAGGTCGTCACCTTGTCAAACGGCGTCAACTCTTCGTCGGTGCCGAACCCGCCGTCGGGCAGGTCGCCGAAGTCGTTCACGCCCTGGTGAAATGTTGCGGCGCGCGCCGTGGATGCCACAGCCGGCAGCGCAGCGGCGAGGGCAACTGCCGCACTGCCGCGCAAAAATCGCCGGCGCTCCTGGTAAAGCGCTTCGGCGGTGATTTCACTTGCAGAAATGGCGGGTGGTTTTTGAATCAGCATGTCTGGGCTCCTGCGTTTGGTGGTTTCAGTACTGGGACAGGCGCGGCGGGTTTTGGTTTCCGCTCAGGCGGTGTTTTCAATGATGGCGGCGATGCCCTGGCCGCCGCCGATGCACATGGTGACCAGCGCATAGCGCCCTTTGGCGCGCTTGAGTTCGTAGATGGCCTTCACCGCCAGGATGGCGCCGGTGGCGCCGATGGGGTGGCCGAGGGAAATGCCGCTGCCGTTGGGGTTGGTTTTGGCCGGCGGCAGTTCAAGGTCGGCCATCACCGCCAGCGCCTGGGCGGCGAAGGCCTCGTTCAATTCAATGACGCTCATGTCGCCGACGCCGAGCCCGGCGCGCGCCATCACCTTGCGCACCGCCGGCACCGGGCCGATGCCCATGTAGCGCGGCGCGACGCCGGCGTGGTCGTAGGCCACTAGGCGCGCCAGCGGCTGCAGGCCGCGTTTTTCGGCCGCGCCGGCCTCCATCATCACCAGCGCGGCGGCGGCGTCGTTAATGCCGGAAGAATTGCCGGCGGTGACGCTGCCGTCCGGTTGAAACGCCGGACGCATGGCGCTGAGGGCGTCCAGACTGGCGTCGGCGCGCGGGTGCTCATCGGTGTCAAAGACAATTTCGCCGGTGTTTTTCTTTTTGTCTTTTTTGTTTCGGGGCTTCACCTTGAGCGGCAAAATCTGTTCGCGGAAATAACCGCTGGCAATGGCGGCGGCGGCGCGGCGGTGGCTTTCCAGCGCCCACTGGTCCTGCTGCGCGCGGCTGATGTTCCATTTTGCCGCGACGTTTTCGGCGGTGACGCCCATGTGGCAGTCATCAAACGGGTCGTGCAGCGCGGCGAGCATGGCGTCCTCCAGCACGGCGTCACCCATGCGCCGGCCGTGGCGCAAGTCGTGCACCCAGTGCGGCAGGCGGCTCATGTTTTCGGCGCCGCCGGCGATGGCGGCATCGGCGTCACCGAGCAGAATGCACTGCGCCGCGCTGACCACGGCCTGCAGGCCGCTGCCGCACAGGCGGTTGACGGTGAGCGCCGGCGTGGCTTCGTCCAGTCCGCCGTCCAGCGCGGCGCAGCGCGCAAGGTAGGCGTCGCGGCGGTCGCTGTGCGCCACATTGCCGAACACACAGTGGCCGATGTCGCCGGCGGACAGCGGGGAACGCCCAAGTGACTCGCGCACCACCGCGGCCGCCAGTTCGGTGGGCGGCATGCCGCTGAGCGCGCCGCCGAAAGAGCCGATGGCGGTGCGCGCGGCGGACAGGAAGACGACGCTGCGTTGGGGCATCACCGCTCAGCCGCCGTAAGAAACTCGTCAAAAATCACATCCGCCCGCCGTGGCGCGATGCCGGGCACATCAACATCAAACACCGCCTGGCAACTGCGGTGGCAGATAATTTCGGCGCCGGGAAAAACCTCGGTGCCGCCGACATGGTCGTAATGCTCGTGCGGCAGGACGATGGCGGCCACCGGCTTGCCGGTGATTTTGGCGATGGCGCTCTTCAGCGGCTGCGCGCGCGGCGTGAATGCGGTGTCGGCAATCAGCACGCCATCACCGCCGACCACGACTAAACTGACGTAGCCGCTCTCGCTGAACATGTAAACATCGTCGGCCAGTTCCTTAACCAGCGGCGCCGCGCCCGCGCCGAGGGGCGGCAACAGGGTGAGGGCGAGGGCGGCGGTTTTTTTCATCAGGGCGGGCATGGGGTTCTCCGGCTGGTGCGGGAGGGGAAAGCATAAACCCTTTTCCGCAAATCCGCCACCGCCGCCGGGCTCAGCCAAACAACTCGGCATGCGTTCCGGTTCGCACCAGGACAATCTCGCCCGCTTCTTCGCGCCAGATTAAAAGCCAGTCTCCTTCATATGGCATTCTATGTGGCTTTCCCAGTTTCCGGACAGGTTGTGCTGGCGGTAGCGGCGGGGCAGGCGTTCCCCGGCGGCGATGGTGTCAACCGCCGCCTCAAGTTTTTCTATGTCTTTGCCCATCCGGTGGGCTTTTCTCAGGTCGCGCCTGTATTGGCCCGTGCTTCTCATTTTTGTTCGCGCCAGTCCTTGCCCAGAATGGAGGAGAACATCTCCTCAACGCTTGCGTACTTCGTCAAGTTGCGCCCGTGCACCGAATCCTCAAGCACTTTCACGGTTTCCGCATTGGGGATGTTTTTGGAAATAGGCAGCGGCACTTTTTTGCGCGCCGAGACCAACTCATAAAAGCGCGCGATGGCTTCGGTGGTGGACAGGCCGTTGGCCCGAAAAACTTTCTCCGCCTTGCGCTTGAGCAGAGGCTCGATCAGCACATGCACGCTGGCGCGCTCATGGTTTGTGGTCCGGGTTTTCATCAAGGGCACCTCGCAATGGCCGGCAGTATAGCATTTCCCGGCAGTACCGGCGGGCATTTTATCACTTGACATGCGAGGCGGAAAATTTTACAAAAGCCGCACAGCCGGGGAAAACAATGACTCAAGCACACCCATCACCGCCTCCCCCCGGCCCGCGGCGCGGCGCAAAAAATAAAATCATTCTCGGCGACAACCTCGCCGAGTTAAAAAAATTCGCCGACAAGAGTTTCTCCCTCATCTACATTGACCCGCCTTTCAACACCGGGAAACGGCAGACGCGCAAGCGCCTGAAAACTGTCCGCGACGACAACGGCGACCGTACCGGCTACCAGGGGCGGCGTTACCGGACGCGGTGCCTCGGGGAAAGCGGCTACGACGACCGCTTTGACGATTACCTGGCTTTTCTTGAGCCGAGGCTGCAGGAGGCTTACCGGGTGCTCCGCGACAACGGCAGTTTGTTTTTTCACATTGACTACCGTGAAGTGCACTACTGCAAGGTGATGCTTCTGGACAAAATTTTCGGCCGCAAAAGTTTCATCAACGAAATTATCTGGGCCTACGACTACGGCGCGCGCAGCACAAAAAAATGGCCGGCAAAGCACGACAATATTTTGTGGTATGCAAAAAACCCCGGCGACTACATTTTCAACTACGACCGCATCGACCGCATCCCCTACCTGGCGCCGGGCCTGGTGGGCAAGGAAAAAGCGGCGCGCGGCAAAACCCCCACCGATGTCTGGTGGCACACCATTGTCAGCCCCGGCGGCCGGGAAAAAACCGGCTATGCCACGCAAAAACCCCTCGGAATTTTGGAGCGCATTGTCCGGGTGCACTCCAATCCGGGTGACACGGTTCTGGATTTTTTTGCCGGCAGCGGCACTTTCGGCGATGCGGCGGCCCGTCACGGGCGGCATTTTGTGCTGATCGACCACAGCCCCGAGGCGGTTGCCGTGATGAAAAGCCGCCTGAATCCGCAGCGTCGCCCGGCCGGCGGCAGGTCTTGACCGCCGCCAACTGTGGTTTTTTTGCCACGCTTTTCGCCCCGGCAAAAATAAATTCGCCAAAGTGTGACTAAAGTCACAGTAGTTAATTTTCCCCTTGTTTTATAACGCCCCCAAGCCCCCGGGCGGCGGTGTTTTTGCGGTTGCGCGGGATTTTTTCACTCCTTTTTTATCACGGAGGAACGAAGATGAAACTTCTCAAACAAAAACAGCAGGGCCTGACCTTGCTGGAACTGATGGTGGTGGTCACCGTCATCGGCATCCTCGCCGCTTTTGCCATTCCGGTCTACGACGACTACACCACCCGGGTGAAGGTTGCCGAAGGCATCAGCCTCGCCGAGCGCGCCAAAACCGCAGTCGCCGTTTACTACGGCGACAAGGGGTCGGCGCCGGCGGACAACGTTACGGCCGGGCTGCCGTCGAAGACCCAATTCAGGACCGACTACGTTAACTCAATAGAGGTCAAGAACGGCCACGTCATCATCACATATCTTATCGGCGCGCTTCCCGCCCTGGATGGCGGCACCGATGATGATGGCAATCAAATTCACAACAACGTCTTGAAAATTGCGTTCAGCAAACCGGACGACAAAGCCAACATCCTGTGGGATTGCGGCTCGACAACGAGTCCGAACGCGACCAGCGTCCCGGACGAGTTTCTTCCAGTCGACTGCCGCTAAGGAACCACCCGCCATGGCCAAGCTTCGCGGCCTGCCGGGCATCGGCGTCATGCCGGGCGCCGATGCCCCGGTGGTGCGTTTTGTGGACGACCTGCTGCGCGATGCGGTGGGGCGCGGCGCCTCGGATGTGCACATTGAGCCGTGCGAGGGGCGCACGCGGGTACGGTTGCGCATTGACGGCGTACTGCACACCGCGCCGGGGCCGCCGCGTGATTTGAACGAGCGCATCGTGGCGCGGGTGAAAATCATGTCGCAACTGGACATCGTGGAACGCCGCCTGCCGCAGGACGGGCGGATGAAAATCGCGCTGCCCGGGCACCACGGCATTGACTTCCGCGTCAGCACCCTGCCCGCGCTGCACGGCGAGAAAGTGGTCATCCGCATTCTCGGCCGCGAGGACGGCCTGCCCGACGCCGCCGGCCTCGGCCTGAGCGCGGCGCAGCATGAACTGTACCTCGCCGCCATCGCCCGGCCGTTTGGCCTGGTGCTGGTCACCGGCCCCACTGGCAGCGGCAAAACCACCACCCTCTACGCCGCGCTCAACCAGTTGAACGAGGCCTCGCGCAACATCTGCAGCGTGGAGGACCCGGTGGAGATTAATCTGGACGGCGTCAACCAAGTGAACATCAACGAGCGCGCCGGGCTCGGCTTCGCCACCGCCCTGCGCGCGTTTTTGCGCCAGGACCCGGACATCATCATGGTCGGCGAAATCCGCGACCCGGAAACGGTGGACATCGCCCTCAAGGCGTCGCAGACCGGCCACCTGGTGCTGTCCACTCTGCACACCAACGATGCGCCGGCCGCGCTGACCCGCCTGCTCAACATGGGCGCGCGGCCTTTTGACCTGGCGTCGTCTTTAAGTCTGGTCATGGCGCAGCGGCTGGTGCGCAAACTGTGCCCGCACTGCCGCCGGCCGCAAACTTTAAGCGCGCAAGCCGCGCGCGCCGCCGGGTTTGCGGTGGACGGCGAGGGCGGGGCCGGGCTGCAAATTTTTTCCGCCGGCAACTGTGCGCGCTGTGTTGACGGTTACCGCGGCTGCACCGGCGTTTTTCAGTGCATGGCTTTTGACGCCGCCATGGCCGAGTTGGTGCTGCACCGGCCGGGCAAGCCGGAGGTGGAAAAACTCGCCCGCGCCGGCGGCATGCAAAGTCTGCGCGGCGCCGCGCTGGACAAAGTCCGCGCCGGCGTCACCAGCCTGGCCGAGGCGGTGCGGGTGACCGGCGCATGAAAAAAACGCGCGCGTTCCACTGGCGCGCCGGCCGCCACAGCGGTGAACTCCACGGTCCCAGCATCGCCTGGGCGCGCGCCACCCTCAGGCGCCGCGGCGTGCCAAACGCCGAGGTGCGCGCGGCAAAGCGCCGCGGCGGCGGCCGCAAGCCGGCGGCGGCGGAGGTGCAATTGTTCAGCCAGCAACTCGCCGCCATGCTCGGCGCCGGGGTGCCGCTGGCGTCGTCGCTGGCCACGCTGGCGCGCCACTCGCCGCGGCCGGCGCTGCAAGTCATGTTAGGCGCGGTGCACAACGAGGTGCGCGCCGGGGTGGCGCTGAGCGCGGCGCTGGAAAAATACCCGGCGACGTTCAGTCCGCTGTACTTAAGTCTGGTGCGCGCCGGTGAGTTGGCCGGCGCCCTGGCCCAGACGCTGGACAACCTCGCCGTCTACCTGCGCAAGAGCATCGCGCTGCGCAAGAAAATTAAATCGGCGCTGGCCTACCCGGCGGTGGTGGTGACGGTGGCGGTGACGGTGGTGGCGCTGATGATGGTGTTCGTCATCCCGCAGTTTGAGGCGATGTTCGGCCACTATGAAACCGAGTTGCCGCCGCTGACCCGCGCCGTGGTGAATGCATCGGCGGCGGCGCGCGATGGCGGCCCGTGGTTTTTGCCGGCCGTGGTGTGCATCGCCGCCGCGCTTGGCGTTGCACGGCGGCGGTTTGCTTTGGCGCGCCTGATGCTGGACCGACTCGCACTGGCGGTGCCGCTGGCCGGCGCGCTGCTGCGCAAGGCCGCGCTGGCGCGCATCGCCCGCACCCTGGCCACGCTGCTCGGCGCCGGCATGCCGCTCCTGGAATGCATCGCGCCGGCCGCGGAGGTGGCCGGCAACACGGTGTTCCGCAACGCGGTGCTGTCGGTGCGCGACGGCCTGAGCGGCGGCCACGGTTTGGAAACTTCCATGCGCGCCGCGCGCGTGTTCCCGTCGCTGTTCCTGCAGATGGTGCGGACCGGCGAAGAGTCGGGCCAGTTAGTCGCGCTTTTGCACCGCGCCGGCGACTTTCTGGAGGCCGAGGTGGACAACGGAGTGGCCGCGCTGAGCAAACTTCTGGAGCCGCTGGTGATGGCGCTGCTCGGCGGAGTGGTCGGGTTGATCGTGGTGGCCATGTACCTGCCGGTGTTTAACGCGGCGGCGGTGTTCTGAGTCATGGAAACGGTGATGGCGACGTTGACAATGGCGCTGCCGTGGACGCTGCTGGCCATGCTGGCGCTGGCGGTGGGCAGTTTTCTCAACCTGGCCAGTTTGCGCCTGCCGAAAATGCTGGTGGCGGAGCCGGCAACGGCAGCGCCCGGCATCGTCTTCACGCGCTCAAGATGCACGCACTGCGGAACGGCACTCGGCGCGGCGGAGTTGGTGCCGGTGCTGTCCTACGCCGTGCTGCGCGGCCGCTGTGCGCACTGCGGCGGCGTGATTGCGCGGCGCGAATTGATGGTGGAGTTGCTGGCCTGCGTTTTGTCGCTGGCGGTGGCGGCGCAACTGGGGTGGACACTGCCGGCCGCGGCGGCGCTGCTGCTGACCTGGATGCTGCTGCTGCTGGCGCTGGTGGACGGCGACTGCATGCTGCTGCCGGACGCCCTCACCCTGCCGGGGCTGTGGTGCGGGCTGCTGCTGAATGCCGTTGGCGTGCTCGGCGCCGGCGCCGCCGATGCGGTGCTCGGCGCGGCCGGGGCGTACCTGTTTTTGTTTGTTGTGTATCATCTGCACCGCGCCGCGACCAAAAAAGAAGGCATGGGTCACGGCGATTTTAAGCTCGCGGCGATGTTGGGGGCGTGGCTCGGATGGCAGCACATGTTTTTTATTCTGTTTGCGGCGGCGGCGGCCGGCGCGCTGGCCGGCTTGTGCATCAACGCGCGCAAACGCGGCGCCGGCGCGCCGCTGCCGTGGGGCCCGTTCCTCGCCGCGGCCGGCTGGGTTGCGCTGCTGTGGGGCGATGCAATCGCGGCGTGGCACGGCACATGGGGAGGGTGAGGGTGAGGGTGGGGCCGTGCTGACCGTCGCCCTCACCGGCGGCATCGGCAGCGGCAAGAGCGCGGTGTCGCGGCTGTTCCGGGAACTGGGCGGCGCGGTGGTGGACGCCGACGAAATCTCCCGCACACTGACTGCGCCGGGCCGGCCGGCGGTGGCGGCAATCGGCGAGCAGTTGGGACAGGAATTCGTGGACCAAAACGGCGGCCTGCAACGCGCCGCGCTGCGGCGGGCGGTGTTTGCCGACGGTGAAAAGCGCGCAGCACTGGAAAAAATTCTCCACCCGCGCATCCGCCGGCAAATGGATTCGGCAACCGCGGAACTGCGCAAAAAAAACGCGCCCTACTGCATTTTGTCCATCCCGCTGCTGCTGGAAACCGCGCAGGAAAACCGCGCCGACATCATCCTCGCGGTGGACGCGCCGCAAAAAGAACGTTTGCGCCGGGTGTGCCGGCGCGACGGCGTCACCGAAGCCGAAGCGCGCCGCATCATGGCGGCGCAGGTTGCGCGCAAACAATTGCTCGCCCGCGCCGACCTGGTGGTCGACAACAGCGGCGGCTTGCAAAACCTGCGCCGCCAGGTGGAGCGGCTGCACCGCCGCTGGTCGCGCGGCGCGGCTTAGTTTTCGGTTCTGTTATACTGCCGCCATGCCGGTAAAGAACAGGACAATTTTCACCCGCGACAACATTGAAGTTTTGCGCGGCATGGATTCCGCGTCGGTGGATTTGATTTACCTCGACCCTCCCTTCAATTCCAACCGCCACTATTCGGCGCCGGTGGGCAGCGAGGCGGCGGGCGCGAGTTTTAAGGATGCGTGGACTTTTGAAGACACCGACGCCGCATGGTGGGGCGAGATTTCGGAGGCGCATCCGGCGTTGTACAAAGTCATCGCTGCCGGCGGCGCGGCCGGCGGCAAGGGCGACCAGTCCTATTTGATTTACATGGCGGCGCGCCTGCTGGAAATGCACCGCGTGCTGAAAGAAAGCGGCAGCATTTACCTGCACTGCGACCCGACCATGAGCCACGGTTTGAAACTGGTGATGGATGCGATTTTCGGCAAGAAGAATTTTCAGAACGAAATCATCTGGCACTACCACACCGGCGGCGCAAGCAAGCGGCGGTTTTCGCGCAAGCACGATGTGCTGCTGTTTTACGGCGCGGGGCCGCACTACCGTTTTAATGTCCAAACCGAAGACTACCGCGAGGACAAGACCGACCACTTCACCCGCACCGACAAACAGGGAAGAAAGTACCGCATTCGCCGCGCCGCCGGCAAAGACTACCGTTATTACAAAGACCACGGGCGCGTCTGCCACGATGTGTGGGAAATCGATTCCATCAACGCCCAGGCCAAAGAACGCATCGGCTACCCCACGCAAAAACCGCTGGCGCTGCTGCGGCGCATTGTGGCGGCGTCCAGCGACAAAGGCGGCACCGTGTTTGACCCGTTCTGCGGCTGCGCCACCACTCTCATCGCCGCCGAAATGCTCGGCCGCAATTGGATCGGCATTGACATCAGCCGGCGCGCCGCCGAGTTAATTAAAATCCGCGCCGAGCGCGAAATCGGCGGGCTGTTTCCCATCATCCACCGCACCGACATTCCCCGGCGCGCCGACGCGCCCAAACGCTCCCGCAACATCCGCCACATTCTTTTCGGCCGGCAGGAAGGATTGTGCAAAGGCTGCAAAACCAATTTTCCATTCCGCAACTTCACCGTGGACCACGAAGTCCCCCTGTCCAAGGGCGGCGCCGACACCGACGACAACCTGCAACTGCTGTGCGGCTTCTGCAACAGCGTCAAAGGCGGCCGCAGCATGGCCTATCTGCGCGCCCAATTAAAATTGCGAAAAATACTACCGTAGCCCGCCGCGCTGCAAAAACTCCGCCACCGGCCGGCTTCCCTCCAGCAAGTCCACCGCCGCCAACTCCTCCGGCCGCGCCCATCGCAACTCCTGCCCCTCGGCGCCGCGCGCGCGGCCCTGGTAACGCTCCACCGCAAACACTTCCAGCCGCACCGCGTAGCCGCCGTAGTCATGCCGCGCGGTGAAGCAGTGCCGCGCCGCCGTCACCTCCAGCGACAACTCCTCGCGCAACTCACGTTTAAGTGCGGACGCGGCGTCCTCGCCGGCGCGCAACTTGCCGCCGGGAAATTCCCACCGCCCGGCATGAGTGTCGCCGGATTTGCGGCGGCTGAGCAGCACGTCGCCGCCGGCGCCGCGCACCAGGCCAATGGCGACCGTCAACTGTTTCTCAGGTGCGGTAGTCGGCGTTGATGCGGATGTAGCCATGGGTGAGGTCGCAGGTCCACACCCGCGCGCGGCCGCGGCCGGCGCCGAGGTGGGCGGACAGGGTGACTTCGCGGCCGGCCAGGTGGCGGGTGACGGCGGCTTCGGCGCGCTTGCCGTAATTGGCGGCGCGGGCGCCGCGCTCGGCGACGGTGACGCCGCCGATTTGGATGCGCATGCGCCTGGCAACCAACGCCTCGCCGCTTTTGCCGAGGGCCATGACCACGCGCCCCCAGTTGGCGTCGCCGCCGGCAATGGCGGTCTTGACCAGCGGCGAGTTGGCCACCGCCAGCGCCGCGCGCCGCGCCGATGCATCGCTGCGCGCGCCGCTTATCTCGACGCGGATTAATTTGGCCGCGCCCTCGCCGTCGCGCACCACCTGCACCGCCAGGTCGGTGCACACTTTGTTCAGTGCACGGCGAAAATCGCCGAGGGCGGCGGCGCCGGCCACTTTGCGGTTGCCGGCCGCGCCGGTGGCGGCCAGCAGAACGGTGTCGCTGGTGGAGGTGTCGCCGTCCACGGTGATGCAGTGGAATGATTCGTCCACCGCCGCGCGCAAACAGGAGCGCAATGCGGCCGGGGCGATGGCGGCATCGGTGAACACGAAGGCCAGCATGGTGGCCATGTCGGGCGCCACCATGCCGGAGCCTTTGGCGATGCCGTTGATGTTGACTTGGGTGCCGGCGATGGCGGCGGTGGCGGTGGCGCCCTTGGCGAAGGTGTCGGTGGTGGTGATGGCGGTGGCGGCGGCGTGGAAGTCGGCCGCGCGGGCGGTGGCGACTCCGGGTACGTTAATAGCGAGTCCGGCGATGGCGGCGGTGATGTTGTCCACCGGCAGCGGCTCGCCAATCACGCCGGTGGAGGCGACCAGCACTTCGCCCGGCGCGCAACCGATGGCGGCGGCGGCGGCAACGGCGGTGGCGGCGACGGCGCGCTCACCAACGGCGCCGGTGAAGGCGTTGGCATTGCCGGCGTTCACCACCAGCGCGCGCGCGCGGCCGCCGGGCAGAACTTTTCTGCACCACAAAACCGGCGCGGCCGCGGTGGCGGAACGGGTCAGCACGCCGGCGATGCAACTGCCGGCAGCGAAAGCGGCGAGCATGAGGTCATCGCGCCGGTCGCCCGCCTTGCGCAATCCGGCGCGGACGGCGGCGATGCTGAGGCCGGCAATGGCGGGCATGGCCGGGAATTTTTTGGGGGCGAGGGG
>JAPPPZ010000119.1:14896-18121 GCA_028817275.1 Gammaproteobacteria bacterium
CCCATGGCACTGCTTAAATTTCTTCCCCGACCCGCACGGGCACGGCTCGTTGCGCCCAATTTTGCGGCCGCTGCGGACGAAGGTTTGGGGCGTTGGTGAGGGCCGCGCGCGCGGCGAAGGTGAGGGTGAGGCCCCGCCGGGGCGGGCAAAGGCCGGCGACGGCGCCTCGCTTTGCGGGTGCACAAACTCCATGGACGCCGGCTGCCGCGACTGCTGCAACTCGGCGGCCGACTCGCCCTCGCGGGCCAGTTGCAGGTGCGACAGCACGCGCACGGTGTCGCGGCGGACGCGCTCCAGCATCGCGGTGAACAACTCAAACGACTCGCGCTTGTATTCCTGCTTCGGATTTTTTTGCGCATAGCCGCGCAGGTGGATGCCCTGGCGCAGGTGGTCCATGTTGGCCAGGTGCTCTTTCCACAGTTGGTCCAGCACATTCAGCGTCACCGCCTTTTCCACCCGCCGCCGCTCCTCCTCGGCGAGGGGCGCCAGCACGCGCTCAAAATTTTGCTCCACCCCGGCGAGAATGCGCTTGCGCAGCGGCTCCTCGTGCAACTCCGGCTCGTCGCGCAGCCAGTCGCGCAGCGGCAACTCGACGCTGAACTCCTCGCGCAGTATCGACTCAAGCGCGGGAATGTCCCACTGCTCCTCCAGCGACTGCGGCGGCAGCGCCTGGTCGATGGCTTTGTTCACCACCGTCTCGCGCATGGTTTTAATGTTTTGCGAAATGTCATCCACTTCCATCAGCGCGCTGCGCTCGCCGTACACCACCTTGCGCTGCTCGTTGGCGACATCGTCGTATTCCAGCAACTGCTTGCGCATGTCAAAGTTGCGCCCCTCAACTTTGCGCTGCGCGTTTTCAATGGCGCGCGTCACCCACGGATGCTCGATGGCCTCGCCCTCTTCCATGCCGAGTTTTTCCATCAGCGTGGAAACTTTTTCCGAGCCGAAGATGCGCATCAGATTGTCCTCCATGGAAAGGTAGAAGCGGCTCGCGCCGGGGTCGCCCTGGCGCCCGGAGCGGCCGCGCAACTGGTTGTCGACGCGGCGCGATTCGTGGCGCTCGGTGCTGAGCACATAAAGTCCGCCGGCCGCCACCACCGCGTCGTGGCGCGCCTGCCAGTCGTTGTGCAGCGCGGCGCGCTCCTGGTCGTCGTCGCTGGCTTCGGCCAGTTCCTTTTCCAGGTTGCCGCCGAGCACAATGTCGGTGCCGCGCCCGGCCATGTTGGTGGCGATGGTGACGGTGCCGGGGCCGCCGGCCTGGGCGACGATTTGCGCCTCGCTTTCGTGGTGCTTGGCGTTCAGCACCGAGTGCCGCACGTTTTCCTCGCCGAGCAGGCGCGACAAATACTCGGAAACCTCAATGGACACGGTGCCCACCAGCACCGGCTGCGAGCGCGCCTGCCGCTCTTTGATGTCGGCGATGATGGCGCGGAATTTTTCCGCGGCGGTGCGGTAAACCAGGTCGGGCAAATCATCGCGCACCATTTTCATGTGCGTCGGCATCACCGCCACCTCAAGGCCGTAAATCTGCTGAAACTCGGCGGCCTCGGTGTCGGCGGTGCCGGTCATGCCGGCCAACTTCCGGTACAGGCGGAAGTAATTCTGAAAAGTGATGGAAGCCAGCGTCTGGTTTTCCTGGTTCACTTTTAATTTCTCCCGCGCCTCCACCGCCTGGTGCAGGCCTTCGGACCAGCGCCGGCCGGGCATCATGCGGCCGGTGAACTCGTCGATGATGACAATCTGGCCGTCCTTGACGATGTAGTCCACATCGCGCGAAAAAAGCGCATGCGCGCGCAGCGCGGCGTTGAGGTGGTGCAGCAGGCCGATGCTGTTCACATCGTACAAACTGGCGCCGCTGTCCAGCAGGCCGACTTCTGCCAGCAGTTGCTCGGCGCGCTCGTGGCCCTCCTCGGTGAGAAAAACCTGGCGGCTTTTTTCGTCCACCGAGTAGTCGCCGGGGCCGTCCTCGGCCTGCTGCCGGGTGAGGCGCGGGACAATGTCGTTGATGCGGTGGTAAAGGTCGGTGCTCTCCTCGGCCGGGCCCGAAATAATCAGCGGCGTCCGCGCCTCGTCAATTAAAATGGAGTCCACCTCATCCACAATGGCGTAATGCAGTCCGCGCTGCACGCGCTGCGCGGCCGAGAAGGCCATGTTGTCGCGCAGGTAGTCAAAACCGAATTCGTTGTTGGTGCCGTAGACAATGTCGGCGGCGTAGGCCTGTTTTTTTTCCTCGTGATTCTGGCCGGAGGCGACCACGCCGACGCTGAGGCCAAGAAAAGAATACACCGCGCCCATCCACTCGGCGTCGCGGCGCGCCAGATAGTCGTTCACGGTGACGATATGCACCGGCTCGCCGCTGAGCGCGTTCAGATAAGCCGGCAGCGTCGCCACCAGGGTTTTGCCCTCGCCGGTTTTCATCTCGGCGATTTTTCCGCCGTGCAAAATTGCGCCGCCGACAATTTGCACATCAAAGTGGCGCAGTTGCAAAGTGCGCCGCGCCGCCTCGCGCACCACCGCAAAAGCCTCCGGCATTAAATCCTCCAGCGGCTCGCCGCCGGCCGCGCGCTCTTTATATTTTGCGGTGGCCGCCTGCAGTTGCGCGTCGCCGCAGCCGGCAAGGGTTTTTTCCAGCGCGTTCACCCGCTCCACCACCCGGCCGACACGCCGCAGCAGGCGCTGGTTTCTGCTGCCGAAAATGCGGGAAAGGAACGGGTTGCCGCTGCTCATTGCGCCTTGGTTAAACGGAGGTTAAGATGAATGTGTTTCGCGCGGTGTGCCGCATGTGAGTGTCAGTGAAAAATCCTTTCGCCCGCTGAGTTTCTGGCTGCAGAAGTTTCTGCATAACCACCCGGCGCTCATCGCCGGCGCCCGCGAGCGGGAAGATTTGCGCATCGCCTTCCGCCAGGTCGCCGATGCCGAAACCGCCGCCCACGCCGAGCCGCTGCGCATCCGCGACGGCGTGCTGCTGCTGCAAACCGCGTCGCCGGTGTGGGCCAGCCGCCTGCGCCACCGCCTGCCGACGCTGCTGCGGCAAATTAAAACCGCCGCCGCCGCCACGCCGATGGCGGAGCAGTCGCCGGCGCTGAAAAAAATCAGCCGCATCCGCCAACTGCAAATTCAAATTCATCCCGAAAGCAACCCGGCGGCGCAAGAGTAACACAAAGCGCGCCCGCCGATGGTGTAACCTTGGGCGCGTGAAAACCCTCATCCTCGGCGGCGTGCGCA
>JAPPPZ010000041.1 GCA_028817275.1 Gammaproteobacteria bacterium
ATGGAATCCACCGCCACCAGCGCGCCAAAGCGCTTTTGCAGGTTGTCGACTTGAATTTTGCTCATGGGTGATGGTCTCAATCGGGGGCGCCCGGTAAAAACGCGGCGATTATAAGCACACGGCGAAAAATTTCAACAGCGCTGTTGACACCGCCGCCGCCCGCCGCCACTGTGGCCGCAACTTTCACCCGGACCCCGGCACAGGGATGGCATCGCTCCACGCCACTGCCACTATATTATCCCCGCCCGGCGCTTTTTCAAGGCGCGCGGTGCAAAATCGGCGGTGGGGCGGCATTCTGGACTGGCTGGCGCCGCGCGCATGCCTTGTGTGCCGCGGCCGCGCCGGGCGCATGGGCGGTGAGGGTGACGCCGACCTGTGCGCCGCCTGCCACGACCAACTGCCGCGCAGCGGCATCCAGTGCCCGGTGTGCGCCGTGGCCGCCGACCAGCCGCGCGCCTGCGGGGCATGTTTGGCGCGGCCGCCGGCCTTTGCCTCGGTTTTTGCGCCGTTCCCGTGGGACGAGCCGCTGGCCGGCTGGGTGAGGGCCTACAAATACGCCCCGCGCCCCGACCTCGGCCGCACCCTCGCCCGCCTGCTGGCCATGGAGTGGCAGTGCCGCGGCCTGCCGCGCCCCGATGCCCTGGCCCCGGTGCCGCTGCACCCGCGCCGCACCGCCGGCCGCGGCTTCAGCCAGCCGGCGGAACTCGCCCGCCTCATCGGCCGCCACACCGGCATCGCGGTGCGCCACGACCTGCTGCGCCGCACCGTCCACACCCCGCCGCAGGTGAGGCTCAGCCAGCGGGCGCGCAGCCTCAATGTCAAAGGCGCCTTCCAAGCCGCGCCGGCCGCCGCCGCCATCCGCCACATCGCCCTGGTGGACGACGTGCTCACCACCGGCAGCACCGCCCACGAATGCGCCCGCACCCTGCGCAAAGCCGGCGCCGGGCGGGTGGACGTGTGGGTGGTTGCACGGCCGTGAACACCGCCACCGTCACCTTCAACACCGCCACCGTCACTTTTAACACCGCCACCGTCATTCCCGACTCCGCGGCCGCCGTTTGTGAACTCCAAACCACCGTCGCCGCACTTGCATCTTGCAGTTTGGCCGCGGCTGGTGTTATTTTTTAAGTCAAACTCATGGCCCGCACTTCGGGATTCGTGATTCGCGATGGCGGACGAAAAAATTTTGGTGGTTGACGACGAGCCTGACATTCAGGCGGTGATTAAGGAAATTCTGGAGGATGAAAATTACACCGTCGTCACCGCCGCCAACGGCGAGGGCGGGCGCAAAGCGCAGATTCGCCATCAGCCGGATTTGGTTCTGCTGGACATCTGGATGCCGGACATCGACGGCATCAGTCT
This sequence comes from Gammaproteobacteria bacterium, assembly GCA_028817275.1. Lineage (GTDB taxonomy): Bacteria > Pseudomonadota > Gammaproteobacteria > Arenicellales > Spongiicolonaceae > Spongiicolonus > Spongiicolonus versatilis. Next base: position 1,363 of record JAPPPZ010000041.1, read on the forward strand.
GCTGCGGCGGTGGCACGAGCAGAATCTGGACATGCCGGTGGTGATGATTTCCGGCCACGGCAACGTGGAAACGGCGGTGGAGGCGGTGCGCTACGGCGCCTACGATTTTCTGGAAAAGCCGCTGTCCACCGCCAAACTTCTGGTGACGGTGGAGCGCGCGCTGCAGCACCGCCGCCTGAAGCGGGAAAACCGCGAACTGCGCAACCGCCTGGAGCCCAACCACATTCTGGTCGGCGGCAGCGCGGTGATGCAAAAACTTCGCGACCAAATAGAACGCATCGCGCGCACCGAAAGCCGGGTGCTCATCAGCGGCGAGGCCGGCAGCGGCAAGGGCGTGGCGGCCAGATGCCTGCACCAGGCCAGCCGCCGCAGCCAGGCGTTGATGGTGGAGTTCAACCTGGCGGCGGTGCCGCCGCAGTCGCTGGCGGCGCAGTTTTTCGGCAGCGAAAACCAGCACGGCGCGGTGCAGCCGGGGCGGTTTGAGCAGGCCGCCGGCGGCACGTTGTTTCTCGACGAGATCGGCGACCTTGACCCCGGCATCCAAACCAAACTGGTCAACGCGCTGGAGGAGGGGCGCTTCGTGCGCGTCGGCGGGCGCGAGGAGAACAGCATTAACGTGCGCATCATTTCCTCCACCAACCACGACCTGGCGCGCGCGGTGCAGGAGGGGCGGTTTCGGGAGGATTTGTACTACCGTCTGAACGTGGTGCCGCTGCGCATCCCGCCGCTGCGCGAGCATCCGGAGGATATTCCCGAACTGGCCGATTTTTATCTGGAGTGGTTTGCCAGTTCCGAAAACCTGCCGCCGCGCTCCCTCACCGAAGGCGCGGTGGAGGCGCTGTGCGGCCACCACTGGCCGGGCAATGTCCGCGAGTTGGTGAACCTGGTGCAGCAACTGTTAATTCTGAACCGCGGCGGCGAGATTCATGCCGGCGAGGTGCGCGCCGCCATCCGCCTGGCCACGGCCGCCGGTGAGGGCGGGACTTTGGCCCACGATTGGCGGCCCGGCGCCCTGGGCGAGGTGCTGGACCAGCCCTTGCGCAGCGCGCGCGGCGATTTTGAACGCCTGTATTTAATTCACCAGTTGCGCAAGGCCCGCAATGTCACCGAAGCGGCGCGCAACGTCGGCCTGGAGCGCACCCACCTGTACCACAAACTCAAACAGCTTGGCCTGCGCCTGTCGCAAATCCGCAACGACGACGGTGACGACGAAGGCAACGGCGCCGATGGCGGCAACGGCGCCGGCGGCAACGGCAGCGGCCGCCGCTGAGCATTAATGAAAATCATCATCCTCGGCGCCGGCCAGGTGGGGCTGTCCATGGCGGAAGTTCTGGCCGGCGAGGACAACGACATCAGCCTGGTGGACAACCGCCCGGAGCAACTGCAACTGGCCCAGGACCTGGACATCCAGACGGTGCTGGGCAACGGCTCCTACCCCGAAGTGCTGGCCCGGGCCGGCGGCGAGGACGCCGAGTTGCTGCTGGCCGTCACCGACCGCGACGAGGTGAACATGGTGGCCTGCCAGATCGCCCGCACGTTGTTTTCAACGCCGACCAAGATCGCCCGCATCCGCGCCGGCGACTACCTGGTCAACAAGGCGGTGTTCGGCGACCACGCGGTGCCGGTGGACGTGATCATCAGCCCCGAGCAAATTGTCGCGCGGCAGGTGCAGCAATTAATCGAGCACCCCGGCGCGCTGCAGGTGCTGGACTTCGCCGGCGGCAAGATTCGCCTGGTGGCGGTGCGGGCGGTCAAGGGCGGGCCGCTGGTGGAGCACAAACTGCGCGAGTTGAAGCAGCACATGCCCGCGGTCAACACCCGCGTCGCCGCCATCTACCGCGAGCACAGCGAGGACCCCATCATTCCCAGCGGCGACACCGAGATTGCGCCGGGCGATGAAGTGTTCTTTGTCGCCGCCGAGCGCCACATCCGGGTGATGACCCAAGAGTTGCGCCAGGTGGACCGCCGCGCCGGCGCCCACGTGATGATTGCCGGCGCCGGCAACATCGGCCTGCAACTGGCGCGCGCGCTGGAGCAGGGCAACTACCATGTCAAACTCATCGAGCAGAACGCCGGGCGCGCGGCCAAGGTCGCCGAGTTGGTGGACCGCACCATGGTACTGCACGGCGAGGCCGCCGACGAGGAATTGCTGCGCCGCGAAAACATCGGCGCCATGAACGTGTTCTGCGCCCTCACCAACAACGACGAGGCCAACATCATGTCCTCCATGCTGGCGCGCCGGCTGAACGCGCGGCGGGTGGTGACGCTGGTCAACCGGCCGGCCTACGTGGACCTGATGGAGAACAGCGTCATTGACACCGCCATCTCGCCGCGCATGGCCACCGTCGGCAGCCTGCTCACCCACATCCGCCGCGGCCACGTGGTGGCGGTACACTCGCTGCGGCGCGGCATCGCCGAGGCCATCGAGATTGTCGCCCACGGCAACCGCGACGCCTCCAAAGTGGTGGGCCGCCGCATCGGCCAGATTCCACTGCCGCCGCACACCACCATCAGCGCCATCCTGCACGGCGACGAGGTGCGCATGGCGCATGACGACACCGTCATTGAGGCCGACGACCACGTGATTCTGTTCACCGCCAACAAAAAACACCTGCCCCACATCGAGCGCCTGTTTCAGGTGGACCCGACTTTCGTCTGAGCATGCATTCCCCGGCCGTGCTGCGCATCCTCGGCGTGCTGCTCATCATGTTCAGCGGCAGCCAGGTGCCGCCGCTGGCGGTGTCGCTGCTGTTTGCCGATGGCGCGCACCTTGCCTTCGCCGCCGCCTTCGCCGTCACCCTCGGCGCCGGGCTGGCCTGCTGGCTGCCGGTGCGCCGGTGCAAGCATGAACTGCGCTACCGCGACGGTTTTTTGGTGGTGGTGATGTTCTGGACGGTGCTGGCGGCTTTCGGCGCCGTTCCGCTGCTGCTGGCCGAGCGCCCGGCCATGGGCCTCACCGATGCGCTGTTCGAATCCATGTCCGGCCTCACCACCACCGGCGCCACCGTGCTCAGCGGCATCGACGACCTGCCCCACTCCATCCGCTACTACCGCCAGCAACTGCAGTGGCTCGGCGGCATGGGCATCATCGTGCTGGCGGTGGCCGTCATGCCCATGCTCGGCATCGGCGGCATGCAGTTATACCGCGCCGAAACCCCGGGGCCGGTGAAGGATTCCAAACTCACCCCGCGCATCAAGGAGTCGGCGAAGACCCTGTGGTACCTCTACCTCGGCCTCACCGTGCTGTGCGCCGCCGGTTACTTCGCCGCCGGCATGGACTGGTTCGACGCCATCGCCCACAGTTTCTCCACCGTCGCCATCGGCGGTTTTTCAACCCACGACGCCAGCCTCGGCCACTTCCAGTCGCCGGCGGTGGCGGCGGTGGCCATGGTGTTCATGGTGCTGGCCGGCATCAACTTCGCCCTGCACTTCACCGCCGTGCGCACGCGCAATGCCGGCTGCTACCTGCGCGACTCCGAGGTGCGCGGCTATCTGCTGGTTCTCGCCATCGCCACTGTGGTCACCATCACCACCCTCGCCGTGGCCAGAACCATGGACGGCTTCAGCGGCGCCCTGCTGCACGGCATGTTCCAGGTCATCTCCATCGGCACCACCACCGGCTTCACCACCGTGGACTTCAGTTTGTGGCCGTCGTTCCTGCCGCTCATGTTAATTCTCATGGGCATCATCGGCGGCTGCGCCGGCTCCACCGCCGGCGGCATGAAAGTCATCCGCGTCATTCTGCTGTTCAAACAGGGCCGCCGCGAGATGCGCCGCCTCATCCATCCCAACGCGCTCATGCCCATCAAACTCGGCGCCAAGCCCATCGGCGAGTCCATCCTCGCCGCGGTGTGGGGTTTTGCCGCGCTTTACATGTTCAGTTTTGTGCTGCTGCTGCTCCTGCTGAGTGCCGCCGGCAACGACCTCACCACCGCCTTGTCCACCGTCGCCGCCTGCCTGAACAACCTGGGCCCCGCCCTCGGCGCCGCCGCCCGCAACTACGCCGCCTTAAGCGACCCCAGCAAATGGCTCCTCAGCTTCGCCATGCTCCTCGGCCGTCTGGAACTGTTCACCCTCCTGGTCATCTTCAGCCGCTCGTTCTGGCGGAGTTAGCGGCCGCCGCGCGCAAGCATTCTGCGGTGGCGCGGCGGCGTTGCAGGTAGCGCTGGTGACCGTCCACCACCGGCAGCGACAAGTCGGCGTCGCCGGCCAGACCGTGCAGCGCGAGTTGGTGGCAGAACCAATTCAGCGCCGCGCCCGGGGGGAGGTCGCGTGCATCCGGAAAGTCGCGCTCAACCGCCGGCGCCGCATCGGAACTGCCGTCCAGCAAACCGGCGGCGAAATCCGGCGCGGCCACGAACGGCCGCCCCATGCCGATTAAGTCGGTCGCGCCTTCGGCCAGCGCGGCGTTCATCACCGCCACCGAGCGAAAGCCGCCGGTCACCATCACCGGAATCCGCAGCGCCGCCTTGACCGCGCGCGCATACTCCAAGAAATACGCCTCGCGCAATGCGGTGCTACGTTTGGGCGCGTGACGGTAGGCCATCGGCGACTCAAAATTGCCGCCGGAGATTTCGATGAAATGCACGCCCGCGTCCTGCAGCATCACCGCCGCCGCGACGCTGTCCTCGGCGCTGAATCCGTTCTTTTGGAAGTCGGCGGAGTTGAGTTTCGCCGCGACGACAAAATCCTCCGCAACCGCCGCGCGCACCGCCTCCACCACCGACAACGCCAGCCGCGCGCGATTGGCCAGCGAGCCGCCCCAGCGGTCGGCGCGGGTGTTGATGGCCGGCGACAGCGCGGAACTGAGCAGATAGCCGTGCGCGCAGTGAATTTCCACGCCGTCAAAGCCCGCTTCCTCGGCCAGGGCCGCGGCGCGCGCGAACTTTGCGATGACCTCCGCCAAATCCTCCTCGCCGGCGGCCACCGGCGGCGCGTAGCCCGGCAAATCCAGCCTCACATCGGAAATGGAAAGCGGCGCATGGCCGAAATCCTCCGCGCCCTGCTGCCGCCCGGGATGGTTGAGTTGCGCCAGCGCCACCGCGCCACCACCTTTCATCGCCGCCGCCAGGCGCCGCGTGCGCGCCTTGTCGCTGCGCTCGTCCAACACGAAGTTGGCGGGATGCTCCAAATGCCGGCGGTCAACCATCGCGTTGCCGGTAATCAGCATTCCGGCGCCGCCCTTGCCCCATCTCGCGTAGATTTTGATTTGCCCGTCGCTGGCATCGCCGTGCGCATCCGCCAACGCTTCGGACATCGCCGACTTGACGATGCGGTTGCACAGCACGACGCCGTTGGCGAGTTTCAGGGGGTGGTGAATGGCGGTCATCGGTTTCTGCGGGCGTACGGTGCGGCGAAATGTAGCACGGCCGCAAAAACCAAAACCGCCAATCC